>NZ_SGPH01000026.1:0-19521 GCF_004208915.1 Pseudoalteromonas sp. CO342X
GCTATGTAGCTCAGCTGGTTAGAGCACATCACTCATAATGATGGGGTCCCCTGTTCAAATCAGGGCATAGCCACCATTTACAAATGCGGAAGTGGCGGAATTGGTAGACGCGCTGGATTTAGGTTCCAGTATCTTCGGATGTGAGAGTTCAAGTCTCTCTTTCCGCACCATGTTCTCGATTGGAACTAAAACAATCAAATTTTCGTTGGAGTATCGCCAAGCGGTAAGGCAGCGGGTTTTGATCCCGCCATTCCCAGGTTCAAATCCTGGTACTCCAGCCAATGGCTATGTAGCTCAGCTGGTTAGAGCACATCACTCATAATGATGGGGTCCCCTGTTCAAATCAGGGCATAGCCACCATTTACAAATGCGGAAGTGGCGGAATTGGTAGACGCGCTGGATTTAGGTTCCAGTATCTTCGGATGTGAGAGTTCAAGTCTCTCTTTCCGCACCATGTTCTTTCAAGTAGAACTCAAACTCTTGAACTTACCTCTATTGCTGGGTATCGTCTCGACACGAAGTGGAAGCGGTAAGGCAGCCTAACTCAAATCTGGGCTAAATAAGGTTTGAACTTACCTCTATTGCTGGGTATCGTCTCGACACGAAGTGGAAGCGGTAAGGCAGCCTACTCAAATCTGGGCTAAATAAGGTTTGAACTTACCTCTATTGCTGGAGTATCGCCAAGCGGTAAGGCAGCGGGTTTTGATCCCGCCATTCCCAGGTTCAAATCCTGGTACTCCAGCCATCTCTTTTTGAGATGTTAGCTACAAATAAAATATCTACTGTGCGGAAGTGGCGGAATTGGTAGACGCGCTGGATTTAGGTTCCAGTATCTTCGGATGTGAGAGTTCAAGTCTCTCTTTCCGCACCATTTAGTAACAATTTATTTCCTCTTTATTCATTCCTAGCTCATTTTTCTAATGTTACTTTTAAACTTTCTCCATGTTAGGAAAGAAAGTGCTAAAGTCTTTATTTCTTTTATTTTCATTAATCATTTTCAGTATACCTAGCTTTGTAGAAGCGAAGGCTAGCTCAATTTGCTCTCCATCACACATAGAAATAGCACTCAAGCATTTTAGCTACTGTCAGCCCTCGGAGCAGGCAAATAAAGTTTCATTTCAAACTTTTACTAGCGATACCTACTCAGTAGTGATTAGCGACAACTCTTCTGAACTAACGTTAAGCTGGATAACTGGCGCTACCGCACTTGCAGGTCTACCTAACAAGTATGATTTAACACCCCTTGAGTTTATTACACGAGCTTTCAATGGTACGTTTGATATACAGAGTGAAGACATGCAGAAAGTCAGTGCTGAACTTGGCGTTATAGACGAAGCAAATGTATTTACCGCTACTCACGGAGCAAAACATATTTTTTCTTCTATCAGACCTTCAGGAGTTCAAACTGCTTACATTTTGCAGCCCAATAGTGATTGGTTATTAAGGCTAGATGGTAAATTTGATATTAATACCTTGATGTATGTCGTCGATAAGCTAACACTAATGAGATGATCTCGGCACTAAATAATGAAGCGTGCAGTAATACCAATTTATCTTCTTACTTGCCCCTTCAAAAAGATCACTTAATTAAGTAACCTGAGCTGCGGATAATTAATGCCTTTCTAGCAGCCAGTTTTAGCGCTAACTGCGTTGAATTCACTTCCAATAGCCAGCTATTGGTGCGTAAATTCGCCTTGTTTTCCCTAAATCTTGCTGGCTAGACAAGGAAAAAACTAAGTTGTGCTTTAGCAACAATGAGTTGGAACATTCCTTATCCAAACCTCAGGTTAAGTAAATTGGTGTAACACGCTCAGTGTAGAGAACAAAGATTAAAAACCAACTCCTCCCATGGCGTGCTTAAGCACTTCTTTTTTTAACGGTCCGGCTTTATTCGCCACATTCAGCGCCAGATTTCTCAAATGCTTTAACGGTGTTACTTGATTCGAAAAGCCAAAATAACACGCATCCATCATACTCATCATCAAGAGGTTGTCTTTTCTACGCTTTGACTCGTAATGATGTAGTGCGCTGCTGTCACCAATATCTTCTTTTGACTTAATCGCTTCAGCAAGTGCCGCTACGTCTTTAAAGCCAAGATTTACTCCCTGCCCTGCTAATGGATTAATGGTATGAGCTGCATCTCCTACTAATACCACTCGTTCGCTCACGTATTGGTTAGCATGTTGCCTTGCTAAAGGAAAAACCGCCACTTCTTCAATCTCAAAGTCACCGGGTAGCTCAAAAAATGCAGCTTTTACTTCTTGTTTTAGCGCCTGCTTATCTAGTTGCTTAAGTAAATTGAGTTTATTGCCGTTGTCATACCAAATCAGATTGGCATACGGATACTGCATAGGTAAAAAGGCAATGGGACCTGATGGCTTAAATTGCTGCCATGTTTTTTCTTGCTGCGGCGCGTCGAGTTTAATCAGCAGCCCCATACAATGTTGCTCATATTGCCAACCAGTCACGCCTATGCCACTCATTTGTCTGACGATAGAACGGCCACCATCAGCAGCAATTAACAAATCAGCGGTAAAGGATGCTGCTTGATACTCAATCGTCACGGAATCCTCATTATGAACAATGCGCTTTGGGATCCCCTCTGGTGAAACCACTTTGATATCAAATTCCTCAAACTGTTGCCACAATGCAGCTTGGATGAGGTTATTCTCAATTAAGTGGCCTAAGTGCGAGGCGTTTAGCGCTTCACAATCAAATATCAATTGTCCTGGCTTATCCTCATAGGCTTCTAGCTGCTTGTAAACCGCGGCTCTGGTGCTTCTTAACACAGGCATAGCACCAAGCTCATCTAGTAACTGCTCGGAAAAGCGATTGATAGCAGAAACGCGAATATCTACCTTATCACTTGCGAGTATTGCATCAGCTGAGATGGGAGAATGTTCAATAATGGTTACGTCAACACCTTGCTTCGCTAGCTTAACAGCACACGCTGCACCAACCATGCCACCACCGACTATCAGAGCCTTGTTTTTCATGCCTTATTCCACTTAATTGAGTCTTTGCGCATTGTAACGCATATAAAAACAGATGTTTGCTTAAAACACCCTGTATTGATCCACATTTTGAAAGTTAAAATCTATACTTGGCTAGACAAGATAGGTCATATAAAATACGCGTCCTTTAGGCATAATGATATCAATTCAGCATCGCCTGCACGAGAAACGCGTAGTGCTAAACACCGAGTTGTAAACGAGGCAATATTTAAATGAGTAAAAAACTGCATATTAAAACCTGGGGTTGTCAGATGAACGAGTATGACTCCCAGAAAATGGCGGATCTTTTGGATTCAACAAATGGCTATCAGCTTACAGAAGAAGCTGAGCAAGCTGATGTGATCCTACTCAATACTTGCTCGATTCGTGAGAAGGCACAGGAAAAAGTATTCCACCAACTTGGTCGTTGGAAACTACTAAAAGACACAAACCCTGATCTTGTTATCGGTGTTGGTGGCTGCGTAGCATCACAAGAAGGCGACACCATTCGTCAGCGCGCTCCATTTGTTGATATCGTGTTTGGCCCACAAACATTGCACCGCCTACCAGAGATGATCAAGCAGGTGCAAAGCAAAGAAGGTGCTGTCGTTGATATTTCATTCCCTGAAATTGAAAAATTTGACCGTCTCCCTGAACCAAAGGCTGAAGGCCCGAGTGCATTTGTTTCAATTATGGAAGGTTGCTCTAAGTACTGTACTTTCTGTGTAGTACCGTACACGCGTGGCGAAGAAGTAAGCCGTCCTTTAGATGATGTGATCCTTGAAGTTGCTCAGCTTGCGGAGCAAGGTGTACGTGAAGTGAACTTACTCGGTCAAAACGTAAATGCTTACCGTGGTGAAATGCACGATGGTGAAATTTGTTACTTCTCTGATTTAATTCGCTACGTTGCAGCAATTGACGGTATTGACCGTATTCGTTATACAACATCTCACCCGGTTGAATTTACACCAGATATTATTGAAGCCTATGCGGATGTGCCAGAGCTTGTTGACCATTTACACCTACCGGTACAAAGTGGTTCAGACCGTATTCTAAACCTGATGAAACGCGGTCATACTGCGCTTGAGTACAAGTCAACGATCCGCAAGCTACGTAAGATCCGCCCGAACCTAAGCATGTCTTCAGATTTCATCATTGGTTTCCCAGGCGAATCAAACGCAGACTTTGAAGCAACGATGAACCTGATTAATGATATCGGCTTTGATATGAGCTTTAGTTTCATCTACTCAGCGCGACCTGGTACACCAGCAGCCGACTTACCTGATGATGTTGCAGAATCAGAAAAGAAAGAACGCCTGTATCTTCTACAGAACCGTATCAACCAAATGGCGCAGGATATCAGTCGCAAGATGCACGATACCGAGCAGCGTATTTTGGTTGAGGGCCCATCGAAGAAAAACCCAATGGAACTGCGTGGTAGAACCGAAAATAACCGCGTTGTAAACTTTGAAGGTCCACACTCAGTGATCGGCCAATTCGTCGATGTACGTATTACTGAGGCATTACCAAACTCGTTACGTGGTGAACTTATCCGTACTGAAGCAGAAATGGATTTACGTCGTGACGTAAAACCGTCGGATATCTTAAATAAAGCACCACAAGAACCTGAAATTAATGAATTAGGTGTTGGTACTTTTACCCCCTAGCATTTTTAAATTGTGCGCTAGCTTCGGCTAGCGTCATTTTTATAGGAAGACATTTTGAGTAATCAGATAAAGAATATAGAAATTTACTTAGAACCCGCAGATAACCACCGCCTTTCTTCACTTTGTGGTCCGTTCGACGAAAATCTAAAACAAATAGAACGTCGCCTTGGAGTTGAAATCGCGCACCGTGACAATTGGTTTAAAGTGACCGGACAAGCGGTAACGGCAAAAGCAGCTGTGGATATTCTAAAATCTCTATATGTTGATACTCAGCCTGTGAAAGGAAAAATGACAGAAATCGAACCGGATCAGGTTCATCTGGCTATCACAGAAGCGAACGTACTTGAACAAGACGCGCCAACCGTGTGGGACAAAGAAGTCTATATTAAGACTCGTCGCGGTGTGGTTAAGCCTCGTAACCCAAATCAGAGCCAATATGTCGCTAATATCTTAACTCACGATATTACCTTTGGTGTTGGTCCTGCGGGTACAGGTAAAACCTATCTTGCTGTTGCAGCAGCGGTTGATGCGCTAGAACGTCAAGAAATACGTCGCATCCTCCTCACTCGTCCAGCGGTTGAAGCTGGTGAAAAGCTGGGCTTCTTACCGGGTGATTTAACACAAAAAATCGACCCTTACCTTCGCCCTCTTTATGACGCCCTATTCGAGATGCTTGGTTTTGAAAAAGTTGAGCGCTTAATCGAAAAAAATGTCATCGAAGTTGCACCTTTGGCGTATATGCGCGGTCGAACACTCAATGACGCGTTTATTATCTTGGACGAGAGCCAAAATACCACGACTGAACAAATGAAGATGTTTCTAACGCGGATTGGCTTTAATTCAAAAGCGGTGATCACCGGTGATATCACGCAAATCGATTTACCTCGTGGTGCGCGCTCTGGACTTCGTCATGCGATAGAAGTGCTCAATGATGTAGAAGAGATTTCATTTAACTTCTTTAAATCTCACGATGTAGTTAGACACCCTGTGGTTGCTCGTATCGTCGAAGCATACGAGAAGAAAGAAGAACAAGAGCGTCTCGCTAAAGCTGAAAAGCATCAAGCGAAACAGCAACCTTCTGAGGAATAAACCATGGACTTAATGCTAGATTTGCAATTGGCTTGTGAGTTTGAAAACTTGCCATCCGAAGCACAATTTCAATTATGGGCAGAACATGCATTAACGCAATTTCGCGAAGAAGCGGAATTAACGATTCGCATCGCTGACGAGCACGAAAGCCAAGAGCTCAATAGCCAGTACAGGGGCAAAGACAAGCCAACCAACGTGTTGTCTTTCCCATTTGATGCGCCACCGGGGATTGAGTTGCCACTTATTGGTGATTTAATTATTTGTCCCCAAGTGGTATACCAAGAATCCATAGAGCAAGAAAAGACCTTTCATGACCACTTCGCCCATATGGTTATCCATGGTTGCTTGCATTTACTTGGATTTGACCATATAAATGAACAAGACGCGGTAGAAATGGAAACAATAGAGAAGCAAATTCTCGCTTCTTTGAATATCGCAGATCCTTACAGAGACGATTGTTAAATTAACGGAGCAGACACAACTAATGAGCGACGATAACTCGCAAAGTAGTCAGGGTTCTTCTAGCAAGACCTGGCTGGGACGCATCACACAGATGCTGCAAGGGGAACCCCAAAATAAAGAAGAACTGGCTGAAGTCATCGCTGATGCGCAAGAGCGCCAGCTGATTGACCCAGAAACCAAAGATATGATGGAAGGTGTACTCAGCGTTTCAGAGCTGAAAGTACGTGACATCATGATCCCACGTTCGCAAATGATTACACTTGATGTAGATGAGCCGCTCAGTGCTCAACTCCCTATGATGGTAGAATCTTCACACTCGCGTTTTCCTGTGATTTGTGAAGACAAAGACCACGTAGAAGGCATCTTACTTGCCAAAGATCTCTTACCTTTGATTTTGCGCGAAGAGAGCGATTTGCCAAGTATCCGCGAATATCTTCGTCCCGCCGTGGTCGTGCCTGAAAGTAAGCGTGTCGATACCCTGCTCAACGAATTCCGTCAAAAACGTTACCATATGGCTATCGTGATTGATGAATACGGCGGTGTATCTGGACTGGTTACTATCGAAGATATTCTCGAAACCATTGTTGGTGAAATCGAAGATGAACATGATGACGACGAAGAGCAACAAGATATTCGTCAGCTGTCTAAA
Source organism: Pseudoalteromonas sp. CO342X (assembly GCF_004208915.1). Taxonomy (NCBI): domain Bacteria; kingdom Pseudomonadati; phylum Pseudomonadota; class Gammaproteobacteria; order Alteromonadales; family Pseudoalteromonadaceae; genus Pseudoalteromonas; species Pseudoalteromonas sp. CO342X. Next base: position 6,861 of record NZ_SGPH01000026.1, read on the forward strand.
CATGTTTATACCGTACAAGCACTCACGCCCTTGGATGAATTCAACGAATTCTTCAAAACCAACTACGACACCCAAGAAGCCGATACCATTGGCGGTATTATTCTTCATGCATTTGGCCATATGCCAAGCCGTGGTGAAACTATAGACATAGATCCCCTTCAGTTTAAGGTAACTAACTCCGATAACCGGAGGATCTTACAAATTCAAGTAAGTGTACCTAAATCTGAACATGTTGAAGACTCTAGTATCTAACCTGAGTAACCTCGCAAAAGATAAGTTTGCATGGCTGGCACTCATTTCTGGCTGTGCGCTTACTTTTGCTTATTCTCCTTTTGGTTTTTGGCCTATCGCGTTTGTCAGCTTGATTATAGCGACTTGGCTTACCGATAAACCCAGTCCAAAGCTCGCGGCTAAATATGGCTTTTTATTTGGCTTTGGCTGGTTTGCCCTTGGCATAAGCTGGGTGCATGTCTCTATCGCTGAATTTGGTGGTTTACCCTTACCTGTCTCAGTGCTGTTGATGGCATTACTATGTGCTTATCTTGCCATCTACCCGACATTGGCATTTGCTTTTGCTAGCTACTTTACTCGCACACCTTGGCAACGGGTGCTGGCACTTGTTGCGGGGTTTGCCATTACCGAGTGGCTGCGAGGCCACATGCTCACGGGCTTCCCTTGGCTTAGCTTTGGTTATACGTTAACTGACTCGCCTCTGAGCAGTTTAGCCCCTTGGATCGGTGAATTTGGCTTAACATTGCTAGTTATTCTAGCGACAACAAGCCTTTACTATCTACTTAAACAACGTGCTATTTATCTCACCATAGTCAGCTTCGCTGGCATTGCCGGTCTATACAGTGTGCCAGTCATTCAAGGCCCACTGAAATACTCGGGAGATGAAATCACCACTTTACTTGTACAAGGTAATATCAAGCAGAGTCTGCGCTGGGAGCCTGAGCAATTTTGGCCTACCATGTCTAAATATCGAGATATGACCAGACCTAACTGGCAAGGCGTTGATTTAGTGGTGTGGCCGGAAGCCGCTATTCCTGAATTTGAAGATATCGCCTACCCATTTTTAGAAGGGCTGGACAAAGCCGCCGCGTTTAATGGCACTGCACTGATAACGGGCATTCCCGATTATCAGTTTGATACCAGAACCGCGTACAACACGCTGATCACGCTTGGTAAAAAGGAAAAAGAAGACAGCGAAGGGCAATATCACTACCTGCACAAAAACCGCTACCAGAAGCACCAATTGTTGCCTATTGGTGAGTTTGTACCGTTCGAAGACCTATTGCGTCCTATAGCCCCTCTTTTTAACTTAGCGATGTCGTCATTTACTCGAGGTGATGCGATACAACCGAACCTACTTGCGAACGGTTTGCATGTGTTACCCGCTATTTGCTACGAAATCGCGTTTAGCGAGCTTGTCAGAGGTAACTTTACCTCTGAGTCAGATATTCTTTTTACTGTGAGCAACGACGCTTGGTTTGGTGATTCCCACGGCCCACATCAGCATATGCAGATCGCTCGCATGCGTGCCTTAGAATTACAGCGCCCATTAATTCGAGTAACGAATAATGGTATCACTGGTGTTTACGATCCGCTTAGCAAAGTTCAGCATGCCATTCCACAATTCGAAGCCAATATACTGAAAAGTGATGTAAAACTCATTAGTGGAGTGAGCTGGTATGCAGAGCATGGTAATCACCCCATCTGGTTTATTGTCGCTTTTATTATGCTGATACTCACCGCTGCAAAGGTAAAGCCCATAGTACTTAAGCGATTTGAACGCAACTTTTTGTAGCTGCGGTTGTTTTAGCTATCGCGATGTGAAATCGCTCCTACATGCAATAAATAACCTCTGGTGGGAGCCGCTTTACGCGGCGAGCTTTTATGCCATATCGCGATGCAAAATCGCTCCTACACGCGATATATAAACTCTGGTAGGAGCCGCTTTACGCTGCGATTTTTTACCATATCGCTATGTAAAATCGCTCCTACATGCAATAAGTAACCTCTGGTAGGAGCCGCTCTACGCGGCGATCTTTTGTGCCCTATCGCGATGTAAAAACAGGTTTGTGCTATTACTCACAAGGTATAATAACACTCACTTTCAACCCACCTAATTCGCTATGCGCGACGGCAATGCTGCCACCGTGCAATTCAATCAGTTTTTGACAAATAGATAAACCTAAGCCGGAGCCTCCAAGATCTCGGCTACGTGATTTATCACAGCGGAACAAACGTTCAAACAATCTCCCTAAAGCTTCATCGCCCACACCTGGGCTTGAATCTTCAATAACACATTGGATTTGCTGGCTTTGGTAGCTAATATCCACGCAGACTTCTCCTGGCTTGTCGGTATAATTCACACTATTACGAGCCAAATTATTGAATACCTGAGCAAATCTAGTTACATCAATATCGATTTCCAGTTCATCTGGTAATTCTATATTGGCATTAAATTCAAGCCCTTCATCCGTTACAAAGTCATCAATATCTTCAACAAGACCAATAAACGCTTGTTTGGCATTGACACGCTCTAACGCCAAGTTAAGGCTGCCAGTATCTGCCTGCGCGAGTTCATAGATATCTTTTATTAATGTGTTAAGAGTATCGAGACGGCGGTTAAGCACTTTGTAGCTCTGCTTTGGATTTTCCACCAAATTATGTTCCAGAGATTCAATATGCAGCTTAAGTACGGTAAGCGGTGTTCTTAATTCATGAGAAATATCTGCAAGTAGTTGCTGCTTTAAATCCAAAGTTTTGTTGAGAAGCTGCTTCTCGAGTTCAAGTGCCCGACGTTTGTTTCTCGCAAGTAATAAGAACGCGCTCAGTAGAACGACCAAAACTCCCACCACTGCTGCCGTTACTATTTGTTCTACGCGCTGTTCAGCCAGTTCTACATCACGCTGTGTTTTTAGACTTTGTAGCTCATATTGATTTTTCTGGTACTCGGTATCCATCTGATAAGCCAAGGCTTTTTGACTGGCTTCTTTTTCAAGCTGAGAAACCTTAGATTCCGCATATTGCAAGTGATAATTAAGCGCAGACTCAAAGTCACCTTTCGCGCTATAGGCGTCCTTTAACACTCGTAATGCGGTTTCCTTGAGGCCAAGATAAACCTCATCTTGAGCAATAATTTGCTCCATACTTTGAATAAAAAAATCAGCTCGTTCAGGTAAAACAATTTGCGCATAGGTAGTCATCGTCTCTTGATAAAGCACTTTACTTTGTACCGGATCAATTAACTCTAACGCCTGTTCAACATACTCTTTAGCCTTAGCTTTTTCATTTGCTTTTAATTTAACTTCAGCCAAATTGCTCAGCGCCCAGCCCTGATTTCTGGTGTGCTCATTCTCCTCAAAAATCGTAAATGCTTTTTCAAATGACGCTTGTGCATTGTCATATTGGCTGAGTTTCATTTGTTCACGACCAATGCGGATCAACGTGTAAGCTGAATAAACGATATTGCCCGCTTTAATGTCATAGTCATATGCGGTTTGATAGGCTTCAAGCGACTTTTCATGGTCGCCAATCACTTGATGTGCACCACCTAGGTTATAGTAAACTTGTCCAAGTAAAACCGTATTTTCCTGTTTTTGGCTTTTTAGTACAGCTATCGATTGCTGCAGTAATTCAAGTGCCTTGTCCGGTAATGAAAGATCCGAGTAAACATCTGCTAACTGAGTGATCGCAGACACTTGCAAATCTGGGAGTTCATACTTCTTTGCCACTTCAATTGAGAGTTCATAACTCTCTATCGAGTCTTTATAACTGCCATTGCTTTTGTAAGCAGCAGCCCGAAAGCGATAGGCGTGGCTTAACAATCGATGCATATCAAGCGCAGATAGCTGAGATACGGCTAGGTTTAAATAACTAATCGCGTCGCTAAATCTCCCCTCTTTGAGCATGAGGTCACCATACGTTAAAGAGTATTTAGCTTCATATTCGGGTAAATGATGCGAGAGCAATACCTGTTTAAAGCGCTCCGCCCATTTATATGCCTCTTCGAGCTGGAAACCGTTTTTTAATGCAACCGTGGTCTTATGGTGAACGTCTGCAATTTCTTCCGGCGTTAAGCCCGACTCTAATACTTGGTCGACTTTTTGAAGTGCGCTATCGCGTGTTTCTTGTTGCTGAATTTCTTTAATAAAAGCATCGTATAAACGCTCATTGGCATAAACTAGCGGGCTTAATAGTAGGCAACAAGTAAGCAGTATTATCTTAAAGTGCAACACGTAATCGTCTCTTTGTTATTATCGTTATAAATTGAGCAAAACAGCAGGCGAATAGGCTATCATATTGCATGAGCATTAAATAATAAATTGTGGTTCTATGTATGTCGAATAATAGTCTAACTCAGTTTTTGCTAGCGTTAAAAAGCGCGGATATAGAAAAAATAAAAACCGTGTACGCACACGCTCCCAAAGACGAGCAGATTGAAGTCCTCAAGTTTCTTTTTCAAAGTGCGCAGGGTAACACTGCACTCTATGGCCACTATCAAGATATAGCGAGTATTTGCTTACAAGCAGCATGCTTTCCAGAAGCGATGATAGCTGCGATTAACTCTTTAGAGAAGTTTGCCTTTTTCTCCACACCTTTGATCCAAGCTGAGCAAATCAATAACCTTAACCCGCAAGGAAATAACATACTACATATTCTTTTATCGCAAATGCCCGCGAAAGATAACGGTCTAAATTATCTTAGAACCTTATTGCACTTTGAAAGCAAAGAGCTACTTCAAAATGCACTGAGTCAAAGAAACGCAAAAAAGTTAACACCTCTAGAATGCTACTTAGCTTTTAATAGCCATACTGCGCCACTGAGTATTCAAGAATTAAGCGCTTTACTTGGCTTGATGGAAATCGAAAGGCGACATACAAGCGCAGTGGAAAGCCACAACGCCAAAGTGATTGAATCACACCTCCTACAACAACACCGGCTCAGTGAATATAAACAATTTCTGCTAGCCACTTACTATCAAAGCAATGCAGGCTAACTTTCCTCAGGCTTTAAATTAAGAGGTTGGCAAACTGGCGATATATTCTCTTGCCGTCATGCGGTGATAGGTGACTTGTTCGTAAAGTAAGTGCGCAGGGTTTGGGTCAACCACTTCTATCGGAATTGCTTTGTGCCTTGCTATTTCCAAGGCCATTTGAGTGATATTGACACTAAAGGAAGTGCCCATAAAAACTATTCGATCCGCGGCATACATTCGTGACTGTGCTTCGCTAATACGATACAGATCGGTGTAGTATTCGTCGAATAACAATACATATGGCTTAAGTGACACGCCTTTTTCAGGCCCTCGTCGAGCAATCTTGAAAAGTGCTAACAACGACTCAGCTAATCGACTTTCATCTACCTCATCCCAAGGGGCAGTAAAGCACTCCGTGGGCTCACCTTGGGTATGAAAGGGTGTTACCTGATCAACACGTCCATGGATCGCAATAAAGTGGTTATTACCCGCTTTACCATCTAAACCGTCAATATTTTGCGTGATCACATTTTTATCACTAAGCCATTGATGAACTTGATTGGGGCCGTGATTACGATAAGTCACAAAACGATGGTAATACCATTTTAAGAATTCTGCCGGTTGCGATTTATACATTGCGCGCGTTGCCATTTCTTGAGGAGTGTAATTAGCCGAACCTATCGTCCAAAAGCCATCCTCTCCCCGAAAAGTTGGAATACCACTTTCGGCACTCACCCCTGCACCTGTGATATACAACGTTTGCAACATGACACAACCTCAACTCAAGTAAATTTGACTCACGATAACGTAAAGTAGATACCCAAGGCTAGCAACACAAGTGCACCCGCAAGCCCAAACATAGGCAGTTTGCGACCAATAGATTCTGGTCTTTCGAGCACTTCAGAAGGCGATTCAGTCACTACAGCCTCGTCCTCCTCCGGTTGTACATCCACTTTAGTCGACTCATTGGTCGCTGTTTGAGGTGAAGCCTGCGATGAAGCCTGAGCTTCCGCGGTCCCTTCAAAAGCCGTACAAGGGATCTGCCATTGATATCCTTTTCGTGAAAAGGTTTTGATGGCATCATCGCCGAACAAGGCACGTAAATGGCCAATATTTTGAAATACGACCTGATCTGTGACTTTTCGATCTGGCCATACTTTCTCTAAGATGTCTTCTTTACTGTGGATAGTTTGAGGAGCGGATAAAAATAGCTCCAATATCTGAGCAGGTTTTTGTTTTAAATTTAGCTTTCTGTCGTCTTTATAAAGCTTTAGCTCTTTGCTATCAAACAAAAAATCCTTAAAAGCGAATTTCATTTCCCTAGTTCCCAACTTGGTCTTAATTACTATAATAATTATTGTTTTATTCGAATTTACTACGACATAACATTGCATTTATAGCGAAACATGCCGCGAAAATATAGGGCAATGTTACATCGGTTTACAAACTATTGATAAAATCGGCTTTTAGTATAGAGCGATCACTCAGAAAATCACTACCTAATCCTTAGAATAATTCGAATAGACTCAAAACCTAAGCGTATATAAACTGCGTTTTCCGTAATTGTTAGGCAGGCTCATGTTACTTGCTTTTATCTACTCCATGGTGTTGATAAAAACCTCATTACTCGGGTTAGGAGTAGTCAGTATTGTGCTCTCGGTAGCCTTTATCGTCGCGTTACGCCTCAACCTCCCAGCCCTGCCAGTCAATGCAAAAAGCAAATTTATTAAATCCTTTAAGTTTGTTCTCTTCGCGCACCTGCTCGGTTACTCGCTGCTAGTGAGTAAACTTTTGTTAATTGATGGTTGGCAAGACGTGCCTATGTTCATTGCAAGTCATTTGATCATGCATCACATATGGAGTGGGCTTATTGCTGCGATTTTGACATTGACGACCATACTAAAATACCAAACGTTCATTGCAAAACCTAAGACAGCTAAAAGCACTTAGCAAGTGCAACTATTTAACCTGAGGTTTGGATAAGAAATGTTCCAACTCATTGTTGCTAAAGCACCACTTAGTTTTCTCCTTGTCTAGCCAGAGAGTTTTAGGGAAAACAAGGCGAATTTACGCACCAATAGCTGGCTATTGGAAGTGAATTCAACGCAGTTAGCGCTAAAACTGGCTGCTAGAAAGGCATTAATTATCCGCAGCTCAGGTTATTTATATTTGTAAAATAATAAGAACCAAATTCGACGCCTTCTTACACTTTATGACAGCCCCCCAACAGACCTTGACACCCTCGCTATTTATACTGTCCTCAAGTTAACCACAACGGACATTGATTATGAAAATTAAAGCGCTTTTATCTCTTGCATTACTCACAACAAGTTTATCGTCTTTTGCAGAACAAAATAACGAGACGCATCGCGTTGGTTTAGACATCTCTGGCGGTGGCGCTTCTTATAAAAGCTCAAGTAAAGATGGTGATGGTGTAGGCCAAGCTTACCTCTATTATAACTATCACTTTACGCCAATTTTGGCACTTGAATTAGGTTATAACAGCGGTGAAGACTTAGATGATTGGAAGTGTGAAGACGAAAATGATCGCAAGTTTACCTGCACACAAAATAACAAAACTTTGTTTGGTCTTGGTGCTAATAACTTAGAATTTGATAACTTTGTCGTTGCTGCAAAAGGCTACTATCAAATTTCCGACAACAGCTACTTTTATGGCAAATTAGGTGCAAACTATTACGATTACGAAATCACTCGTGGCCGCACTAAATTAATTACCGACGATGGTATCGGCTTTGTCGCTGAAGCCGGTTGGCAATATGACTGGGATAACGGTATGGCAGTTAACCTTGGCTACAAGTATCTTGATATGGGTGATTTGGATACATCGAGCCTATCTCTAGGTGTCAGCTACCGCTTCTAAAGCGACCTCCCCAACCAATAAAAAAGCATGTGCTCTACCACACATGCTTTTCATTCTTTAAAGCCGACGTTTTAGCCCTAGGCTTTAATCAAACGCTTTTGTAGGATCTGAACTTGATCGCGCGCCTGAGCTGCTTTTTCAAACTCAAGCTCTTTGGCAAACTTCATCATTTGTGCTTCAAGTCGGTCTATTTCTTTGGCGATCTCTTTCGCATCCATTGCAGGCATACCTGGTTTAAATTTGGCATCGATATCAACCACTTTGTCATCAGCCACTTCCTCACCGAGATCCATTACATCCGTGATCTTCTTATTGAGCGCCGTTGGTGTAATGCCATTAGCCTCATTATACGCCTCTTGCTTTTCTCTACGTCTTTGCGTTTCATCTATAGCTTGGCGCATCGAGTTGGTCACCCTATCACCATATAAAATAGCTTTACCATGTAAGTGACGTGCCGCGCGGCCAATTGTCTGAATAAGAGAACGCGTCGAGCGTAAAAAGCCTTCTTTGTCTGCATCAAGTATGGCAACCAATGAAACCTCAGGCATATCCAAGCCCTCTCGTAACAAGTTGATGCCGACTAATACATCAAAAACGCCTTTGCGTAGGTCTCGAATGATCTCCATACGCTCAACGGTATCGATGTCAGAGTGTAAGTAACGCACCTTAACGTTATGATCGTTAAGATAATCGGTCAGATCTTCTGACATGCGTTTTGTTAGCGTAGTAACCAGCACACGCTCATTCACTTCCACCCGTTTGTAGATCTCAGAGAGCAAATCGTCAACTTGAGTTGCAACTGGACGCACTTCTACTTCTGGATCTAACAGCCCTGTTGGGCGGATCACTTGCTCAGCAACATCACCCGCTGATTTATTCAATTCATAATCACCGGGTGTCGCCGAAACATAAATGGTCTGTGGCGAAATCGCTTCGAACTCTTCAAACTTTAGTGGTCTATTATCTAGCGCAGACGGTAATCTGAAACCATATTCAACTAAGTTTTCTTTACGACTGCGATCGCCTTTGTACATCGCACCAACCTGCGAAACGGTAACGTGGGATTCGTCGATGATCATAAGCGCGTCATCCGGCAAGTAATCTAACAAAGTTGGTGGTGGCTCGCCTGGTGCGCGTCCCGATAAATATCGACTGTAATTTTCAATACCAGAGCAATAGCCAAGCTCGGTCATCATTTCAATGTCGTACTGTGTACGTTGAGCGATGCGCTGCTCTTCGACTAAGCGATTTTTATCCAATAATTGATTACGACGCTCTTTGAGTTCCACCTTAATGCGCTCAATGGCATCAAGGATCTTTTCTCTTGGCGTTACATAGTGAGTTTTTGGATAAATAGTCGCGCGTACTAGGTGTTTTTCAACGGCACCAGTCAAGGGATCAAATAAACTGATCCGCTCTATTTCATCGTCAAACATCTCAACCCGTACCGCGATGGTTTCCGATTCTGCAGGAAAAATATCAATAACTTCACCGCGAACTCGGTAGGTACCACGACTAAAGTCCATATCATTACGCGTATATTGTAGTTCAGCCAAGCGCCTTAACATGTCGCGCTGATCAATGGTTTCACCGACTTTCAATAACAGCATCATTTTCATGTAAGAGTCGGGATCGCCAAGGCCATAAATCGCTGAAACTGAGGCGACGATGATGGTGTCTCTGCGCTCAAGCAAAGCTTTGGTCGCGGATAAACGCATTTGCTCTATATGATCGTTGATAGACGCGTCTTTCTCAATAAAAGTGTCGCTGGCAACGACATAGGCTTCGGGTTGATAATAGTCATAATAAGAGACGAAATACTCAACCGCATTATGAGGAAAGAACTCTTTCATTTCGCCATACAATTGCGCCGCCAGCGTTTTGTTATGCGCCATAATAATCGTTGGGCGGTTAAGGTTATTAATGATGTTGGCCATGGTAAAGGTTTTACCCGTCCCTGTAGCCCCCAGCAAGGTTTGATGTGCAAGGCCTGATTCTAAACCATCGCACAGCTGAGCAATCGCTGTTGGTTGATCACCGTTTGGCTGAAACTCAGAAACTAGCTGAAACTTATCTTCCATTACGCCTCCTTTTGAACCTCGCTTGCTGCAATTTCATTAATGACTTTCTTAAACCAATTGTAAGCAATGGCTGCGGTAAATAAATTCCCCAAAGCAGCGCCTGCAAATAGCCCTGGCAACCCAGCCAACTGTGAGCCTATATAAGCAATAGGTACATAAAATATGAACAGTCGGATCACACTTAGAATGAGCGCATTCATCGGTTTATGCAACGCATTAAATGATGAATTAGTTAATATAATCACACCTTGAAGACCGTATCCAAGCGGCATGATATAAATAAATAGCTGTATGGTTTCAACAACAGCAGGCTCATTACCAAAAGTATGACTAATGTAGTAAGCGCTCAATACCAGTAATAAGTAGACAGCAAATTGAAAACCAAGCACAAATTTAAGTGTTTGGGTATAGGCATCAGACACACGCTGATAGTGCTTTGCACCAAAGTTTTGACTTACAAAGGGAGGCAAGGTCATAGAAAGCGCTAAAACCACCAGACTTGCGATAGACTCAATACGACTTCCAACACCAAATGCGGCCACAGCTTCAGGTCCATAACTGGCTATAAGTGCGGTCATTACCGCCATTGCTAACGGCGTTAGCATATTTGCGCCAGCTGCAGGCAGGCCAATGGTGAGAATTTTTTTCGCCGCGTTTGTGAAGCTGGTGTATTTTGCAGACAGTGAGATAAGACGCTTTTTAACTATCAGTAAATATAAAATGATAGTTACCCCAAGACTCCAAGACAACACACTGGCCACAGCCGCCCCTTTTACACCCATTGCATCAATAGGCCCAAATCCGAAGATTAATATCGGGTCCAGCACCGCATTTACTAATCCCCCGAGTCCCATAACTAAGCTTGGCGTTTTGGTATCACCACTGGCGCGCAGCACTGAATTACCAATCATCGGCGTTATCAATAAAATCGAACCAATGAACCACACCGACATATAGTCGTGGATAAATGGCATAACCGCTTCACCAGCACCGAGGAGAATAAAGATCTCATCGACAAAAATGAAACCGAGAATAGAAAGTAATGAAACGAATATCGCAGAGATAATAATAGCTACTGCGGCATCAAATTTGGCTTCATCGAGCAAATTGCTACCTAAAGCCTTCGCGATAACGGCGGATGTTCCAATACCTAACCCGATGGCTAAGCTAATTACAGTAAAGGTAACAGGAAAGGTGAAGCTGATTGCCGCTAGCGGCTCGGTGCCAAGCATACTAATAAAGAAAGTATCAACGAGATTAAACATCATCAGCGTGATCATCCCGAATATCATGGGGATCGTCATTCGCTTTAAAGTCGCCCCAATATCACCAAAAAGGATATCGTTGCCATTGGAATTTGACTTAGCTTGAGTCATAACAACCTATTTCTGATACTTTAAGCGGCTCATTGTATGCTATTCAAGATGTTGACGCTATGCGGTAAACGTTAAGAGTCGTTATAAAGTCTAAATTAGCAACAGTTACCTATAAAAAGCTTGTATTACGCTACAGGATTGAGGTTTAGTGTTAAAAATAACGATTCAGTATGTTTTGACAAAAAAGTTACAATCCAGCTTGCAAAGTAGCATGTTTTTTGCACAGCCAAAATGGTAAAAAGTTCATAAAAGCTTCACACTGAACAACAAATAAACAAAAATAACCAACCAAATATAAGCCATTGATATTATTAAAATTAAATATTTATCGAATTTTACTTGAAACGGCTGCAGCGCCCTAATTTCATAGTCTTGCAATACTTCTCAAATAATAATAAACAATGTTATCCACAGATTCCGTGGATAAGTCGCTCCAAGCCAATAGAATAAAGGTTTTCAGCTTGGAGTAATTTTGATCAATGGCGTGTTTAGTGTGATCATTCTTAAAACAACAACTGGATCAATTTAGATCTCTAGGCTAACCTTGCTTCTGGAAGTAAAAAGCATTTAACGACTAAAAATAACAAGGAACACATATCCAACTGTTTTAATTCAACTTTTTATTAAATCATTGATTCTCATTTTAATGATAGTAACTACTTACTGTTTGTCACGCCGCGTTTAGATAGAGATTATCAATACCACACTATTTATGCTCATTGATCTCATTCACGTGATAATTGCAATGATTTAAAGATCTCAAGAAAACATCATAAAATGAGCAGTTAGGGATATAATTCAAACAAAACGTTCAAAAAATACATTAATCAGAATATATCACTGTATAGATAAACAGTAAACACTGTATATGTTAATTTTATTCGACATCCCCTATACGGTGATTTAGGAATTTTATACAACAGCCATATCTTTCATGTTTTGCAGATTTTCATCATGTAGGCATATTGAAATCAAAACTCACTGAGAGTCATTATATGAACGATGGATAAATTACGTATTGCTCAACTTTTGCTTAGATTACTAGGCGGCAAGTCGAGCGCTGCGATCAAAACCCACTCAGGGGGAGCCAAAATCGTACAGCAAAGGTCAATAGGCCCTATATCAAGAATCCAAAACTAGCTAAAAAGCCAACAAATAGCGCATTAATTCATCGCTTAGTAGAGTTTTTTACGTTTCTGTGATTTTAGTGGTTGACACCTTGCAATGTCGTCATTAATATTTCGCCCCGTTGAGAGATACGCTTCCCCCTTAGCTCAGTTGGTTAGAGCGACGGACTGTTAATCCGCAGGTCCCCCGTTCGAGTCGGGGAGGGGGAGCC
>NZ_SGPH01000002.1:0-19072 GCF_004208915.1 Pseudoalteromonas sp. CO342X
CAAGAGCCCGGATATAAGCACGCAATCACACTAATAATGCTAAAAGTGGCTTGTACAATTGGAGGAGTCCATATAAGGCGGTTCACCCGCCGATTTGTACATTCATAATATTTAGTGGGAAAGTATTTATTGATCCCAAATTACCTTACTTTTTAATGTACTGTCCCGGTGGTTTGCCAAAGACTTTTTTAAACGCATTGCTAAATGCGGCGGTAGATTCAAAACCCAAATATTCAGCTGCTTGTTGCTGAGAGTATCCATCTTTCAACAGCTCAATAGCTTTGATAGCTCTTAATTTTTGGCGCCAATCACTGAAGCCCATCATAAAACATTTGTGGAATAAGCGGTTGAGTGTCCGGGTTGATGCGCCGACTTGATCACTCCAGGCTTCCAAGCTTATTTTGCATCCTGGATTTGTATGTAGCTCGGTCACAATGGGTAAGATCCGAGCATCCTGTGCACTTGGAATAAAAAAGTGGCACGTTGTAGCTGATGTTAATCTATCAATAAAGACCGTAATAAATCGCTCTGTTTTTTCATCTAAGTGGTACTCTTCCTGCCAAGTACAGATCTCCAGTATAAATTGCTTCAGTAGTTCATCTACCGCAATTAGCTTTGCTTTATTCCCTAGCAACTCGGTGTATTTATTGTCGATATAGACACTACGAAAATCTCCACCGTAGCGACAATACGTCTCATGCGGAAGGCCCGGAGGTAGCCACAAAGCTTGATCGGGAGGGATCACGAAAGTGCCTTCAGGAGTTACAATTGTGATGACTCCATTGCTTGTATATGCAAGCTGCCCCCACTCATGTTGGTGCCGTTGAACATGCTCCCACTCCGCTTTTTTTACCGCTCTTGGCAGGATTGGCCGGCCAAGGGTTGGCTTTAAGAAGCGCTTATATTTGGGCTGAATACGCCAAGGAGAAGTTGTCTGTTTTGATAAAGAACTTGGCATAATTATGTATATCAGAAATTAATGTGTGGCCATATTATAGCCATAACTTTTTAATAGTTGTGCTTTATGTGGAGATAATCATGAAGAATGCTTCTCAAGGATGGCAAAGTCCTTTTAATTTCTTAGTGCTCGCTACCGTAGTTATGGCCGTTACATTCGCAGGCTGGATGGCCATGCTCAATAACTTTGCCATTGAAGCCGCAAACTTCAATGGCGCTAATATGGGAATGTTGCAATCCCTGCGTGAGATCCCCGGGTTTTTAGCGTTTACAGCGGTATTTGTTTTATTGGTGTTAAAGGAGCAAACCTTCGCACTGATCAGCTTGTGTTTGCTGTCGCTTGGCGTCGCCATTACCGGCTTGTTGCCTACTATTTATGGTTTGTATGCAACTACAGTGTTAATGTCGATAGGTTTTCACTATTTCGAGACGCTGAATCAATCTCTCAGTTTACAATGGTTCAATAAAGATGAGGCACCGGCCAAACTGGGTATCTTGCTCTCTATTAAATCCATCGCTTCTCTGATCACCTATGCGGTAATATGGCTGGGTTTTAGCTACTTCTCCGCAGACTATCAGTGGATGTATCTGCTTATTGGAGGGGTTGGCTTTATCATTGCGCTATTTATGTTTATCGGCTTTCCAACCTTTGAAATGCATACTACGCAGCATAAAAAGCTCATTTTGAGAAAAGAGTACAGCCTATATTACGCCTTGATTTTCTTCTCGGGCGCGAGAAGACAAATATTTATGGTGTTTGCGGGTTTCTTAATGGTGGAAAAATTTGGTTTTGATGTTGCACAGATCACCGCGCTTTATATGTTGAATCATTTGATAAACATATTTATCGCCCCCCAAATTGGTCAAATGATTGGGCATATTGGTGAGCGTAAAACACTGACAATCGAATATGTGGGACTCATTTTTGTATTTATTGGTTATGCATTGGTAGAGTCAGCAAGCTTTGCAGCAGCGCTTTATGTCATCGACCATCTGTTTTTTGCGATGGCCATTGCACTCAAAACTTATTTTCAAAAAATTGCTCGGCCAGAAGATATCGCAGCAACAGCTGGGGTTAGCTTTACTATTAACCATATTGCAGCAGTAGTGATCCCAGCAAGCTTTGGCTTAGTATGGTTATACGATAAATCCTTAGTATTTTACTTTGGTGCTGCACTTGCGGTGTGCTCATTGGTGTTGAGTCAATTTGTGAATACAGCCAATGTGCAGGAAAAGCTGGCTAAATCCGTGTAATGCTCCAGCATCACACGAATAGTGACATTGCAGTTTAGATACTGCGACCACACCAAACAACACGCTCTGCAATGCCGTGACTGTCGGCATTATCAGCGGTGATCTCCCAGCTCGGGTAATCAGGGTTATCACTGATCACTTTGAGCTGAGAGTGCTTTTGTTGCACTCGCTTAGCCATTAGATCATCTTCCGTTTGAACGATATTAGGCTGATTGTAAGCGTCACCCAAACCTCATCTAGCCGCTGAAGCGCCAGACTCATAAAGTAAAACTTGGAGCTTATAATGTCTGGCTGCTTATAGAGCAACAAGTAGAAAGCGAGTTATCCGTCGCTGATTTTTGCCTGCAGGACGAAGTTAGTACCAAGAAATTTTATAATTAGCGTACTAAGTTGCGTATAGAGCAAGCAATAGTTGTCTTTTGGTTGTTGAGCACACGGAAGACGTAAATTTAAAGAAGCCACAGACAGGTAGGCTAAAGGTCAAACAGCAAAAAAGTAGATTAGGCGCTTAACCATCTTCAAAAACTATACCGTGTTGAAGCTGCAAGAAAGGTCGCTAGCTTGTAAGAAAAGCAGATGATGAAAGTACGATACACTGTGACTGGCACCGCCATACTGCGATACTAACAGTTTACTGCTCTGGAAAGCTAAGCTCTAGGTGACTGTTTAATAAGGCTCTTCGAATGAACAACATCATGCACTTGCCCACCTGAGAGCTCAAAGTGAACATGTAGACCGCTACTAACAACCAGCAGATGAATTATTGTCGTATTGTCAGAGCTTCATCAGTCATGCTATTAGCACTACTGCGACCAGAATGGGCTTTGACAAGACTTCCGTCCATAAGCAGCCATTGGGCATCACTAATTGACGACGGCTTTTTAAAAATATTGTCCAATATCCTTTTTCGACTAGAGGTTCAAGCGTCTGAAACCAGCGTTTTATAGGCCAGATTTCTTCGGAAAATTACGTGATTGAACACCAGCTCTCATTCGATACAGTATGTCTTCTAAGGTAGACCTATGCTCTACTTATTATCAACACGACCTATTTCACGTAGAATTTCTTTAAGAAACGCTCACATTTTATCTGTTAACATCGTTCTAGGCATAGCAACATCCATTTATGGGATATGTTTGACTTTTAGCGAAACCATTATACCTTGTTGCTGTACCATCTATTTTTCAGACAAAAATCAACAACCTCTAAGGATAAGTATTGTGAACATGAACAACGTTATTACAGAAGAAGCCGAGCGTTCCATAACTACAAGTTTTATTTCACCGGAGCAAAGCTTGCCACTTGTTATTACAGCAAAAGATACATCTATAAACTTGGTTGAATGGGCTGAGAAAAACAAAAGATATATTACTGCTAAAAAAGAACAATATGGTGCCGTTTTGTTTCGAGGTTTTGATGTTGACTCGGCAGAAGCATTTGAGCAAGTTATTGAAGCCACCAGCTCTAAAGCTATTAAATATATGGAACGTTCTTCACCAAGGGACGCTGTTTCTGGAAATATTTATACATCGACTTCACAGCCCAAGGAACATGAAATTTTCCTGCATACAGAACAATCATTTAATCTGACTTTCCCGTTACATATCTATTTTAATTGCCACACTGCGGCAGAATCCGGAGGCTGTACTCCACTAGCGGATACTCGGAAAGTTTTCCAACGTATTCCCGAAGCCATCAGAAATAAATTTATCGAGAAAGGCTATTTATACCAGCGAAACTTCATGAAATACATGTATGTTAGCTGGCAGAATTGCTATCAAACTGAAGACAAAGAGCAAGTTGAGAACTACTGTCGCAATAATCAAATTGATTTTTTATGGGGAGAGGACGATATTGCTCTAACTACCAGGCAATTAAGGCCAATAGCTTCTAAGCACCCTGCAACCAATGAAAATTGTTGGTTTAACCATTGCACTTTTTTTAATTTGGCTACTTTAGATCCCAACATGCAGCACTTCCTGCGTGATTCTTTTAGTGATCAAGAATTACCTAATCAAACCTTTTATGGTGATGGTTCGCCGATAGAGCAAGAAGTCATTGAAACCTTAATTCAGGCTTATGAAGCAGAAAAAGTCACTTTTCCATGGCAAGCTGGAGATGTGCTGATGGTGGACAATATGCTGGTTGCTCATGGTCGAGAGTCTTTTACGGGAGAGCGTTTAGTACTGACCGGTATGTCTGAGCCTTGTTTTTTAGATAAGGTTAAACTGTCAGAACCAGCATAAAGTTTTATGACCAGCATTTTTGGTCATCATGGGGACGTGTTTGATTAAATTGATAACAAGGTTCCTCAATCAGGTGGCGCGGTTAGTTTGGATGAATATTTATGAGTTAATCACTAGAGCTAAAGTAAGTGGGAGTATTAACCATTAATAGAAGAGGAAGGCGCTAATTTTCGTAGTGAAAGGTATTACGTTGCATCCTTAAAATGAATTTATGTAGGTAAAAGTCGAGATTGCCTATTGTCTGGATATACAAAGAGACCGCTGGGGAGTTTCTATCAACAGAAGAAGGAAATTTTACGATGCGAAAAAGTAAGTTTACTGAAACACAGATCGTGGGCATGATCAAAGAAGCTGAGACTAGTGTTCCAGTGCCAGAGATGTGTCGTAAACATGGTGTTGGTCAGAGCACATTTTATAAGTGGCGTTCTAAATATGATGGGATGGAGCCCATGATGTTCAATGCTTAAAAGAGCTTGAAGATGAAAACCGTAAACTCAAAGATATGTTTGCGACCCTTAGTCTAAAACACCCAATGCTTAGGAAATTATCTCAAGCCGTAAACAAGTAGACACAGAGCTTGAGTCAAGTACTTGCGAGCTTGATTTGGAGTCAGCGTGGCTTTTGCTCGTGAGGTGGCATGGTTAAGTCTCAGTGTTTATACCAACATGCGCTTCAGAGGCAGTTAAGGGCTCTGAACAAGCATAAAGAGTGGCTTTATTAGCGATACGCTCAACTACGGATATCGTTTTAGAACACTGAACGTGCTTGATGACTACAACCGTCAAGTGTCAGCTATTGAGGTTGATAAAAGCCTCATGGCTGAGCGCGTTATCTGAGTGTTGGAACGTGTCATTACATGGCGTGGAAGCCAAGATAAGTTCGGGTGGATAATACTCCTGAATTTGCGTCGATCGCTTTGAAAAATTGGGCTGCTCAAAAGTACATGAGACTTGAGTTTATTAAACTAGGAAGTCCATATCAGAATGGATATGTAGAGCGATTTAATCGCAGCTATCGAGAAGAAGTCTTGGATTTATATCTGTTTGAGTCACTTCAGCAGGTTCGTGACATTATAGATGAATGGTTAGATATTTATAATTATGAATGGCCTAACGACGCACTGAGAGATTAAACCCCAACGGATTATCTTGAGGTAGCATAACTCTACTAATGAGCTGTACTAAAATTGGAGCTATAGGTATACCCTGAGAGGCCGAAAATGGACATACCAAGCCCTAGCTACATTGCCCTGCCGACAGGCTTCACCAATTTGTGCTGATGTTGTTACTGGTAGCTCTTTAATATTTGTGTTTAGCAAGAAATAAAAAGAGCTTAGCTATGTCTGGCTAAATACCGGCTGAAGTTTGTTACTCCCTCATGAATTTTATCCGGATCATAATAACTAAATGAAAGCCTTACATAGCGATCCCAAATCTGAGGAGATAGAGAGAAAAAACTGACCGGCATGCAGATGACCTTATTTTGTTTGGCACAAGCTGTGACGTGCTCTTTGGTAAAATCAAATGGAGTTTTAATTACATAAAAGAAACCACCGCTAGGGCTATTCCACTTAATATCTTCATAATGTTGGAAGTTTTCCGTCAGGGCAGTTTGCATGGCATGGCATTGGTTAGAATAATGTTGGTTTATAGGCTTCATCCAATTGTTGAGGGAGTATTGCTGCTCTATCAGCCAGCCGCCGATCACACTTTGTGATATCGAGCTGGTATTGACCGAGGTTAAGCTTTTTATGGTGGCCAATGCCTGGGCTATGACTTCATTAGGAGGCACAATGTAACCTATACGTACACCGGGGCAGAAGGTTTTGGAAAAGGAGCCTATATGGTATACGAGGCCAAAATTATCCAGATTTTTTAAAGATGGCTGCCGACTGTTGGTAAATCTGAATCTGGAATAGGGATCGTCTTCTATAATGCGCAAATTCAATTCGTGGCAGATATTGAGCAGCTCTTGGCGTTCTCGTAGCGATAATTGGTAGGCGAGGGGATTATTGAAATCAGGATTGATATAAAGAAGTTTTGCGGTAATATTTTGTTGTTTTAATTGGGCGACTTTCTCTTTCAAGTAGTCCCAGTTAAATTGAAAAGGGGTTTGCTGAATATCGGTCAGCTTGTGCAATTCTAATGGTTCTACACGCTTGCCTAGGGTATTTACCATAGCGGAGAACCCGACATAACTCGGATCTATTGTTAGGGCGCAATCCGAAGGTGCTTTAAGTTCATTCAGGCAGGCTAGCAGCAGGGCTTCTTGGCAGCCATTAGTGATCACTATGTTGGTTTCATCCACCTGTATATCTTCATCGTTTGCCAGATATTTTTGTATTATCGGGTTAATGATACCTGCGCTTGGCCCATAATGGCAAATTTGATTGGCTGCTGTTGCAAAGCTAATTCCCCTCTGTTCGGCAATATAATCAGTGAAAACGGCCTGATGCCTTTCCCAGTTAGAGTGATTTAAAAACTTTGCATGGGGTCTGCCTGCGGCAAAAGATATTGCATCTGGGAATTTCATGGCAACTTCATTCAGAAAGTTCATGACTTGAGCTTGTGACATACCATTTCCTTATTGAGAAAAATATTAGTGGATGGAGGTTGCGGTTAAAGATAATTCAATCGCCAGACCAGTATCTATGCCCCGTGAGAGATAAAGCTTTGGCAACCTGCTCAGTAATCTGCCAGATATTGGTTAATCGTTAGCAGAAATGAACAATATGATCCCGTACGCTTATCTTGCAGTCGAAAGCAGGGAGCCAGTCGTCCTTATTCAATCAGCGGGGTACGGCTTTGATATTTGCAATTCAAGTATTCAATGTTTTCAAGCTCGCTGTTTTCATAGGGTTCTAATTGCATAACCAGCTCTCTTGCGACCCCGTTTCTTTCATATTTGTTCGAATAGGTAAATTTTTGCCTGTTACCTTGTTGTGAAATGCTCAAAGTATCTCCATTTCTTGACCAGAGCAACGGTATTTTATTAACCCTTGCATTTCCGCCTTTGTCAAAAGTGAGTCTGTAGAGCTTGGAACAGTTCGTGCTTGTAAATTCGACTTCTGAAATATCAACTGCAAACTCAGCAGCCAACTGCTCCTGCATAGACATCAGGCCGTCGGTTTCTACCAGATAAAGGCCAATGTTGTTACTGTCCCAGTATTCGTGATTTCTGACCCTGTTTTTGGCAATTAATCCTGTAGAGTATCCCTTTTCATTAATGATATTGAGAATTTTAACTAAATCGTCATTGTCGCCATTATCTTTTGGATAAATAATGAAGCTGCCCAAAGCCAGTAATGGCGGCTTGCGTTCGCTTATCAAAACCTTAAATCCAGTTGCTTTCAATGCCATTACTATTTCGTTTTTTTTGGCATCAGGCACTTTATAGCTATGAAGATGAACTGTGCTAGGGGCACAAGCTGTTAAAGTGAACATGAAAAAAATAGAATAAAGTTTGACCAACATCTTCGACATAATGGTATCTCTTCCTTCAAAAAATTGTTGGACTGGCCTGTTCAAATAAAAAAACAGATAAGGCTGTGATTTTAAAGATAAATGTTATCGAGTTTTTTTATGAAAATATAGCTTTATTTAACGCATACAAACCTGGCAAGGGATAAAATGATAAAGGCACCGTAAACATGATATGGCACCTTTAACCTTAGGCATGGTTTTATCCCTACTTCTATGTTGTAAATACCGTAACCGGATCACCCAGAAGTTCTCTGGTTACAGTTGTCAGTCTGCTATTGCGCATTTTGTAAAGAGTGAATAGCCGGCTTGCTGATTATTTGCCATACCGAAAATAAGCTGGCCAGAGCCGTTAATATTATGATCAACAGCACGGGAAATAGAGCACCCCAGACACTTAGTTCGTCAACAAATGAGGTGTTTTCCAGCCATAGCCAGAGTCCGGCAAGTATTACTCCTGCCGCAGCAAGTCCTGCCAAAACAGTGATAAAACTCTCACGTATGATTTCTATGTAAATGGTTGCGGGTGTGGCACCAATTGCCATACGAATTCCTAACTCAGAGCGGCGTAGCTGGATGCTGTAGGTTAATATTCCGTAAACCCCTACAGAGGCTAGAAATATTGTCAACAGGGTCAATACTGCGGCAGCACTGGCAAGAAATTTATCATGATGAACTAGCCTGTCATGGGCATTTTTAATATCAATTAATTTTGATACTTTAAACTCTTTGTTTACTTTCGCCATCATTTGGTTCAGTTCGATGGCTGACAGGCTTTGCTTGGGCAAGACTTCTAGCAAGAACTCAGGGAAATCAAATGCCATATAAGGAATAAATACCCTAGGTAGCTCTTCCGTGTTGGGCAAGGTCAGATCCCTGACAATACCAATCACCTCATAGGGGGAATTTCCTGGCGCATTAAGCCAATAATAGCGTTTGCTTATCACCTCATCCCCGGGTGCTAGTTTATCTGCGAAAGCCTGATTGATTATTATGACATTCTTAACATTATCATAATCACTGGAGGTGAAATTTCTGCCTTTAATCAGCTCAAATTGTAGTATATCCAGATAGTTCTCATCAATTAATGAAACCACGCCCTGCTGCTGTTTTTGGAATTCGGCATCTTCGGATAAATAACTGAAAAAATACTCATCCGTTGATGCCGACAGTGGAAAACCCATGGCAATACTGGCACTGCTGATTTTAGGGTTCTCGGTAAACAATTTGCGAGTGGCTCTTAAATTATCTTCCAGCACTTTGGTGGAGGCAAGTCTTGTGATGCCGATATCGACTTTAACCTGATAAACGTTATCTGTGGCAAGACCTGACGGCTGGATGATATTGCTTATTGACTGATGAAAAACCTGTACGCCGACGCAAAGCATAGTGGTAGCAAGGGCAACCTGACTTAGTATTAATATGTTTCGTACCTTTTTCGATACTTGCAGCGCTGTGCCTTTACCGCCGCTTTGCATCATCTGGCTTAGCTTGCGGTAGTCAAGTTGCCTGTTAACTAGGATGGTTGTGACTAATGCGATCAGCCCGGAGACCAAGGTTGAAAAAACAATGGAGAGCCAGTTAAAACTCAATTCATTTGCTCTTGGCAGCCAATCGAGTTTCAGCTGTTTAATCAGGTCTATGCCTGCATAGGAAAAAACCAGAGAGAATACAACGGTGGCAGACATTAACAGGGACATTTCAATTAAGATGGATCGGAACAAATCGCTTTTTTGTGCACCCAAAGCTGCTTGAATGGCCATAATCCTCTGTCTGTTCGCCGCTCTCGCCAAGATCAAATTCATGGTATTGGCGACAGCGATCATCAATAACAGAAAAACACCGGTAAAGAGCAACAGGGTTTGCTGATAACTGTCGCCAATAATTTTTTCCCGAAAAGAAGTGAGCACGAAATCTATACTCGATGATTTAAAAAATGAGCGTCCAGCCAGTTCTTGACGATAGCGGTTATTTAATCGGCTCGTTAACTGGTGGGATACCTGTTCTGGATTTACCCCTGGTTTTAACAGTCCGATAAGGTGATGGTTCGATAATTGTCCCCCCCAGGAGTGGCGCCAACCCTCTTCGGTTAAGTTAAAGTCCCAGGCTAACCACACATCGGTTAACCTGCCAACGGACACAAGCTCGGGTTCAACAAAATTTTTCGCGGTGACACCGATGATTTTAAAGTTTACCTCGCCAAAACGTAACGTTTGGCCAATAGTGTCTTGGCGTTTATTAAATAGCTTATCCCAGGCTTCGTAACTGATGACGGCAACTGGTGCTTTTGCTCCTAGTCCTTCCTGGGCATTGAAATTCCGGCCAAGGGCAAAAGGGGTTTGGATCATATCCAGATATTCCGGCGTAATATAGCTCAGGTTAACTCTGGGAGAGGCAGGGAAGTTGCGAATAACATCGACATTAAAATTAATTAAGGCTTTTTTTTCGAAATCAGTATCTTTGAAGCTATAGGCATCTATAAGCGCTGGATATGGTGAAGTGTCGCTGAGTTTTATTTCACTATCCCTAAATGAGCTGCCTTTGGAGATAAACAACCTGTCCTGATTATCATAAGGTAAGGGGGCCGAAAGTAGCTGGTAATTCACCATAAAAATAGCGACTAAAGCGCCAAGAGTAATCCCTAAAGTTAAGATAATAGCTGCACTGTAGCCTTTCACTCGGGATAAAGAGTTAAGGGCGAGTTGAAATTCCCTGATCATGCTCATACAGAAATCTGCTCTACTATCGATGAGTTTTCAAGTTTACCGTCAAGTAAATCTAGCCTTCTTTTCGCCATATCAGCACAGTGGGTATCATGAGTAACCATACACAAGGTGGTTCCTTCGTCATTTAACCGAATGAACATCTCCATAACCTGATCGCTGTTTTTAGAATCCAGATTTCCGGTAGCTTCATCAATCAATAAAAGCGTCGGCGAGCCAACAAGTGCCCGGGCAATCGCTGCCCGTTGCTGCTGTCCCCCGGACAGTTGATTTGGCTTATGTGCAGATCTGTGGGTCATATCCACTGTGCTTAAGCTATGCATTACCTTTTCTTGGATCGCTTTCTCACTCAGTTTTTCTCTTCGATAACGCAACGGCATAGCAACATTTTCAAATAAAGAGAGTTCGTCAATTAAATTGAATGACTGGAAAACAAAACCGAGTTTCTCACATCTAACATAAGCCGCTTCCGTTAATGAAAGATTGGAGACGTCCTGATCACCGATGAAGTACTGACCGCTATCAGGCACATCCAGTAAGCCCAATAAGGAGAGCAAGGTTGACTTACCACAGCCGGAAGGACCGCTGATTGAAATAAAATCTCCTTGGTTTATGGTTAAATTGATGTCTTTAAGTGCATAGGTATCCATTTCCCCCGTGCGATAAACCTTACTGATCCCCTTCATGGTAAGAATAGGCTTGCTCATTATCTTTCCTTTTTCTTTATAATAATTGTTATATTACATTGGCTAATCTGCTCGAGAATGTGTTGCCCTTTGGTGACTTGAGCACAGAACAGATTTTTCAGGGCCTTTTTTAACTAGTTTTAGATGCCATAGGAATTCTCCTTAAGCAGGCTAGTCGATAATCTTATTCATTGACTGTGTTAATTTAAAATGTGAATCCGATCGGCATCTTTGAAATTTGTCAGATTGGACAAAATCAACCGATCATTTTCTACCGCACCACCGTATACTTCTATTTGATTGCCCGATTCATTGCCAAAGCTGATCAACTTTTTCTCAGCCCATTCGTTTTCAGGGTCTAATTTGAATAATTCCATTTGGCTACCTTTTTGGGCATTGATGGGGCGTTCAATAAAGAGGGTATCTCTTAAAGTGGTGATAACGATTTCTGCGTCGACACTTAATTCAGGGCGAGCCGAAGGTGGCGCTGGAGCGTCAAAGGTAATTTCAACCTCGATGGTCCCCTCATTGACTTGTGGAGCTATTCGGCTTATTTTCCCGGCCATTTTGTCTTGTATTGATTTCACGCTGACTTGCTGACCAATTTGCAGCTGGTCCGCATTTGACTGAGAGACTTTTATCATCGCTAATAAGTCATCTTTGCTGCCGACTAAGGCTAATTCCTGGCCAGCGGTGACACTTTGTCCTAATTCAACTGGCATGCGTTGTAAAATACCCGCCAGGCCTGCTTTAACTGTTAACTGTTCGACTTGCTCGGCTGCGCTACGGTATAAATTGGCATATTCATTGATTGCTTCTTGCTGAATGTTTTCAACCTCTTGGTTTACTGCTTTGTATTGCTCCAAAGCTTCTTCGAGTAAATTAACCCGCAATTTCATTTGTTCTACGTTCAGCACTGTGGTTTGGTAGGTTATACTGGAGACGATACCGTTTTGCACCAGCTTCTGTTCGGCAATTTTTTTCAGTTTTGCCACCTCATATTCAGAGCTCAATTCGGCGAGCTTGGATTTCTCTGCTAATAATTTCTGACGGTTACTGAGTTTTAGCCTTCTCAGGTTCGCTTTTTCTTTTGCCAAGGCTATTCTAGCTGCTTCTAGGTTTTTAAGTGCTTCAGGATTATTAAGTTGCATAATCACACTGTCTGGCTCAACTTTTGCTCCGGGGCGCAAATATATTTCTTTCACCGTAGCCGGAGTCTGGGAAGTGATAAGAGTTTGCTTTTTAGAACGTAAGACACCATAGCCGCCAACGAGTACTTGCAAATCTCCCCGTTGAACAGTGCCCCAGATGAGTTTGTCTCGTTCAATGTTAGGTATGCTGTCAGATTGTCCTCTTGCCGATACATATAAGACCCCAAGGAAAATAAGGCTCAGCAGAAATATGATGGATTTCTTCTTGTTTTTTTTGGCGGGGGATCTAATGACGTCCATTGGCTGAAAATATTCCTAATTTTGATATTTAAACTGATTTTATAACATGAATATTACATAATTAAAAGCCATCAAATCAGGAGATAATAGATATACTGCCAGCTCCTTTGCCTCCGTGCTTTTAACTTGATTTTGGATATAGTCAGTTAAGGGGGATTTTAGCATTTTGTGAAGTTCACTATAAAAATGTTTGTATTTTCAGTTGACTAATGTGCTAGTATCTTTAACCACTATTTTACGGTATAGCAACTTAAAAGGCTTAATTCGCGCAACCTTTATTTGGTTTTATATGCTGGACTTAAGCCAAGTATTGGGTTTGAGTATTGGAAAATTAAGTAGGTATTAATGGGATGTTAACTAGATTTCCGATAGTTTCTCGCTTTGGTTTATTCATTATTACTCCGCTTTTTGCTGTATTTCTCACTGGCTACAATATGCTGTGCGAAAGTGTCTCTGACGCAGAGCAGCCGGTATTATTAAACGGCATTAACGATGAAGTGGTCATTGTTAGAGATGAAGCTGGTATTCCGGCGATCACTGGTAAGAGTGATAATGATGTGTTTTTTGCCATGGGCTTTATTCAAGCTCAGGATCGACTCTGGCAGATGGAGCATAACCGAAGACTGGCTCAGGGGCGCTTAAGTGAAATCTTTGGTATTGACCAGCTGGACACGGATAAATGGATGAGAACTTTAGGGCTTTACCGTGCCTCTGAACGAGCTCAGCAAAGGTTGGGAGCCGGAGCTAAACAAGCTCTGGAATCATATTCGCAGGGGGTTAATGCGTGGATCAATCAAGCTGAGCAATTACCAGCTGAATTTGAGCTGTTTGATTATCTCCCTGAACCCTGGTCGCCTGCTGATTCCATTGCTATGGGGAAACTATTTGCGTTAACCCTTGGAGGCAACGCTTTTCTCGAATCCCAGCGACAGATTTCGCAAAAAATGTTATCCGAACAGCATTATGCGAGCTTATTTCCCGATGTCGTCACCTCGAATAATAATTACGCCTTTGCATCAGCATCAATAGCGGATATCGCTGTCAATGTCAGCCAGCAACACTTGCTTGGTGGTAAAAATGTTGGTAGTAATGCTTGGGTAATTTCAGGAAAGTTAACGGCAAACGGTTCTCCGATTCTGGCCAATGACCCCCATCTGGCCCTACAAATTCCTTCTGTGTGGTATGCCGCAAAGTTAAAAGGGGACAATATAACGGCCAGTGGTATGACTTTGGTAGGTATGCCGATCATTGTGTTTGGCACAAATGAGCATATTTCCTGGGGGGGGACAAGTTTACCTGCCGATGTTCAGGATCTTGTCTCTTTGAGAATGAATCCTGATCAGGGAAGTTTCTATCAAGCTCGGGGTAAATGGCTCAAATTTGAAGAGCGGCAAGAAGTGATTCATATTGCCCCGGGTTTTCCTGAGATACTAAAAAAGAAAATTAAACCGGTAAAAATGAGGGTGCTCAGCTCTGTTTACGGACCTGTGGTCAGTGACTTTATCGGTGCTTCTGGCCAGACTCTTTCGTTGCAGTGGTCTGCACTTGAAGCTGGCGATACGACTTTTGAAGCTCTATACAAGTTGAATTATGCTCAGGATTGGCAACAATTCCGACAAGCGTTAAGTCTGCATGTGGCACCTTCTTTAAATATCTTGTATGCAGATAAAAACAATAATATAGGTATCAGCGCGGCAGGGAAAATACCGGTCAGAAACAGTAGCTCTTTTGGTATGCTACCGACATCCAGTGATCATTTCTCATGGAATGGTTATCTTGATTGGGCCGATATGCCTTATGAATATAACCCGGCTCGAGGTTTTATTGTTAATGCTAATAATAAAAGTGTCAGTGATGACTATCTTCATTTTATCTCTAACGATTGGGCGGATCCTGCAAGGGCTGAAAGAATAGCCGATCTCATTAATGAAAAGGTAGCGAAGCATGAAAAAATAGATGTCGCTTATGTTGCCAAAATGCAGAATGACCTGTTTGACTTAAGCGCTGAAAGTTTACTCCGAACACTAGCAAGCATCATTCGGGAGCAAGATACTCAAGATGAATTATTAATATCCCTTTATCGCTGGAACCGGGACTTTAGCGAAAAGAGTAATGCCGCCGCGATTTACATGTCATTTTTACGCCATCTTAAATTAAGGTTGTTTAAAGATGAGTTTACTCAATACTATGGTTCGTCTGGGCTTATGGCGCTGACCGAGCAAATCATCAAGGGACTAGAGATTGATATCGTCAATAGAGCATTAACCGCTGATGCTTTTTGGTGTGATAATGTTGCTACTGCGCAAGAAGAAACTTGCAAAGATATCATATCGCTGGCGCTAAAAGATGTGAGAGACGAATTAACCAAACTGGGCGGCAGTAATATAGACGATTGGCGTTGGCAGCAATTTAGTCGGCGTACCTATAAGCACCAACCTTTTAGTCAGTTTAAGCACTTGGACCATGTTTTTGAAAGAGAAGCCGCGAGCAACGGCTCTGCCAACACTATTAATGTCGCTAGTTATGTCTTCGACGAATCGGAAGGTTATATCCAATCTCTTGGTGCAACCTTTAGGCAAGTTATTGAAATGTCATATGATACTAACCATCTAATGACAAATTCTACCGGACAGTCCGGCAATGTATTCAGCCAGTTTTATGACGATATGCTAAGTTCGTTCGACGTAAATGAGCTACACTCCATGAAGGCCTCCTTAGCCGGGAAACCCATCATCTTGCGGCCTGTTCCTCTCTCACAGTCAAGTCATGTGGAGGGGAAATAATGAAGATCATGAGTGAATTTGGTAAAAATGCCCCTAATAAGGTGTTTATTTCTCTGATGTTAGGCGTAAGTGCAGGGATTCTCTATGTCGGCTTGATCCCCCTGGTGTTGTCGAGCCTGGATGAACTGCCCGGGATCATGTATACCGATTCTGCACCAGCAGAATTATTCGGTTATCAGATTTCTAATCTGCCAATCGCATTCGCTTTTTTCTCTCTTTGTCTGCTGATCTTAATTTTTAGAACTGTATCTCAAATTATGCTGACGGCGGTTTCCCTTAACCTGACGATGAAGGTGAGAGAGAATTTATATCAGCGTGTTAGCAGCTCGCCAATAGATGTCTTGGAAAAGATCGGTTCGCCGCGCATTATCAATACCATGACTATGGATGTCAGAAGGATTGTAGATGGCGCGAGTATGGCGCCCCCAATGCTAGTTAGCTTGGCAACCGTCGCCGGTATGATGTTTTATATCTGGATTGAAAACTCAAAAGTATTCTATTTTGTTTGTTCAGCGTTATTGGTCGGTGTTATCAGCTATCAAATTCCTATTTTTATCGGACGTAAATATATGTTGCGAGCGAGGGAATTAATGGATGAATTACAGGAAGGCTTTCGCGGCGTGATTTTAGGGGCAAAGGAATTAAAGCTGAATAGAAAAAAGAAGGACAACTTTATCAAAGATGAGTTGTTGGCGGTGGAATCAAAAATTGAATCTACCAATATCAGGGCAGAGACCGTATTAACTTCAGCCATGAATTACGGCGACATGATCGGCTTTTTTGCAATTGGTTTGCTGGCATTTGTTTACGTTAACTATGAACAGGTCAGCAATTCAGAGCTCATTGCCATCATCATGATCTTACTTTATATCTCCAGCCCAGTTGGTGCTATTTTGTCAGCTATCCCTGTTTTTATCAGCGCAAATGTGTCCTATAAAAGGATGGAGGAAATTTATGCTGAAATGGTGGACGAAGACAGTTTTGATGAAGAGCTTGAATTGCCTTGCTGGCAGCAGATACAGCTAAAAAATGTAACTTATACCTATAACGACGAGCATGCATTCAAAGCCGGACCTGTTGATTTAACGATTAAAAAAGGGCAGATCACCTTTATTGTCGGCGGTAACGGTTCAGGTAAGTCTACGATAAGTAAAGTTATCACCCAGCATTATTACCCGACTACGGGACATGTCTGTTTTGATGATGTACAAATCAACAGAAGTAACATCAATAGCTATCGCCAGACGATCTGTTCTATCTATAGCGATTATTATTTATTTAAAACCCTGCATGGCATAGATCTGCAATGCCCGAAAGTGAATGCAAAAATCCATCAATTAATCAAAGATCTGGCTTTAGATGGAAAGATTAAATTTGAAAATGGCAGGTTTTCTACGACTAAATTATCGGATGGCCAGCGTAGACGCCTAGCGTTATTGGTGGCGGTGATGGAAGATAAAGATTTATATGTTTTTGATGAGTGGGCCGCAGATCAGGATGCAGTGTTTAGAAAAGTCTTTTATGAACAAATATTGCCTGAGCTTAAACAGAAAGGAAAAGCAGTGGTTGCTATCAGCCATGACGATCGCTATTTCCATCTTGCCGACCAGATTATTAAATTTGAATCCGGGTTGAGGGTTTGATAAAAAACATACAATCCCACCCTTTATTCTTTTGAATGATTGGTTTATGATTGTTTCTACTGGGTTATTTTTATGTTAAGTTTGGGTTGTATGGATGATGAACAAATTAGACGTAGTGATGGACTGTAATAAAGTTAAGTCTCTTGTGAGATTTTCTAATAAAACCCCTCGTGTGCTAGTAGCATTTTCCTTGCATAACCTCTTCGGCTCACCTGCATATCCAATTAAAAACTTATTCTCTAGGTTTTGTCTGCCAAGTTTCTTTTAACACTTTGGCGTAATTTTCAAGCTAAGCCCTTTTTGTCCCGAAAAGCCAGTGCTAGCTTGGCTTAAGCACACTCTGAGCAATAATTATTAAGCATTTATCAATAACATAATTAGAAGAATAAATATGAATAAACCACGGACAAGGCTTCCTTTATCATTACCCCAGTCAGATATCTTTTGGGACCAGCTTAGAAATGAAAATTCTCCAGTTTATAATATTGGCGGCTATATAAAATGCCGTAAGCTGGATCTTGAAAAGATCAACTGGGCTCATGAAAAAGTAATTAATGGCAACGACGCTTTCGGTATTAGAGTAAATTATGACGCTGATGAGGTTTATCAATATATCAGTGACGAACGCGAGACTGACTTGGTCTTTATCGATTTTTCAGTGCACGTTGATGCTTTAGCGAAAGCGAAAAGCTGGCTTCAACAAGTTTTTGAATCCCCTTTACCCTTTATTGATACTTCCCTGTTTAAAACTTGGCTGGTTAAAGTTGAAGAAGATCAATATTGGTATGTTGGTTTTGCACATCATCTCATCATGGATGGTTGGGGTTTCTCCAACTGGGCCAAAGAAATATCCCGTTTATACAATCAGTGTAGCGGCGATGAAGATACGACTATAACGCCCCTAGCTTTAAACACTGTCCTGCTCAAAGATGCAAAGTATCTAAAAAGCCAGCGATATCTCAAAGATAGAGCTTACTGGCAGACTCGGTATCATCAGGATAATAGCAGTATAATTCGGGCCAACTACGCCAGTGAATTTGCTCATTCCCGCGCTTGTCCCAGCCGTCGTTTTGAATTGCCTCTTTCCAGAGATTTTTACCGGCAAATTAAAGGTCTTTCACAAGAGTTCAAAGTAAGTATCTCTCATATTTTTTTGGGCGTTTTGAGCAAATATTTTTCTTCAGCATATTCAGCATCAAGTCTGTGTTTTGGTATTCCGGCACATAACCGGGGAAACTTTGCTGAGAAAAAAATGATAGGTGTGTTTACCGGAGTAAATCCATTTAGCGTGGAGGTTGAACCGGGGCAAACTTTTCGTGACTTGGTCAGCAAAATTGCCAGTCAACAAAAATCTGATTTCAGGCATCAAAAGTATCCTATCAGCCATATAAGCCGTGATTTAGGAATAACGGCACATGGCAATGCCATTTATGAAATTATGTTTAATTTCTTGCAGCTGGATTACAGAGACTTATTCTTTGATTCATACCAGGGCGAATTGAATTATGTCAGCCATAACCATCACAAAACACCGTTGGCTATTACATTATGGGATGGTGGAGCGGAACAGGTTGAGCTTCAGTTCGAGTATTCGTTGGCGTGTTTTGTAGAGCAGGAAATTCAGGTATTATCCGAGCGTATTTTACTTTTATTACAATCTTTCCTTAGCTGCCCAGATACCCTTTTATCAGATGTTGATATCTTGACGCCAGCAGAGAAGGCATTGCTGTTAACCGAAAACCACTACCAAACGGAAAGTTCCCTCAGTTGCTTGTGCATTCATGAGTTTTTTGAAGCCAGAGTGTCACTCCACCCCGAGCAGGAGGCTGTGCTTTGCAATGGCGCTTCTT
>NZ_SGPH01000004.1:0-17473 GCF_004208915.1 Pseudoalteromonas sp. CO342X
GACTGTAAAATCTAAAAAACTACTCCAAAACTCGTCGGTTCACTCTTCATAAATTAATAGCTCCCGCAACCAATTTTTAATTGGACTGCACAATCTAAAGAATTACTCCGAAACTCGTCGGTTCACTCTTCATAAATTACTGGCTTCCGCAAGCAATTCTTAATTGGACTGTAAAATCTAAAAAACTACTCCAAAACTCGTCGGTTCACTCTTCATAAGTTAACAGCTCCCGCAACCAATTCTTAATTGGACTGTAAAATCTAAAAAACTACTCCAAAACTCGTCGGTTCACTCTTCATAAATTAATAGCTCCCGCAACCAATTTTATTGGTACTGAAGTTTAAGCTTTGTTCTATAGTTAGCCTACTTTTCCTACACAATCTAAAACTTCATACTATTGATTCTGAAGCTGAGTATTTACTCTCTAGGTCA
Organism: Pseudoalteromonas sp. CO342X; assembly: GCF_004208915.1. Classification (NCBI taxonomy): domain Bacteria; kingdom Pseudomonadati; phylum Pseudomonadota; class Gammaproteobacteria; order Alteromonadales; family Pseudoalteromonadaceae; genus Pseudoalteromonas; species Pseudoalteromonas sp. CO342X. Next base: position 433 of record NZ_SGPH01000004.1, read on the forward strand.
TCGCCTCAATTTTCATCTTTTCAGCATTAAACTCGGTAGCTATATGCTGCGAATATTTGTCTATAAATCTTTATATGGTCTAGGCTTTTACTATCTCTTATTTGAGGTGTATGAAGATGGATTTACATAGTATTCGAGTCAAAAGTTCATTGCCAACGGCTATGTTGACGATCGTGCTGCTATTTGTGTTTTTTGGTTTTTCAGTGTTGCTCAATAAGGTGCAATCGGCACTTGAGATCCAAACTGAAAACTATTTAAAAGCGGTGTCAGTGGTACTCAATGCGGATAGAGACTTTTATCAAGCTCAAGAAGCCTACCTCAAATTATTAGCTGGTGAAGATAAGTGGGCGGATTTTGAAGAAAACGCCGAGCAGGTCAAACAGCGCTATCAAAAGTATCTTCAGTTTATGTCACTCCACCAGAGTGAACTGGGTAGTTTTGCAACTTTTGATGCGGACTTTCAAAGTTGGTATCGCGTGACGGTGGCGAGTATTAAAACTCCAACAGATAAAGCGCTTCAAACTGAGTCTGCTAAGTTATTTGGTGCAGTTCGTGATGTGCTTGATAAAGCCGGTGAATTAGCCGATGAAAAATCGGCTGCAAGTCGTGCGGTAGTTGTTGCTGAGGTTACTCAGATAAAATGGGGACTTGGCGTTGGTGCCTTGCTCCTACTTGGTATTGCTTGTTGGATTGCTTATCGGATCCCTCGTCAGTTAGCACAGCAGATAAATTTTGTGTCGGATAGGATCTCTGAAATTGCCTCTGGGGACGGAGACTTAACTGGTCGCATTGAAATCAAAGGAAATGATGAGTTTGCAAAGCTATCGCTAAACTTTAATCATTTTCTCGAGAGTTTACAGGCGATGGTTACAGCACTTGTGAAAGATGGTGGCGAGCTGTCGAGTTTGTCGTCAAAACTCAGTCATTATGCCACACAGTGCCATGACTTAATCGACTCGCTTGGTAAGTCATCACATACCATTGTTAGCGCGGTGCATCAGCTAAGTCACTCAAGTCAAGAAGTCTCGTCGGTGGCAGAAAACTCATTGAAAGAAGCTGAAGCTTCACATCGCTACGCAGCACAAGGTAAAACGGTGTTGGCTGATTCAAAACAAAAAATCACTCATCTTGCTGATAATATGGAAGCGGCACTCTCCAGTTCGTTAGCTTTACAAAAAAACTCTGAAAACATTACGCAAGTGCTCGATGTTATTCGCGGGATTGCTGAGCAAACCAATTTATTAGCGCTCAACGCGGCAATTGAAGCGGCAAGAGCGGGTGAACAAGGTCGTGGATTTGCAGTGGTAGCTGACGAGGTTAGGTCACTAGCCACTCGAACACAAGACAGCACTAATGATATTCAGAAGATGTTAGAAGCATTCTCACATAGCGTAGAGGACTCACAAAAGACCATTGAAGATGGTAAGCAGTATGTTGATGTTGCAGTAGAAAGTTTTACGAAGGCAACGGAGCTATTGGAGTTAATTGCACAAAGTGCGGTGAAAGTGACTGAGCTTTCAGAGCAAACCGCTCATGCGACTCAGCAGCAAAATGCAGTGTCTACTGAGATTAGCAGTAATCTAACTGATTTAAATGACAAAACATTGGACGGCGAGAGACTGTCTGGAGAAACGCATCAAATTTCGGATGATGTGCTGCGAGTCACCAGTAAATTGGTGGATGAATTATCCCAGTTTAAAGTCTAAGGTCTTGTAAGGTGTGCCGTGCGGCACGGCACACCTTATGAAATCAGCTGTTTGAACAGTTATTTAGCAAACTTCTTTGCGTAAGCCTCAGCTTGCTTCCACACGCGTAGGGTATTGCCACCTAAAATCTTTTTGATATCAGCGTCACTGTAGCCTCTATCCAAAAGACCTTGCACAAGATTTGGATACGTTGACACGTCTTTCAAGCCAACCGGTAGTGAGTCACCCACACCATCGTAATCTGAACCAATGCCTACATGATCTATCCCTATCAACTTAACGACGTGGTCAATGTGATCTAGCACTTGATCAAGTGTGGCAAATGGGAACGGATTTTTTGCTCTAAACGCCGCTCTAAAATCGGTGCGATCTTTGTCTTTGGCTTCTTTTTGTGCTTCGTCACGCTTGTCATACCAAGCTCCAGCTTTTGCCGTCACAAAGCTCGAGCCAAAGTTAATTTGGATCACGCCGCCATTTTTTGCCAAGGCTTTGAGCATTTCGTCATCCATATTGCGCTCGAATCCTGGGGTGTATTTACGCAGGGATGAATGTGAAGCAACGACCGGCACTTTTGAAATGTCCATAACCTGATAAAAGGCGTCATCGGAAATATGTGATACATCAATGAGCATACCAATTTTGTTCATTTCAACCACAAGCTCTTTACCAAATGGGCTTAAGCCTTTCCATTTACGGCGTACGTCATAAGAAGAGTCAGAAATATGGTTGCTTTGCGAGTGTGCTAAGGTGATATAGCGCACGCCACGGTCATAAAAATGCTTAAGGTTTTTCATCTCACCTTCAATGGGTGAGCCATTTTCCATGCCCATCGCGATAGACATAATACCACTGTCAAATTGCGCATAAATGTCGTCGGTATTGTAAGCCATCGCAAATTTATCTGGTGCGCGATGTGCTAGGGCTTCCATACCGTCAATCAGTTGATTGGCGAGTTGATAGCTTTTACCTTTACCTTCAAATTCTAAATTAGCAGGAATATAAATAGACATAAATGGCGCATTAAGACCGCCTTTTACCGCGCGAGGGTAATCAAAATCACCGCCTTCGGTTGCTTGGCTAACATCATCCCATTTACTTTGGATGCGATATGGAACGTCGATGTGTGTATCAATTAGGATGTTATCGTGAGCGAGTTTAACTGCGCGCTCAGAGGCTTTGTATTCAGTTGCATAAGCGGTAGAAACAGCCAGCGCGAGGGCGCAAAGAGCAGTGCCGAGCTTCATAAAATTGCCTTTCCTTTATAGTTATAGAAATTTGATTGTAACAACTCCTGTTACTTCGACAACTGTTTACGATTAGCGCTAAATACAAAGAAAGCTGAAGGTTTTTTAATACTCGTAATCTTCCTGTGCTTGCATTGCTTGAAATTGTTGTTTGCTAACAATATTCACCGATTCGTGTAATTCCGAGAAAACGATCAGTGCTTCTCCGGATTTTAGCTGTGCTTTCACTTGCGCGACTTTGCTCTCGGTGCTGACTTCAGTATCGCCATAGTCTGTTCCTTCACGCAGCACATAATGCTCAATAAGGTTGTCCAGCGTCTCTTGCGGAAGTTGTTGATAGGGAATGAGCATACTACTTAGCCTTACTATAAATTTGCTGTAAATATTGTGGGATAACGCTTTCTAGCCAAAACTTTGGTTTAAGGGGGTTACTTCCCGAAATAAACCCTACGTGACCACCGTGTGGGCTCACTGCAAGCGTCACCGGTGAGTTAACCTGAGCAGCTGTAGGCACGGCTTGTGATGATAGCATGGGGTCATCTTCGGCGTGGATCAGGAGTGTTGGTGTCGTGATCTGGGTTAAGTAGGGCTGCGAACTTGCTTGTGCGTAATAGTCTTCCGCACCGTTAAAACCATGCAGCGGTGCCGTTATCTTATCATCAAATTGCCATAGGTCATCAATGGCATAAAGGGCAGGCTTGTCTATCCTAATTTGCGACTGGATGGTGTCTAGCTTACGTGAAAAAGACTTCTTCATCCTGTCTAGCAAGTATTTTTGATAGAGTTTAAAGCAGCTCTTTCTGATCACCTGACAAGAGGAAGAAAGGTGATAAGGCGCTGAGACGACAACGCCAGCCTCAAGACCGCTTTGCGATTTGGTTTCTCCCAAGTATTTGGCAAGTACATTACCGCCGAGCGAAAAGCCAACTGCAAACAATGGCCGTTTAGGAAAACGGGCTTTTAGCGTGTCTATAAAAAAGCCAAGATCTGAAGTTTCGCCGCTATGATAAGCTCTGGCTTGGCGGTTCACTTCACGTGAGCAGTTGCGAAAGTGCATCAGTACGGCATCAAAACCATGGTGTACCAACGCTTTTAATAGGCCTTTTGCATAAAAGCTGTTGATATTGCCTTCTAGCCCATGCAATACCACAACCAAAGGTGCCGATTTATCGCCGTGTTGTGCCCATGCAAGTTCTAAAAAGTCATCGTCTGGTGTGTCTAGTGTTTCATAGTCGACGGGCACCTGTAATCTCGGCCTAAAGAATCGCGGAAGTATGGTTTGGGCATGGCGGTTGCGCATCCACCAAGCAGGCTTAAATTCGTAATTATCGGCTGTTATTGTTTTCATGGCTTGATTCATAATAGAAACTGCGTCTTTTTGGCGGTTGCTCGCAAAGCAAAGAAAGGAAGCTATCCAGTTGCAAAACACGTTTTAGCCAGTTTAACGTATTATCGGTTGAGGGTTAAGCAAATAAAAAGCACCCGACCAGTAAACTGATAAGGTGCTTTGTGCGTCGTGCTTAATTCTGCAAGTTGGGGAACTACGTCGAGCCGATCTTCTACTACTTATTCTTCAATCGCCCCAAGGTAATACATTTAAATCTGTTCTATTGTTCGTTAGGTACTTCAGCGTCCATGACTTTTTTAATGAAAAAGTAGACGTAATAACAGCACAGCAAAATTACAATCCCTAAAAAGCCAAAAGACAGAAACAACACAGGGTCGGAAAAAAAGTCTCTAAAGAATACGTTCATGGCTGTGCCTCCTAATTTGTCGATGAGTAAATAGTAGTGGAGGTCTGAGGGGCTTGATATGATCAAGATCAAGTTTCAATCCTGAGTGAAATCAAACCTAGGCAAAGGCTTGATCTCGATCAGGTTTTATATCTAAGTTGGGTAAATAACAGGGCTTATATTGATTTAATGGCTTAGAAGTCAGTCGTATTGAATAAAGCGTCGTACTCACTCTGACTCAAATAGAGCAGCACATTGCTACTTGATTGCAGTGGCGCAGACGAAAAGCGCTTTAATGTCTCCAGCAATAGCGCTTGTTGACGCTTTTCAAGCTCAAGCTCTGCAGTCAGCATCGCTGAACGCAACTTTTGATAGTCTTGGTCGTCTTGATGATGTGTTTTTAGGGTATGGCGGATCGCGCGTTGGGGTTGTAGCACCGCTTGGTCAAATTGCTTAGCAGTCTTTTCCAGTGCGGCTAGGGTGTTGGGGGTAATCGTCAGTGCTAAAGTGTCTAGGTAACAAAGTAACAGGCACAGGTTGATATTTTTGCCTGCAGCATCTTGCAAATTCAGCAGCCGCGATTGCATCTGCGGGCGGCTGTAGAATTCACAGGCAAACTGCCAAAAGTCTTCACGACTTAGCATATCTCTCCAGTCTCATCGAAATGGTTTTGCTTTTCTTCTAACTCTTCCAGTGCCATTAATAAGTTTTCTTCTGTGTCATTAAGCTCAGGGGTTATCTTGGCTTGTTTTGCCAGTAAGTCACTTAATTTTGCTTTGTTCTCGTCCGTGTATAGGCTGTTGTCAGCCAAAGCTTGCTCAATTTCGTCTGCTTGCTCAGTGAGCTGGTCGAGCTGTTTTTCGAGCTTTTCAATCGACTTTTTCAACGGCTGAATGGTTTTTCTGAATTCGGCTTCAAGACGCTTTTGCTCTTTACGATTGGCATTAGAGTTTTGCTTTGGTTCAGCCTCTGATCCACTTGATTTCGCTTGCTCTTTATTGGCATTCATAAGCCATTGGTAATAGGCATCTAAGTCATAGCCGAACTGAGAAACGGTCCCATTATCAACTAAATAGTACTCGTCAGCGGTATTTTTCAGCATGTGGCGATCGTGGGAAACCGTGACCATTGCACCCTCAAAACCTTGTAAGGCCATCACAAGTGCGTGTCGCATTTCTAAATCTAGGTGGTTGGTCGGCTCATCGAGTAACAGCAGGTTCGGCTTTTGATACACCAGCATCGCAAGTACGAGTCGTGCTTTTTCGCCACCAGAAAACGGCGCAACGGGTTCGAGGGCCTTATCACCATGAAAAGCAAAACCGCCCAAGAAATCACGAATAAGCTGCTCTGGTACTTTAGGGTCTAGACGTTGAATATGGGTAACCGCACTGGCCTCAAGATCGAGAGACTCAAGCTGATGCTGAGCAAAATAGCCTACATTTAATCCTTGGTGTTGAAACACTTCACCAGCTTGTGGGGTTAAATCGCCGGCAAGTAACTTGATTAGGGTCGATTTACCAGCGCCGTTACGGCCAAGTAACGCAATACGGCTACCTGGGACCAGATTAAGCTTGATGTCATGCAAAATGGTAACGTCACCATAGCCCGCTTTGGCTTGCTCTAGTGTCATCAATGGATTAGGCAAGCTTGTTGGATCTGCAAATTCAAAATTAAATGGTGAATCTGCATGAGCGGGCGCGAGCATTTCCATGCGTTCAAGGGCCTTCACTCGACTTTGCGCTTGTTTTGCTTTACTCGCTTTCGCTTTAAAGCGGGTAATAAACTTCTCTAAATGTGCAATCGTTTCTTGTTGCTTCTCGTAAAGCGCTTGGTGCTGTGCCATGCGCTCTGCTTTTTGACGCTCAAACTGAGAATAGTGACCTTTATAGACGTTGATCTGCTGTTGGTCGATATGCCAAATCTCGCCAACAACCGCATCTAAAAATTCGCGGTCGTGAGAAATAAGCACTAATGTACCCTGATAGGCGCGCAAAAAGCGTTCTAGCCAATAAACAGCGTCCAAATCCAAGTGGTTGGTTGGCTCATCCAAAAGCAATAAATCGGCATCGCGGATCAGCGCTTGCGCAAGGTTCAAGCGCATGCGCCAGCCACCAGAAAAGTCGCTAACGGCAAACTCAATCTGTTCATTGCTAAAACCAAGGCCATGGAGTAGTTCTCCCGCTTTGGCTTCAATACTATACCCTTTGATGTTCTCTAGCTGTTGGTGTGCTTTTGCTTGTAGCTCCCCATCACCGTCCCGCTCCGCTTGTTGTAGCTGCGTTCTCAATACATAGTATTCAGGGTGTCCCTGTAGTACATACTCGAGGGCGCTAATGGAGAGTGCTGGGGTTTCTTGTTTTACCGATGCAATAGACCAATCTTTTGGAATAGCAAAATCACCTGAATCGAGTTGCAGCTCACCTTTTAGCAGCGCAAAGAGAGATGATTTACCACAGCCATTGGCACCGACTAGGCCCGCCTTATGTTGTGGATAAAGCGTTGCATTTGCTTGTTTTAGCAGTGTTTTACTGCCACGAAGTAGCTCGATATCAGAAAGTTGGATCATAATTCTAAAAGTCTGTCTAAATTGCGCGCATCATAGCATGGATCCAATCCCTTACTCCAAGCGTATCATGACAAATAAAATTAGGATAAAATGACAAACCTTAAACTCGGTGTTCATTAGAGGTGTAGAGTTGAAAGTTAAGAAGCGTTTTATTGCAGGGGCAAGTTGTCCAGAATGCCAAAAAATCGACGTAATGATGCTCTACAAAGAGCATGATGTTGAAAAAGTTGAATGTGTTGAGTGTGGCCACGTAATGTCACAGCCGAAAGATGCGGTACAGGCTTCTACACGCCAGTTTGAGCAAGTTATTGGGGTGTTCAAACCGGAGTGAGTGCTCACCCCGTTTTTCAATTTATTTGTTAGTAGTGCGGTGGTGGTGGCTCTTGATGTTGAGGCATTAAACCTGGGTCGCGGCCTTCTTTCATTTTCTCTGCCAATAGCTCAATTTGTCGTTGCATTTTAGCCAAGCGCTGCTGATGTGCCTTTAGCTCTTCATTTAAGGTTTCGATTGTATCTTCTTGAAAGGCAAGCTTAGCCTCAAGCTCAGTAATTCTGTTTTCGATTTCATTCATGGCTTTTTCACCTGCGCAAATTTTTCCAGTAGTCCGCTGGAGCTTTCGGTTAACAATGCAGTGTCTTGGTCTTGAAAAGCAACGTCAAATACAACCGCAGACTTGGGGCGGCTGCCTTCTCGGGGTTGTACACGCCAAGTTTGCAATCGTTCGCCATCACTCACTTGCCATAAAATAAGCTCGCGGTTAGGTGAGCCGGTGGCCAAGAGCGTTGCGTCTTGATTAAAGCGCACTGCACTGAAAATTTTCTGGCGAGCAATATACTGTAATTGTGCTTTGAGATCACCAGAAGTTAATTGCCAAATGCTCGCTTTTTTCATGCTATCTGCGGTAAAAGCAAATCTTCCTTGGTCATCTAATGCAACTTTGGTCACGCGACTTGGGTGGTTAAAGCGATGGATCACTTGCCCCGTTCTAGTATCCCAAAAGTAAGCGGTATAGTCGTTGCCTCCGGTTAAGGCAAAGTGACCATTGGGAGACATGGCAATAGAATTGATATTTTCTTGATGTCCAAGGAACTCTATCCGCCTTCCACTCTCTAAGTCGAGGTGAACGACAACGTTATCACTGCGGGCATAGAGTAAATATCGGCCCGCATTGCTAATTGCGATATCTCGAATAGTGCCAGGCTCGATCTCAAAATATCCTAGGTTTTGACCGCTTTCGATGCTCCAGATGGCGAATGTTTTATCAGTGGCAGTGACGGCCGTGGAGTTGTCATTAGCTAAAGCCAGTGAGTGAATGAGATCGTCGGGGGCATCAGAGTGACGCCATTGAAATTTGAGGCCTTGCTCTTGATTATCCCAAAGTACGGCCCCATGCTCTATGGAAGAAACAAGGCTGTAGTGACCGTCCGCAGAGATAGCAGCAGAAAATGCCCCTCTGCTGGCATGTTCTACGGTCATAACGGCTTTTGAAGTGTCAGGGCCACAGCCGGTTAAGGTGAAGCAACTGAGCATCGCGCATGCAAAGAGGAGGCTTGTCCACTTAATGTTGACGAGTTTGACCATAAATTAGGTAAATCCTCCTTAACTCCGAAGCCTACAACAGGTAGACTAAAGGCACTAAAAACAAGATATTATTTTGATATTAGCGTATTAAAAGCGTAATGTCGTTACGCGATAATGGCAAGCAAATGCATATTGGCATTCTGATCAGAGAATGTTAATGTGGCTAGCACCTTTTCTTATTAATATAAAATTAACAATGGCACCGCATATCAAGCTCTCTTGCGCGAGCATTGGTGTTTTGATAGTAGGGACTGTCGGAGAGTTGAGAATGAAACAGACGATTAAACTGTCACTCGTTGCTGCTTCAGTGTTAGCACTAGTAGCGTGTAATAAAAAAGCAGAAGAGCAGAAGCCTGCTGAAGTTAAGCTAGATACAGAGGTGCAACAGCAAGCATACGGTATCGGTGCTTCAGTTGGTAACTTCTTGCAAAAAGACTTAGCGGATAAAAAAGAGCTAGGCATTGAACTTGATCAAGAGTTACTTATGCGTGGTTTTAAAGACGCTCTGGCTGGTGAAGCTAAGCTGGATGAAGCAAAAATCCGTGAAGTACTCACTTCACTAGATTCTTCTGTTCGTGAAAAGCAAGCTGCTAAAGTTGAAGCTGATGCGAAGAAGAATAAAGAAGAGGGCGATAAGTACCTAGCTGAGAACGCGAAGAAAGAGGGCGTTCAGGTGACTGAGTCAGGTCTTCAGTATGAAGTGCTAAGCGAAGGTGATGGTAAAAAGCCAGTCGCAACAGACAAGGTGACAGTACATTATAAAGGTACTTTGTTAGATGGTTCTGAGTTCGATAGCTCTTATGCACGTAATGAGCCTGCCACTTTCAACCTAAATCAAGTTATTGCAGGTTGGACTGAAGGTCTGCAGCTAATGAACACTGGCGCTAAGTATAAGTTTACTATTCCTGCGGAGCTTGCATACGGCACTCGTAACCTAGGTAAAATTCCTGCTAATTCTACACTGGTATTTGAAGTTGAGCTGCTAGGTATCGAAGACGAAGCTGAAGAGGCTGCCGAATAACTTGGCAGTGTCTGCAAAGAAAAGGTGAGATAGCTATCTCACCTTTTTTTATATTTTGGTGCCCGCAAATTTAGACTATTCAGTGTGATTAGAATAAAGGTTATCGATCAGTTCGTCTTCCAATTGGAAGCGTAACTCAAGCGTTTCACCTAACACAGACAAGTCGTTATCGAAGTCTGCTAATTCTTGTGTTTCTTGATTTACTTCAGCGTATTTGTCGTTGAAATCAAGTGCGGTATCAGTCGTATCTGTGATTCGAGGGTACAGTGACTGAGCCAATTTTGCGCTTTCAGGGCCTTTTTCTTGGCAGGCCTCAACAATGTTGTCATAAATTTCAAAATGACCAGCTGAAAGATAGTCCATCAAAATCTGGCAGAATGACTGAATGTCAACTTGCTCAGGAAGTGCTTTACCATTTCGAGTTGGTGAGCATCCTGCAACTTTATAATATAAAACCAATAGTTCCTGACGCTCTGCTAACCATGCATCAATTACACTATGGCTGCCTCCCCATTTCTGTTGGGCTTGTTCTAACTGCGAAAGCATAGTGATTCTCCTTAAGCGGGTTACCTACCTCTATGGAAAGGGAAACGGGGCAAAAGGTCAACCAATTTTTTCTGTAAAAGCGTAAAAAGATCAAAAGATTATTGGTTTGATTATCGGGAATGTTAACAAATTCAGGAGGATAAAAATAAAAAAACCACCGAGAGAAACTCAAGGTGGTTCAAAATAGCAGTTTAGCTTGTTGCGTAATGTTGTTATTTTTCTAATTGAAGGTGTTTTGTTGTTATTTTTCTAACGCGGTAATTTTATACCAACCTTTTAATCGTGTTGCAAACAGTTTAATCGCTTGTTTCGGTAATTTTTACACAAGCTTATGAATTTGTTCCTAATAAAGTGAGGTTTAATCTAGATCATAACGAGGCGTTGGCAAGGATAGTTTAGATAGTGCCCATGTGCACTTAGTGATACAATCCGCACAATTGAATTTAAGTATTGGAATAGAGACGCTATGAGCGAATTAAAAAACGATCGTTATTTACGAGCGCTATTAAAACAACCAGTTGACGTCACACCAGTATGGATGATGCGCCAAGCTGGTCGTTATCTACCAGAGTATCGTGCCACCAGAGCACAAGCTGGTGACTTTATGAGCCTTTGTAAAAATGCAGAACTGGCATGTGAAGTGACATTACAGCCGCTGCGTCGTTATCCACTAGATGCGGCGATTCTGTTTAGCGATATTTTGACTATTCCAGATGCAATGGGACTTGGACTTTACTTTGAAACTGGTGAAGGTCCAAAGTTTGAGCGTCCTATCCAATCGTTAGACGATGTTAAAAAGCTACCAAAATTAGATCCAACCGATGAGCTTGGTTATGTAATGAATGCAGTGAGTACAATTCGTCGTGAGCTTAAAGGTGAAGTACCACTTATTGGTTTCTCCGGCTCACCATGGACGCTAGCGACTTACATGATTGAAGGCGGTAGCAGCAAAACATTCGGTAAGATTAAAAAGATGGCGTTTGCAGAGCCGCAGACACTCCACCTACTGCTAGATAAAGTGGCTGATTCGGTTATCGACTACCTAAATGCGCAAGTAAAAGCGGGTGCTCAGTCGCTGATGATCTTCGACTCTTGGGGTGGAGTATTAAGCCCACGTGACTACAAAGAGTTTTCACTACAATATATGCACAAAATTGTAGATGGCCTGATCCGTGAAAATGATGGTCGCAAAGTACCTGTGACATTATTCACGAAGAATGGCGGTCAATGGATTGAAGCAATTGCAGCTACTGGATGTGATGCAGTTGGTCTAGATTGGACGATTGATATTGCCGATGCAAAACGTCGTGTAGGCGATAAAGTCGCACTACAAGGTAATATGGATCCTTCAATGCTACACGGTACCCATGAGCGTATTCGTGAAGAAGTTCAGCATATATTAGCCGGCTTTGGGGAAGGTAATGGTCATGTGTTTAACTTAGGCCATGGCATTACACCTGATGTTGACCCTGAAAATGCAGGTGTCTTCATCAATGCGGTTCACGAATTTAGCCGTCAATATCACAAGTAATTTAAATTTGAACTTAAACTTAAAATAGAGAAGAGCGCTTATTGAAGCGCTCTTTTTGTTTTTGAAATGTATTATTCAAATAAGGCGTCGATGGTGCCTTGGGCAAGTGGGTGGTATCCTGGACGTGCTTGTTGATAAACACGGTAAGCCCAGTCACGCTTGCCATTCTTAATGAGAGACTTGTATAAATTCACAATAAGCTTGCGACGACCAATACTTACTAGATGCTTCTCAAGGTCTGGGTAAATAGCTTGGTAGCCGTTACCTACTGCTAGCATATACCAAGCAAAAGCGCGTTCAGCGTTGGTCGATTGCGTCAGCTTAAATGCTTTGTCCAATGCTTCCATACGCTCGATGGCGAGATCTCTTGGTAAGTTATTAATAAAGTGCAGCCACTCATGTACTGTCCAAGCGTCGGTCGGTAAATCTGCAAGTGTTTTCTCGTCTTTTAACCAAGCTTGAGTTAGCGCATCCACTTTTTCAAAAGCATCAGAAGTTGGGTTCGGTGCGTCGCTTGGCAAGCCTGGCTCATAAATCCACTCTTTGGCTTTTTCTAAGCTCACGATACCAGGATATTGCTGTAGCAAGTTTTTGTCTAAGTACGCGACGAATTCATCAGTAGTCAGAGATTTAAAAGAGAAAGTGTTAAAGTAGGTTTTAACAAACTTGTCGAACTTGTCACGACCAAACTTTTCTTCTAGATAAATAAGGAATAATTGACCTTTAGTGTAAGGTACAGAGCTAAACGCATCGTCAGGATCGCGGCCATTAAGCTCTAAATTCATGCGTGTATCAGGAGCGGCAATAGTTTTAAGTTGTGCACGCAAGCCAGCAGCGTCAAGTGCTTGCTCCATCACCGCGCGATCACGACCAAACACTTCTTCCATAATACGGTTTTCAACGTAAGAGGTGAAACCTTCATTTAGCCATAGGTCTTCCCACGTCGCGTTGGTCACTAAGTTGCCAGACCAAGAGTGCGCTAACTCATGGGCGATTAGGTTTACTAAACTTTTGTCACCGGCAACTACAGTTGGCGTGATAAATGACAGGCGTGGATTTTCCATACCACCAAACGGGAAGCTAGGCGGCAACATGAGCAGGTCGTATCTACCCCAAGCGTATTCACCATACATGGCATTGGTTTTATCGATCATCGCTTGCGTATCATTAAACTCAGCAACAGAGGCATCGAGGATTTGCGGTTCTGCAAAAATCGCAGTTTGGTGCGACATCTCTTTATATTCAAGGTTACCTGCACCAATTGCAATTAGGTACGGTGGGATAGCTTGCGGCATATCAAACCAATAATCGCCATCTTTGATCAATGCGCCGGTATTGTCCGCACTCATTACCGCACGTACATCTTTAGGCGTATGTACGCGAGCAGAGTAAGTCACACGCATTGCTGGCGTATCCTGCACAGGGATCCAACTACGAGCATGAATAGCTTGAGATTGGCTATACATAAATGGGTGAGATTTACTTGCGGTTTGCTGCGGTGTTAACCACTGTAGACCTGATGCAACTGGCAAGCTGTTGTAATAAATACGTGCTTTTTTTGCTTGCTCTTTAAAGTGAATAGTTAACTTAGCACCTTTCACATCATCGCGCTTGGCAAGATCAAACTTGGCGGTATGCCATTTATCATCTTTACCTTGATACATCACTTTGTCGATTTCGAGGTCACGCGTATCTAGTACCAGTGTTTTTGCTTGGCGATTCTGCCAATCTAGCGTGTGTTCAACAAAACCTTCGAGCTGCTTATCTTCAAAGTCAACGTCTAGGTCTAGATGCAAGTGTGTGGTAATAACATCGTTAAGATTGGCGTAAGTGTGTTGGTCAACGGCTGCGTTTACATCAGCAGTGTGGACAAGGCCAGCCATGGCGAGGCTGAGCGTAAGTGCCGAAAGTTTCATCATAATGCTGCTCTTATAAAAAGAATATTCCCAATTAGAACGGCTAACATAACTAATTTCTGACCATTTAAACAGTATAAGCCGATGGGTTACATAAAATGATGGGTAAGATGACGTTAATGCGTAAGTCAGGGCAATGCGCTACACTAGCGCCAGTTTAGTTAATATTGGCAAGGTGCTGCAGTGACTAATTTGCAGTCTTATCACACTTTTTCGCTGCCGTCGGGCTGCGAGTCCCTTATTGTTATCACAGATCCACATGCGCTGGTTGAGCTCGATTTCAGTCGTCCTTTCTTTTTAATTGGGGAAGGGAGTAATACCATTTTTCTGGAAGACTATGCTGGAACCGTTATTAAGCTTGCGACCTTAGGTGTCGATATCGAGCAACAAGATGATGATTATATCGTTACAGTCGCAGCTGGAGAAAACTGGCACCAGCTCGTTACAAAGCTGCTTGATAACGGAATTGACGGGTTAGAAAATCTCGCGCTGATCCCTGGTACTGTTGGTGCGGCGCCGGTACAAAATATCGGCGCCTACGGTGTTGAAGTATCACAATTTATCACCGCCGTTAGAGGATTTGATATCGCTGAGCGGCGCTTCACGACATTAACCAATGCAGAGTGTGAATTTGGCTATCGAGATTCAGTCTTTAAACACCGCCTAAAAGATAAGTTCGTTATTACTGAAGTGACATTGACATTGCCTAAACATTGGCAGCCAACGTTAAGTTATGGCCCTCTACAAAGCTTGAGTGATACAGCAACCGCGCAAGAGATTTGTGAAGCGGTGATAGTTACTCGAAACAGTAAATTGCCCGATCCTACGACGCTTGCAAATGCCGGGAGCTTTTTTAAAAACCCAGTAGTTGATAGGGCGTTTGCAGCTCAGTTGCAAAGTAAATTTCCAGAGATGCCAGCGTTTGATGTAGACAATGACCATGTAAAACTTGCGGCTGGCTGGTTAATTGACAAAGCGGGTCTAAAAGGCTGCCACCGTGGAGCCATTCGTGTGTATGAGAAACAAGCACTGGTACTTGTTCATAGTGGTGGCAGTACCGGTGAAGATTTAACACAGTTAGTGAGTCATATTCAGCAAACCGTTTGGCAAAAATTTGCTGTATTACTCGAGCATGAAGTGCGCCTTATAACAAAGCATGGTGAATGTCAGTTACAAAGTGTGGAATGCCATGAAAACGCCTGATCATAAGAAGCAAACGATTTTAGCGGCCTTGAATAAAGGAGAATTTATCTCAGGGCAAGAACTTGGCGAGCAACTAGGTATTAGTCGCGCGGCTATTGCGAAGCATATAGCGGCGTTGCAAGAGATGGGCGTGGATATTTTTCGAGTCAATGGCCGCGGCTATAAACTCAATTATAGCTTACCGCTTATTCATCAAAGTAAGTTGAATACTCTATGGCAACAGCAGTTTCAAAGTGAGTGTCCAATCGAATATCACGCAATTATAGACTCCACGAATAGCGAGCTAATGCGTCGTTTGCAGGACAAACAGAATATGGGCTCAGGCCATGTCTTGGTGGCTGAAATGCAGCAAGCTGGCAGAGGGCGCAGAGGTCGGGTATGGCAATCGCCCTTTGGTGCTAACCTTTATTACAGTTATTACTGGCAGTTTGACGCTGGCATGCAAGCGGCGATGGGCTTATCCATTGCTGTAGGACTTGCAGTATATGATGCGTTAAAGGTCCTTTATGGTATTTCCGTTGAACTAAAATGGCCAAACGATATATATCTCAACCAGCAAAAACTGGCGGGGATCTTGGTTGAACTAGAGGGGCAGGTGGAAGGGCCTTGCCATCTCGTGATTGGGATTGGGCTAAATATATGCATGCCAGAGTCTGCCTCTAAACACATCGACCAAGCGTGGACAGATCTGCAAACGCACTTAGGCCAAATTGATAAAAATCAGTTAGTGGTGCAGCTCACTCACTCTTTGTCTGAGCGTCTTGCCCAGTATAAAGAGTCTGGACTGAGCGAAATGGTGACCGAATGGAATAGTCTAAATGCCTTTAAAGGTGACGCGGTAACCTTGAGTACAGGACAAAGAGAATGGCGTGGGATCTGTGAAGGCATCGATATGCAAGGCGGCTTATTGCTTAGGCAAGATGGTGAGCTTAAAGCTTTTTATGGCGGTGAAATTTCGTTAAGAAAGGTGATATCGTGAAACTGCTAATTGACGTAGGTAATACTGCAGTTAAATATGCACTTGAGCATGAAGGCCGTATTAGTCCAGTAAAAGAAAGTGATATTGAATGGCAAAAGCTAACCGCAATTATCTGCTCTCAGGTTGGTAAGGGAGCGGGATTACAGTGGGTGGAAAGTCGCGCCTCTGAGTTTGGTCTTGTGTTAGAGCAAGCACAAGTATCGCCAAGGCGAGCTGGGGTAACTTGCGCCTATCCTAGTTTTAAAAATTTGGGGATTGATAGGTGGCTCGCGGTACTTGCCGCGCATGCTCTATATCCAACGCAAGATATTATCGTAATTGATTCTGGCACTGCGACCACGGTTGATGTAGTGACTGCACAAGGGATACACATGGGAGGGTGGATTTTACCAGGTATCGATCTCATGATTTCCAGTATTACAGCGCGTGCAGAGCGAGTATTTTGTGATGATAACACCCCGTTTGCAGAGGAGTTTGCGAAAAATACACCTGAGGCGGTAAAAAATGGTGCCTTAGCTGCAACACTTGGGCTTGTGCACAGTGCAAAGCAGTTACTTAATAATGAGTCTGCGTTGGTATTATGTGCAGGTGGATATGGAGAACTTATTAAAAACCATATTGAGTCAGCCGTTTTTGATGACCTTTTAGTATTCAAAGGTTTGTCAGTTTGGTGGAAAAACCCGCAATAACTGTAAAAATGTCATAGGATTGGCTTAAAACTGAGCGTTTGAGCAATTAATTTAAATTTTTTTGCATATTCCTGTTGCATCGCGTCAATGGTTGCTCTAATATCTCGCCCCGTACTAAAGCAGTGCCGACTTAGCTCAGTTGGTAGAGCAACTGACTTGTAATCAGTAGGTCATCCGTTCGACTCGGATAGTCGGCACCATCTTTTTACCCTATCTTGTATAGGATGCTTTAGGAAAGAATTTTTACGTGGAGGGGTTCCCGAGCGGCCAAAGGGATCAGACTGTAAATCTGACGGCTCAGCCTTCGCTGGTTCGAATCCAGCTC
>NZ_SGPH01000031.1:0-15324 GCF_004208915.1 Pseudoalteromonas sp. CO342X
AGACATGAAAAGAGTCGCGACATAAAGACATGAAAAGAGTCGCGACATAAAGACATGAAAAGAGTCGCGACATAAAGTCGCTGCTACGTCAAACTCGTAGCAGCGGGTTTATCCCGCGACACAAAGCCAATAACAACAGGGTCTTCACAGTTAAAAAACCGTGGCATAGACTCATAGAAAAATCCTGACATAAACTCATAAAAAGAGTCGCGACATAAAGTCATGAAAAGAGTCGCGATATAAAGTCGCTGCTACGAAAGAAAGGTTAATTCTGGGAGTATGATTTTATGAATAAAAATATATAAGATTTAGGCAAGAAAAAAGCCGCGTCTCCGCGGCTTAACTGATTGGACTAATCATTCTGTACTTAACTACCCGTTACAGTGTCACAAGCTACTGAAACATCGATAGTTTCATCTGTTCCATCTGGCGTAATAGACGTTGTAAACGGTGCAGAAATTCGAGGGTCTACACTAACGGCATATGACGCGACATCACCGTTTAATGCTGATAGTGCAAAAGTACCGTCACCATTGTTCGCTGCTGTGCGGAATGGCTTAGTCGTACTTGATCTATACTTAACAATCGCACCTGGGATAACTTCTGTTACCGTTGTATCGTTAGAACACACAGCTCTAACAGTTACATTTTCATTAACAGTGGTTTGAATTGGATTTGCTAGCGTGATCGAAACTGGGCCATTACATACCTGAACTTCAGCATTTGTTGATGAAGCATTCCCCCACACGTTACCTGCAGCATCACGGATAACTACACGTGCTGTTGCTGTTGAGCTAATACCATAACGCGCTGAAGTGCTAGCTGAAACAACTGTTTTTGATGTACTGCCACCACGTAAATAACTTGATACGCTCGCATCAGCAGAGGTCATACTCACATATAGACCTGAACTCGGCACAGTATCGCCAGTCACATTAACAGTAATGCCTTGCGTACAAATTGGAACTGAGCGAGACAGTGTAAAAAACGTAAGGTGATCGGTTTTAAAAGATGCTTTGTAAGCCGTGCCTTCAGCATTCAACGCACCAACAGTTGCTTTATTCGTTTCTGCCTGCCATTTACCAGTATCTTCGTTATTTGAAGAAACATCAAACTGGTCTCCCGTTTGAATTGTTCTATCACCAGATGGTGCTAAGGTTGCGACAGGAAGTGAAACAGAAACATCGATCTCTTGGCTAAATTGTTTGATCTTAGTTCCATTGTTATCTTGCATAACGATGTTACTTACACCAACTGGCTTTTTAATGCTAGTTGTACTACCAGCACTCAACCCAGCTGGCAAAACAGCTGAAATCTTGCTAGACGTAGGATCCGCAGAGCCAACTGTTAATGATACAGAAGTACCTGTAACGGCATTACCACTTGCATCTCTTAGTTGCACGCCTGCAGGAACCGTTACATCAGAACCTGCTTTACCTTTTGCAGCCGCAGCTGTAACAGGAGAAGCTGTTGTTGCGTTAGTCACACTTTCAGAAACACTTGCTTCAACAACTTCGTCACCGCCTTTTGACACAAGTGCCAATTCAGCTTCTAGCGTTGCTGCCGAATCTTCATTACTTAAGTCGATGTCAAAGCTTTTTGAAAAATAACCATCAGCAGCGACTACAGCAGTTACAATGCCAACATTCGCACCTTCTTTTACAGTAAAGGTGTAGCTACCATCTTCTGTTGTGATCTGAGTAATTGCGTCGCCATTGACATTAACCAAATTTGAGGTTGGTTCTCCATCTTCAAAAAAGGTAATTGTCGCCGGCGCAACGATATCAACAGTATCAACATCAACTACGTTACCACTTACAGCAAATGCTAAAGCTGCAGGCGTTTCTGGTGCAACAACTACCGGATCTGTTGGCTCAGGTGGCGGAGTGATCACCACATTGTTATCGTCATCGCTAAAACAGCCCGAAAGTGCTAAAGCTGAAGCTACAGATAAAGCGAGTAAAGATTTTTTGTTCGAAATCATGATTGGTCCTTGTTCCCTTTTTTGAAAGTGCCAAGCGGCACTAACGCGCGTTTTATTACATCGAAACTTAAATATAGAGAAAGTTCAAAGATTGTCCAGCTAGTAATTAAAATATTTTTACACTCAGGTTTGCGAGTTCGTTCGTGATTGGCGAGAGCTGCCAAGATAATAAATGCTTTTACTTCATAGCCTTAGGTTGCCGTAACAACTACTGACATATTTTAAATACAAAGTCGCACAACAACGCCTTTTAATAGACACTACTAAATAAGAAACAGACACAAAAAAGCCGCATTTAAGCGGCTTTCTATCTCGATCAAAGTGCGCCTTATTGAGGGCTACACCTTAGTCTATGGTTATTAAGAACCAGTTACTTCGTCACATGCTACTGTGATTTCAGCTGACTCATCAGTACCATCAGCAGTGATAGTAAAGTTTTGAGCTCCTAGGCCCGCAAACTTAGCACCACGTGGTACAACGCGTACTTCATATGAAGAAGCTTCTACTAGGTCTGTTAGCTCGTATGTACCGCCTGTACCAGCAGCTGATTCAAAGCCTTTGTTTTCTAAACGGTATTTAACTACAGCACCTGTTAGTGGTGTAGTTACTGTGTTGTCGTTTTCACAAACAGCAGTTACTGCGAATGACTCAGCAACAAGTGTAACAGGGTTAGCTAGCGCAACGTTTACGTTACCACAAACTGATACTTCAGTTTCGCTATCGAACCATGTATTACCGTTTTTGTCTTTAACAGTTACACGTGCTGTTGCATCAGCAGCAATACCTTTTTGTGATGCCTTGTTTGCAGAAATAACAGTTTGTGATGTAGAACCTGCTTTTGCTTGTACAGAAGCTTTATAGTCGCTAGATTCCATCTTAACAGTTAAACCGTTAGCAGGGATTGCATCACCAGTGAAAGTTACATTGATGTCTGATTGACATGCATCGAATGTATCTACCGCAGAGAAGAATGTAAGGTGGTCAGTCATGAATGAACCAGCGTATGTGCCGTTTACTTCATTTAATGCACCAATAGTTACTTTGTTTGTCTCAGTAGACCAAACACCTGTATCTTCGTTGTGAGAAGTTAGCGTTAGTTCATCACCTGTTTTAACAACTTCACCGCTACTTAGTGTAGTTGTAGCTGGAATTGCCATTGTTACTTCTATAGGCTTGCTAAACTTCTTGATTTTGTTACCAGCATCGTCAGTCATTACGATGTTAGTTACAGCAACTGGAGTTTTAACTTCAGCAGCACCTGCTGCGTTAAGACCTTCAGGAAGAATCGCACCCGCACTTGCTGATGTGCTATCAGCAGCAGTAACATTTAGTGAAATTGTAGAACCTGACACTGGGTTGTTGTTTGCATCAAGTAGCTGAGTATTTGCTGGAACCGCTACGTCAGCACCTGCTTTACCAGATTCAGCTTTTGCTGTGATTACTTCAGCAGTCGTCGCATCAGTTACAGAAGCTTCTACCACTTTATCAGCTAGGCCTTCCGCATTCTTAGAAACAAGCTCTAGTTGTGCAGGAACTACTGACTCGCCTTCAGCAAGTGTTAAATCAACAATAAAGCTCTTAGATACATAACCTTCAGCTGTTACGTTAACAGTAATTGAATCAACAGAAGCGCCTTCTTTCAGTGTGAAAGTAAAGTCACCTTCAGTTGCGTCAATCACGTTTACTGCAGTGCCATTTACGTCAACAGTGTTTGCACTTAGTTCACCGTTTTCAAGCAAAGTTACTTGCGCTTTGATCGCGTCGAAGTCAGCATTAACAACGTTACCGTTTACAACTAGTGCTAGTGCATCTGGAGTCTCAGGTGCAACGATTACTGGATCAGTAGGCTCTGGTGGAGGCGTGATAGTTACGTTGTTGTCATCATCGCTAAAACAGCCAGAAAGCGTTAGCGCAGACGCTACAGAGAGCGCAAGAAGAGATTTTTTATTTGCAATCATGATTAGTCCTTGTTTTCCTTCTGTTAACTTACGCCGATTTGACGCGTTAACTCATAAAAAAAGCCATATTGCGAAAGAGCAATATAAGCTTAAGTTTTAAATCATTTAATAAGACAGACAGGAACTAAGTCGCTCCCTGACTAAAGCCAACTCAGTTATTCTACCAATCTAGCGGAAAAACAACCATATAGTCGGAGTTAGCTGCCTTAATTTATCACAGAAAAGCGGTAGTTCCAACCGCCTGTAATAAGTTGAAAGTAGGATACCTTTAGAACACTAAATAGACAATGAATGAAGTCAAATTTATAGCAAAAAGTTGCAATATAGTGCTTAATTATTAACAAGGTATATAAATTTAATAGTTTGAATGAGATGGCGATGTGATTCCCGCAGATTTTAGTAGCTGCGGGTTTATAAGTGCACCGAAACACCACTCCCGTAGCAGCGGGTTTATCCCGCGACAAAGGCATCGCGACGTAAAGTCGCTGCTACAGATACATAACCCCGCGACAAAAGCACCGCAACACATCTCCCGTAGCTGCGGGTTCATCCCGCGACAAAGGCATCGCGACGTAAAGTCGCTGCTACAGATACATAACCCCGCGACAAAAGCACCGAAACACCACTCCCGTAGCAGCGGGTTTATCCCGCGACAGAGCATCGCGACAAAAGCATCGCGACAAAAGCATCGCGACGTAAAATCGCTGCTACAAATACATAACCTTGCGACAAAAAACATCGAAACACCACTCCCGTAGCAGCGGGTTTATCCCGCGACAAGAGAATCGCGACATAAAGTCGCTGCTACGAATCCATAATCCGCGGCAAATGCATCGAAGCATCTCTCCCGTAGCAGCGGGTTTATCCCGAGACAAGAGAATCGCGACAAAAGCACCGAAACACCACTCCCGTAGCAGCGGGTTTATCCCGCGACAGGAGCATCGCGACGTAAAGTCGCTGCTACGAATACATGACCCTATGGCAAGTGCATCTCTCCCGTAGCTGCGGGTTTATCCCGCGACAAGCGCATCGCGACGTAAAGTCGCTGCTACGAATACATACCCCCGCGACAGAGCACCGCAACACATCTCCCGTAGCAGCGGGTTTATCCCGCGACAGGAGCATCGCGACGTAAAGTCGCTGCTACGAATACATGACCCCGCGACAAAAGCTCCAAGACATAGCTCCCGTAGCAGCGGGTTTATCCCGCGACAGAGCATCGCGACGTAAAGTCGCTGCTACGAATACATATCCCCGCGGCAAGTGCATCAAAACACCGCTCCCGTAGCTGCGGGTTTACTCCGCGACAAGAGCATCGCGACGTAAAGTCGCTGCTACAAATACATAGCCCCGCAACAGAGCATCAAAACACAGCTCCCGTAGCAGCGGGTTTATCCCGCGACAAGCACATCGTGACGTAAAGTCGCAGCTACTGTTATCTGTAAGTTAGGTATGCTTCTCGTAATCTTGCCAAATTGCTGTAAATATAACTACTCGACAAGCGTCCTTGATTAAGGAATGTCTTATCCAAATTCACAGGCGTTTTAACTGAATGTCCACGGCCAATCACCAATTGATTGTGTGACTCACCAATACGTGTACTCACTTCATGTCGCCAAGCTTCATTCCCTTTTATCTGGCCATAACGGATTGGTGCCATATCTTTACGTGGAGTAAGCGGGATACTAAACACAATACCTGCGACTTGTACATCCGTATCTTGGGCAAAGATTGAAATATAGCTGTCGCCAAACCAAAAGCGAGTTTCTAGTTTTACACCGCTATCTTCATAAAAGAACCGACCTGCTGTTGCGTGAAAACTCACATCCTGCTCAACCCAGTTATAACGATAAGACAACGTTTGATAGTCTCTATCTAAGTCATAGTCATCATATTCTAAATAACCAATTTCAGCATTAAGCTGGTGACGACCATTTTCACTAAGCCAAGTCGTTTCGTTTTTGATACCTGTATAGTCATTAAACTCTTTAAAGAAACCAATATGTGTTTGGTTATAAATTCCATACGGTAAATCTAACGTTTGATAGATTGTCGCTTGCGTAACACCACTGTCTTTTGCAAAGCGGCCAAATGCTTTGCCTGTTTCGTAGTCATCTGTTTTGGCAACTTCAGTTTCAGCGCTAACGCTTATACCACCGCCATACCACATCGGCACATCCACATCGGCTTTAATTGCGAGTGAAAAGTCATAAACACCTATCTCTGTCGCAAAGTGTGAATCTAGAGAAGGCCCTATAGTTACGCGTGGTCTAAAGTAAGGACTGTTGGCTTTAGGCATTCCCACCCAAGACACACTGCCAATCGGATCCATTTCACCGCGGCGAATATCCATGTCTGGCGTACTGCTGGTATTGATAAATTCACGGTAATTATCAATATCACCACGCACAGAAAGCATTGGAATACCACGGTTTAATAACTGAATCGTATATTTAGCCTCAGGCTCATCTATATGTTCGGCAATACGGCCTAGCACAAGACCAATAGCGTCTATATCATTACGATTAAATACATAGTTCTCAAAGCTTACAACAATATGCGGGTCTCGATTAAAGCCCACACTAATCGCCTCTAAGCCATCGTCGATTAATGCATTTTTAAGTTCCCGAGTTTGCAGTGTTAGTGACTTTCTGTATTCATCACGCTCAGTTACTTCTTGCTTAGCTTCTTCTAACGGTTTTTGAGCTAATTCTCGCTGCTGTTGATAGTGCGCTTCAAATGCAGCCTCACGCTTTTTATGATTATCTAAAATCGGCGCTGGTGCAGCTTCCGTAGGGTCGTTTAACTTAGCCTGCTCAAAAAGCGGCATAGAAAAGTTTATTCCCCAAAAGGTATCCTTTTCTGCAAGCTCAGTATTACTGTAAAACTTGCTGGTTAACGTTAATGTACCAACATCGTAAATCCACTCCTTAGGTACAGTTAAGCGTAAGCCCGCATTTACTGCATCCGCATCATGCTCAACCTGCAATGCAAACCAATCTAATGGCTGCCATTCAATACCAGCAAAAGCGCCATCCATTTGCCCGGTTGCGCGATCGCTTACTGCAAAACCAGCTGAAAACCTAAAGTCATTCCATTCGCGTGAACCAGCTAAATAGTAGGTTTCATAGTTATTCGCCGCACCACCTAAGTCCTTACCACCAATAGCAAGATTAAACCACTCTTTAGGAATATAGGGGATTTGGTATTTTAAGTTAAACGATAGATCTCGGAGCTGGCCTCTACCCTCTGCAAACATATTGTCATGCATAGTGTTTGTAGCAATAACCCCACTTACTTCAAGACCATCGAACACACCTGCAGAGAAGATATAGTTATGACCATCGACATATTTAAGCCCACTCTGATCTAATTGGTTATTGTAACCAATATCAATCACGCCTTTTTTTAGCACTTCGGCGTTAGGAGTATTGAAAAGACCAGTATAGCCTGCATAGGACATATAATTTGGTTGCTCAGTTGCTGAACAAACAGCAGACATGGCCAATATAGGCAAAGAGTAATAAGTTTTATTGCGCATTTTATCTACTTAAAATTGTTATAAATGTTAGACTTTGGCTTTACAGTATCAGCTTTTTTTTACGCTTTCACATTTTCCACATTCAGTTGAGTGCCAAAAGTATTATTGATGAACAAACTCACGGCAGAAATCTTACTCAGCACTTGGTGATATCCAATAAAGAGCAGAACAAAAGCATAAAACATTACATACTCGGGTATATTGAGTAACTCTCCACCTATACCTATTAGCGCCAATATAGCTGATATGGCCACTATAACAGCTAGCGTTTGGATGGATGTAAAACCTAGCTTTTGGAAGATATGATGAAGGTGCTCTCTATCCGGCTTAAAGGGAGAGTCTCCCCGCCTGATTCTTCGGATCATGATCGCTGTCATGTCCATTAGGGGGATAGCAATTAACCATATAGCTGTTACTGGACGAACAGACTCTGAAGCGGTTCCAGCCGTTTGACTAACAGATAGCAATAACCAAACTACGGCAAAACCAATCATCATACTACCGGCATCACCCATAAATACTTTTCGCTCTCTTCCTAGCAAGCCCAAGTTCATCAGCACATAAGGTATTATTGCAAAGACAAAAATAAGAGAAATGGCAGTAGTAAGACGATCGCCGTAAACAAAGCCTAATAAAGCAAGACTAGCGAAAGTAACAATTGAAAGTCCACCAAGTAAACCATCGATACCATCGACCATATTAAATGCATTTATTGCTGCAATTACAGCGACTACAGTCATAATTGTGCCAATTGCTCCTAATTCAATTCCTCCAAAACCAAATAGGTTACCCAGCGAAAAAATTTGGTACTGAGTAAAATATATCATCGCTGCAGCAATACATGCTTGGAAAGCAATTCTCACTTTTACACTGAGATCATATTTATCATCTAACGCACCGAGAGTAGTTAGCAGGATCAGGCTAACTGACAAAACGGTAAGGTTTGGAAAGCTATCCGCTCGGCTCAATAGAAAGTAAGAAACTGAAACACAGACAGAGATGCCGCCAGCTAAAGGTATAGAGCCTTGATGAACTTTTCTTTCACAAGGTACATCGACTAGACCAGTTCGTTTAGCTACTTTTCTCATTAAAAAAAGCGTTGTAAACGAAAAAAAAGTTACAAAACAGAGTTCAACAAACATATCCGTTATCCGTGTTGAATATATAAAACTAACAACTGAGTATAGCAGCTTGAAGTATTAGCTAGCTAAAAAGATTTCATTTTGTATCACCTTAAATTACGATACGCGAACTTTAGCAACGCAGGTGGCGCAAAATGAAACAGAATTCTAGACGAAATGAGCAAAAAGTTCTTAACTGTAACCTCATTCAAGAGGCGCATGTATTTCAGCCTGAGGTTGATTTCACTCAAACACTTATAAAACCCTCTCCTTCTTTTTATGGTTTGCTCATTTAGACGGTAGTCTAAAAGTACATCTGTTAGGTTGGCAAATTTATATCCTTTCTTCAGTAACTCAAACCATAATGCCATATCTTCTGTAAGCGCTGTCTCGGTAGAATATCTACATCCATCCTTAAACACTGAAACTCTAAACATCACTGTTGGATGTATAAAAGGACACCGAGCTACACTAAAGGCTTTTAAGGCTTCATGTGTGTCAGGTAATCTCTTCTCGCTTAAAGCAAACGAAGCACCAAACTCCTTACAAGCAGAACCAATTACACTTACATGGATATGATCCTGCATAAATTCAACCTGCTTTCTTATCCTTTCAGAGTGGGAAATATCATCTGCATCCATTCTCGCAACATATTTATATTTGCCTCTACTTAACACTTCATCAATTAAAAGATTTAGTCCAAAAGCCAACCCTTTATTATAACAACCTCTATAAACTTTTATTCTATTAATGAATTTACATTTGAAAAACTCTATTACTTCAACTAAATCTTCAGATATCGCACCATCTATATAAAGAAAAAGATCAACCTCGTTATATGATTGATTAACAATACTGTTTATTGCTTCCTTCAAGTAGCTTGAGTTATCCGCATAGTAGACACTCATGATAACAGCGACTTTACACATATCTCCTCCGCGAGCTATGAGACTTAAACTTCTTAGAATAATATATAGGTATTATTCTCATACTTCGGCTAAAACTTACATTACTCCTTAGAAAAACTTTAATACTGTGCTTAGGAGGAATAGCAGGACAAGAGCATGAAAAATCACTTGCTATTCAATACCTTTTCTAGATAACACTCATTTCTAGCTGCCTTTAGATGTTTAGCACGTACACCTTTGTTAAAGGTTTTCTATTTCTTTATTAAATTCAATGCAACATGTCCTGCACCTGCAAACACTTCTGCGGCACCGCCGCGACGTATACGGCAACATCTTCATTCATTGCCACATCCAAACACCAATGAAGACTATTCTCGATATGCCGATGTGCTCGTGTGGCTTCATCAGCTAGCCTTTGTGCACTCATGTTTGCTGAGCTAATGTAATATCGATATGTTAATTCACCTTGCTTTTGATTATCCAATTTGCGGCAAGACACTATCACGCCAGCACTTTGTAAATTGGGCCAACTAGAACTTGTGGGAATTTGAGCCATATCATGACAAACAACAGCCGATCTGAATTCTTCTCGACATCGTTGGTAATCTATTTCACTTAATAGGTTATCACTAGCTATCTGGCGTGTGATTTCTGGCAGCAAGAGCTGTTTCACTTGTTCAAATAAGCTGCTCTGGCTGGCTTTGAGTGCAAGCAAATAATCCGCTTCTATTTCTACAATTTGCTTTATAATCTTCTTTTGGCAGCCCACTGTATCAATCGTCACTAAGCAACCTTTTAGCTCTAGTAGTTGAAGTAAATCTGGACTAGCCATGATTTCATTAGACTTCAAGTCGGTCTTACATTGACCTAGCGTAACACAATTTTCACAGGCAAACGCACTGACAATGTGGATAGCACCTTTTCTATAAAGTCGTTTAAATGAACCTTTTAGCTTTTTCCCAACAATGGCAACCACAATGCCATTTGTTAGTTCACTGCAACTTTGCATCCATTGCGAGCAACAAGTTTGAAACTGGGTCATATCGATGCGGCTTCCAACCCGCGCAATCATGTCGTGGCGCGGCACAACCGTTCGATAGTGCGATAAATTTACGTAATCAAGATAGTTTGTCATGGGCAAAATTTTCAATTTTTTCCCAACCTTGGCAACCTGCGATTACGGCACTGATTGTTAGAAACAGAATATCGAATAATGGATGTTGCACTTTACCTTCCTGACTTGGGTCATCAATGAAAGAAAAGCGTTCGAACAACGTGTTGACTGACATAATTGGACTGCTTAATTGAAAAAACACCATAAGATCAAAAACTTATGCCAAAGTAAAGTTCATAATCTTGCCCTGAGTATTTCAAAGGTAAACCTAAACACATAAATATTATAGCAAATGCGCCAAAGTCACTTTTTCAAAACCCCTAAGACTTTTCTATTACCATTACAAACAATCAAGTTATTAATGCGATATTTATCCATCATATTAAAGGCAAGTTCCATTGAAGCATCTGGTGATATTACAAAGGGCTCGTTACTTGAAATATCATTGGCTGTCAAATCAAAAATACCTTTTCCAAATTTTTCTATAGCCCTACGCAAATCACCATCCGTGATTATTGCGTTGAGCTGACCACTATTAATTACCAGAGTCAGACCAAGAGCACCTTTTGATATTATATTAATTACTTCACTTAGAGGTGTTTCAGAAGTAACTATCGGAAGGTTATCTTTACACATTTCATCAGCTACTTTGCTCAATAACTTTCTTCCTAAGCTACCTCCGGGGTGAAATCTTGCAAAATTCTCAGGACGGAACCCTCTTAATTCCATTAGACCAACTGTTAAGGCATCCCCCATAACTAATGCAGCAGTAGTCGAAGAAGTTGGCGCTAACTGCAATGGACAGGCTTCAGCTGGTACCGCAATATTTAAATGATAATGCGAATTTTTAGCTAAGGTTGATTCAGGGTTGCCTGTTATAGCGATTATTTTATTTAAGTTATCTTTCAAAAACGGTAATAGCTTTAGTACTTCGTCTGTTTCGCCTGAATTAGAAATAGCAATAAATACATCATCAGGGGTTATCATGCCTAAATCACCATGAAATGCCTCTCCTGGATGCATAAAAAAGCTTGGTGTGCCAGTGCTAGCAAATGATGCTGCTATTTTTTTTCCTATAATGCCTGATTTACCCATGCCGCAAATAATTGTGCGACCTTTGGTGGCTAATATAAGTTTAATTGCAGAATCAAACTGTTCATCTAACTGTGCACTAATAGCATGTAACGCATCAATTTCATTGCAAATGACTTTCTTAGCTATTTCTATCGTATTCATAAATTTTCCATTTCCATTTTTACTGCTAAATAATCTTCTTTGGTGTCGATCCCATGAGGAATATTACCAACGTAATCCATTACACCTATAGAGAGACCATTACTTAACGCTCGTAATTGTTCTAACTTTTCAAACTTTTCTAGATACGACTCAGGCATATCACAAATTGATTTTAGCGCCGACACTTTATATACATACACACCGACATGTCGTTTTGCAGCAGTAAGATCATCAGGTGCATCACGGTTTATTGGGGCTGGCGCACGAGTAAAATATAAAGCTTCTCTTTGTTCACTCACTATAGCTTTAACAACATTTAGGTTATTAAAGTCACTTTGCTTTGTTATCGGCGTTGCCGCTGTTGTAACACCAAAACGGCTATTTTGTTCAGTGAAATTAATAAGCTCACGAATTAAGCTCTCAGGAATAAGTGGCTCATCACCTTGAACATTCATTACGAGTGTTGATTCAGGCCACGCCATTTTAAGAGCGACTTCATGAACCCGATCTGTACCGCTCACATGTTTATCACTAGTCATTACAACAGGAAGGGAGAGCGCTTTTGCTGCCTCTTCAATTCGAGTGTCATCAGTAGCAATAAATATGTCATCTATAGCGACACCAGCCTCAAGCACCCTTTGTACTACATGCCAAAAAACTGGTTTACCACATATTTCTAATAACGGTTTAGCAGGTAACCGCGAAGAACCATATCGAGCTGGTATTACTACTTTAAATTTCACTTCATCCATCACAAATAGCTACAAAAAGATTAAACTAATTTACTTTCTAAAAATGGGCGCTTGTGTGTCACTGCGTCAATTTCTAACAAAGTTTCTAACATTTCATGCATGTGCTCTAGTGGGACCATGTTTGGGCCATCACTAAGTGCAACGCTCGGATCTGGGTGAGTTTCAGTGAACAAGCCATCAATACCTACTGCAACAGCAGCTCGTGCTAATACCGGTACCATTTCTCTTTGTCCACCCGAGGTTGCGCCTTGACCACCCGGCTGCTGCACTGAATGAGTTGCGTCAAAAACCACTTTACAACCAGTGCTACGCATTACAGGTAAACCACGCATGTCACTAATTAAGGTGTTATAACCAAAAGAAGTACCACGGTCACATAACCAAATGTCTTTATTGCCCACTTCGTGGCATTTATTAACAACTTGATGCATATCCCAAGGGGCTTGAAATTGACCCTTTTTAATATTAACAGGCTTACCAGCACGCGCCACTTTTTGAATAAAGTTGGTTTGACGCACTAAAAATGCAGGTGTTTGTAATACATCAACAACACTCGCTACCTCATCAATAGGTGTATCTTCGTGTACATCAGTTAATACGCGAAGCCCTAAGTCAGACTTAACCTTAGCTAAAATACGCAAGCCCTCTTCAACACCAGGGCCTCGGTAACTCGAAGTAGAGCTACGATTAGCTTTATCAAAGCTCGCTTTAAAGATGTATTCAACACCGAGCTCTTCAGTAACTCTTTTCATTTTTTCAGCGATTTTAAAAACCAGCTTTTCTGATTCGATAACGCATGGGCCTGCAATTAAAAACATATTTAATCCTACATTTTATTGTGATTTTATCTTTGGAGCGCGTTAATTATTAGAGGTATTGCAAATCTAGTAACTAAATATGCCCTTATCTTCATAAATACTCTACGTACTTCAATGATAGAAAGTAACTAACTTATCCAAAAAATCATCGACTTGTTTATAATTTAACTCATTAATACCAGCAGCTGCTGCACGGCCACCTCCAGTAGCAAATTGGCTGCATACATCAACAGCGCCTTGTTTGTTATTGAGTGGTGCTCTTACACTTACTGTGTAACTTCCTTTGTTATTACAGGTAAGTACTGCATGGACTTTATCTGGTGATTTGTTTGCAAGGTCGTTGCCTAATACGCCACTTACACGGCGCGCCCACAGGGCGTCATCAAGTAAAATAACCTTTGCAGTATCACAATTATGTAAAACTTTAGCACATGCCGCATTTTGCATATCTGCTTTGTAGGCTTTTTCTAATATGTAATAAACCGACTCAGGGTCGTTAATGGCATCAAAAGGAGACTTATATTTTAGTAGCTCCTTAAACAACTCCTCAGGGGCAAAGTGCAAATCGGCCACCTCACTGCCATAGCCGTTATAGTTAATATAAGTACCAAATGCCTTAAGTTGTGACTTTTCTAGTTCCTTTAAACCTAACTTGTCAGCCTCACTGTCAGCTTTAGCAAATAGATTATCACCATAAGCTGCTGTAATGGCCCATAAGTGATACTGCTTACCGATAAGGTCGCTCACTATCAAGCTAGTACACATATTTGAATCTAAATTTATATGAGTAAATAAGTTAACGTGCTTTGGAATATCACCCGTTTTATGATGGTCAACATACATAACACGCGCCCCAACACATAATGCATCGTGCAGCTCTGCCATGTTTTTTTCCATCGATATATCAAGTACTCGAATATTGTCGCCTGCTTTGGGGGCAATCTTTTTTAATAATTGAATATCGCGTTTCACACCGGTTACTTTAACGCTATCAATTGGGTTCGCTAGCTGTAACTGTAAAAGTGCGATTATGCCATCTGCATCGCCGTTAAAAATATCGTAATTCATAAAATCTCAAAAGTAATAAAAGATAAAGCATTAGACACTAGGAATTAGAAGTCAGATTACAGATATTAGAGGTCAAAAGACAGATATCAGATTTTAAACGTCAGGTATCAGGTTTCTGGCTCTAGATTTCTATAATCCCTGTTTCGCGTAAATAACCAATAATTTGCTCAACGCTTTGCTCAATGCTTTGCTCTGCTGTTTTCACATGAATCTCTGGTTGCTCTGGTACATCAAATGCCGAGCTAATACCTGTAAAGTTAGGTATTTCGCCAGCACGGGCTTTTTTGTATAAACCTTTAGGGTCACGGCTTTCGCATACCTCTAATGGCGTATCAATAAATACTTCAACAAATTCGCCTTGACTTATAATGCTTCGAGCACGGGCACGGTCTTCTTTAAAAGGTGAAATAAACGCTGTTGATACAATTAAACCTGCATCAATGAACAGCTTGGCAACTTCGCTAATACGGCGAATATTCTCCATGCGGTCTTCGTCGCTAAAAGTAAGGCCCTTGTTTAAGCCCATGCGTACGTTATCGCCATCAAGCAGATAAGTATGGCAACCTAATTCAAATAACTTTGCCTCAACTGCATTAGCAATTGTCGACTTACCTGAACCACTTAACCCAGTGTACCAAAGTAATAATGGCTTATGCCCTTTATGTTGTTCTTTTTCAGCACGCAAAACTGCTTGAGTGTGCCATACAATGTTCTCGGTCATATTGCCTCTTGGGTTCAGATTTCAGATTTCAGATTTCAGATTTCAGATTTCAGATTTCAGATTTCAGATTTCAGATTTCAGATTTCAGATTTCAGATTTCAGA
>NZ_SGPH01000024.1:0-11542 GCF_004208915.1 Pseudoalteromonas sp. CO342X
AAGAGCCCGGATATAAGCACGCAATCACACTAATAATGCTAAAAGTGGCTTGTACAATTGGAGGAGTCCATATAAGCCGCTTTACGCGGCGATCTTTTTATTTACCGCCTATCGCTTCTTTGGCGAACAAATGCTTGATTGGGCCGAGGTTGTCGACCAAGCTCAGGCCCACACCGCGCACTAGCTTTTTAAGCGGATGGCTGCCTTCAAACAGCTCTTTAAGCCCTTGCATCATGGCAATATGCTTTTGGGCATCTGCTTTTCTGCTGCGCTCATATTGGCGCAGTATCCGTGTGCTGGCAAATTGCTCTTGCGGTGCTGATAACAAGGTGGTCAGATACGCAGCGTCTTTTAGCCCTAAATTCATGCCAAGACCTGCAAGCGGGTGAATGGTATGTGCCGCATCGCCCATTAAAACGATCCGCCCTTGCACCCATTGTTTTGCATAACGCATGGTCAAAGGAAAAACATGTCTTTCGCTAATCAATTCACACACACCGCACTGCATATCAATTGCAGCACTTAATGCTTTGTTAAACGCCCCGACCGGCATGGCTTGTAGCTGCTTTGCTTTATCCGGTGCGGTAGACCATACAATTGAATGAGTATATGGGTCATCAAGCGGTAAAAAGGCCAGCGGTCCATCAGGAAGGAACACTTGTCTTGCTGTTGCATCATGAGGCGCTGCGGTTTTTATCGTTGCAACCAGCGCATGGTGGTCATAATCCCAATACGTGATTGGCATATTAAACTGCTGGCGAATAGCCGAACGTGCGCCATCAGCCGCCACCACTAGTTTCGCCATCACAGGTTCACCAGTAGCTAAGGTTAGCAACACATCGGTGTCTGTTTGATGCAAGCTTTGGTATTTTGTGTTCCACATCAGTTTGGCCGATTGCTGTGCTTCGAGTGCTGTTAACAACGCATAGCGAATGGCGTCGTTTTCAATGATGTGACCAAGCTCAGGTAAGTCTAACGAGACATTATCAAAGGCGATTTTACCAAAGCTGTCTTTATCGCGTACATCCATACGAGTATATGCCGCGGCGCGCTGCGCTTTAATATCAGGCCACACGCCCAAGCGCTCGAATAAAGCCTGACTTGCAGCGCTTATCGCACTCACGCGTGCGCTGTATTCTTGTGCCAATGGTGTTGGCTTTTCACCACTGTCTAACACTAGTACGGAGATATTTTGCTGCGCAAGCCCTAGCGCCAGCGTTAAACCAACACATCCACCACCAACAATACAAACTTGAACTTGTTGCATGCCAACTCCTTTATCCTTTATATCCCATCAATTGCTTGGCCAGCGGCGCTCTTGCTGTTTTGGACAACGCCATGGTAAGTAGACCTAAACTACGGCCTAAGGCTAAGGTTCTTGATGAGTTTGAAAATAGTCGAACGAGCGCATCGGTTAATGTCATCACCGTATTAATATCTTGCGCTCGCGCCAGTTGATAAGCACGCGTAAATTGAAAACTACCCCACTCTTCAAGCGTATTTGCCTGACATTGTGAGGTTAGTACTTGAATATCTCGTAGACCTAAATTAAAGCCCTGTCCTGCAATGGGATGTATGGCATGCGCCGCATTGCCAATCACCACCACGCGATGATGAGTGAGTTGCTCTACTCGCCCAAGCACTAGAGGGTAGCTTGCTCTCATACCCACTTGCACAAAGCGCCCAGCGCGATATCCAAAGGCTTGCTGCAATGCAGCTAAAAACTCGTGTGCTGTCATCGCTTCAAACTCGCTGAGGTGCTCATTTGGCATACACCACACCAGTGAATAGCGATTATCACTCATTGGCAGAAGTGCCATCGGGCCATGTTCGGTAAAACGCTCGAACGCCTGACCACCATGAGCCGTGTCGATTTGCACATTGGCAATCAATGCACCTTGCTCGTAGCCTATGCTATCAAAGCCGATATTGAGCTTAGCCCGCGTGGGAGATTGCGCGCCATCCGCAACAACCAGTAATCGACTTTGTAATTGCTCGCCATTATCGAGCGTCAGTTCAACCTGCTCTGGTTGTTGATGTATATGCGCCACTTGGTTCGGACAAAACAGTGCAATATCAAGATTGCTCAACTGCTCGTGTAAAAAGCTGCCATAGGGATTGACTTCAACTACATAGCCTAACGCTTTTTGGTTGTAGTCTTCAGGGTTTATCCACGCTTTACCAAAGTGACCTCTGTCTGAAACATTCACTTGTGTGATTGGCTCAACGTACTGCCACTCGGGATTAAATAGATTTAGCTCGCCCAAAAATGCGACCGACTGCGCAGCAAGCGCAATACTACGGTCGTCAAAACTTGGATGCTGTTTACCTTTTGGCGCAAAGGCTTCAATAACCGCAATCTTTGCCTGCGGAGAGACTTTTTTTATGGCGATGGCGGCGCTGGCTCCTGCCATACCACCACCAACCACGACGACATCAAACTGTTGCACGCAAAGTGTCCACTAGTTATTCATTAATGCTTCTATTTCTGCGATGGTTTTTGGCACCAGTGCGGTTAAGTTTTCATAACCTGACTCGGTGACCAACAGATCATCTTCGATACGAATGCCAATTCCTTTATACTCATCAGGAACTTGCGCATCTTCGTCAAAATACAGACCCGGCTCAATGGTAAGTACCATGCCAGGTTCAAATGGACGATCCGCTTCATCTAACTTGTATTCACCGACATCGTGAACATCAAGACCTAGCCAATGACCTAAACCATGCATGTAAAATGCTTTGCATGCCTGCGCTTCTAGGAGTTCGTTAACGTCGCCCGCAAGAATGCCTAAATCTACTAGTCCTTGAGTCAATACAGTCATCGCCACTTGATTGGCTTTAACTAATGTACCACCCGGTTTTACTTCACCAAAGGCCGCATTTTGCGCCGCCAATACCAACTCATAAATCTTACGCTGCGCATCAGTAAACTGGCCGTTTACTGGGAAAGTACGAGTTATATCAGCCGCATAGCCTTCAAGCTCACAACCCGAATCAATCAGTACTAAGTCGCCATCTTGTAGCGCATCACAGTTGTCGGTGTAGTGTAAAATCGTCGCATTGATGCCGCTGCCAACAATGGTGCCATAGGCTGGATGACGCGCACCGTTCATTGCATAATGATGATGAATTTCGGCTTCAAGCTGGTATTCCGTTGCGCCCGGCTTGGCAAACTGCATCGCGCGTTTGTGCGCCTCAGCACTAATTCTGCCCGCTTCGCGCATGATGGCGATTTCAGCATCCGATTTAAATAAGCGCATTTCATGGACGAGTGGGCGAATATCTTTGATTATCTCAGGGGCACGATAGCCCTTTTTCGGTGCGCCACGCAATGTACTTAGCAACTGCCAAACCTTATCATCAAAGGCGTTATATGTGCCTTGCCCGTAGAATAATACCTTGCGACCATTCACGAGATTTAATAGCTCGTCGTCTAAGTCACTCAGCGCAAAGGTTTGGTCGAGTTCAAGTTGCGATTTAGCTTGCTCATAGCCCATCCGGCGACCATGCCAAATCTCAGCAACCTTATCTTTATTACGACAAAACAGCGTAGACTGCGCATTGCCGTCTCTGTCTTTCGTAAGCACCAAAACCGCATCCGGCTCTTTAAATCCCGTCAGGTAAAAAAAGTCGCTATCTTGGCGAAACGGAAATTCAGTGTCGCGGCTACGGGTTAACTCTACGGCCGCAGGAATAATCGCTACGGCGTTGTTATCTAGTGCCGCAATAAGACGCGCACGGCGTGCTACAAACTCGCTGTTTTTTATCATAATTAATGTATCGTCTTTGATGTGCTAACTGACTGGGGTTCTTTACCCATCTCGGCAAAGCATAATAGTGTAGAAACACGCACATATTCTACCACTTCGAGCAGTGCTTCTTTATCGTCGTTGCTGTCTTCAAAACCAGTATCAAGCTTAGTTATTTCGCTAAAGTCGTTAATCACTTCTTTAACATCTGCAGATAACTTACCGTAATCTTTTTGCTTTAAACCAAAGCCTAGTAAAAAGCCTGATACCCAAGCAATCAGTGCGTTAGCTTGGTCATGTAATGATTCGTCCTCTGGCGGCAAGTAAAGTTCAAACTGGAACTCGCCGTCGTTAAAGTGCTCGGCAACTTGTTTATATAAATCGATGCAAAACTCTCTAATTGGCGCTGAAAATTTTTGACCGTCGTTGAATACGTCGCTCAATAGCCCTAAATACTCTGAATCTTCGATATTCAGACCACATGCCAATAACCCAGAAATGGTGCCGTGAACTTCGGCAGGGGCAATAAATAGTTCGTGTTTTTCTAATAGCAATTGAGCTTGCTGGTAGTCTTTGAATTCGCTCATAAATACATTCCCAAGCAATTGATACTCCAATGCTACCATCGCAGCCTTTGCAACTCCAACGAATTGTATGATCAACCTCAAGGCTGCTTTAGATTTCATCAATTTAGTGAAATAGATATGGCGAATGAATGGGTGTGTAAGAGGTGGAGGGATTGCAGAGCAAGTCCACAATCCCGTTAAACTAGCTTGATTGGCTTTACTTACCGCTTGCGTTGATCTTGATAAGTTCAGACAGCGTTTCTGGATTTTGTGCCATAGCCAAAGATAGCTGTTGCCCAAGCGCCATCATATTTTGGCTTTGTGGTACGGTCACAGAAATTGACAAAGACTCCATTCCAGATACAAAACCCGTGATTGCATCTTTTAATTCTTGCGGCATCGGTGAATACATTAACTGCTGTGCTGTCACCGCTTCAAAGTCATCTTTGGTCATTCCTTGCTGTGCAAGTTCAGCTTCTATGAATTGAGGCAAGGTGCCTGCATTGTCAATATTCACAGCCAGCGATTTTAATTCGAGCGATTGCATTGCTGTCATCATTTGCGACTGTACTTGAAGCTCTTGCTCAAGGTTTGGTGTATCGCCTTGAATTTTTGACGCCGCTAATGAAGCATCCATAAAGGCCTTACTATTTCCAAACGCAGCATTAAAAGAGGTTTTTACAATACCTTCTGCCGACGTTGCGAATTTCACCTCGCTGGCGCCAGATGCATCGTCATAGGCAAGACTTGTTTTTAAATGATAAGTTGCATTGACCAGCTCCGGCGACATCCCTTGGGTAAACTCTGCTGCTTCTTTTGCTAATTTTAAACCAACTAGGTCAAGTTCAGTGTAGGGGCTGATTTTGTCTTGCTCATAACCGACAATATTGAGCTTATCGATGGTAAATAATGTTATTTTTTCATCAGGTTGTGAGATCGTTAAATCGGTAATTTCTACACCGCGAGAAAATAAATCAACAGAGCTATTTGCAAAACTCACCGTAAGGCCACTTTGCTGTTCAAAACTTGAGATTTGCTTGGTGATCTCTTGTTTCACTTGCTCATTTACATAATAGTTTGCGCCAACATACCCTGCGCCTGCTAACACCACAACGGCAACTGCTAATGTGGACTTATTCATATTTCACTCCATTATTTAAAAAAGTGCCTCAAGCGCTTCGCTAAGGCTAGAGACGGCAACAATTTCCATCCCTTCAATATTTTCTTTTGGTTTATTTGCTTTTGGTACAATTGCTCTTGTAAATCCATGCTTAGATGCTTCACGCAACCGCTCTTGCCCACTAGGCACCGGTCGGATCTCACCTCCTAACCCCACCTCACCAAATACCACCAGCTGCCTGTCTAACGTTTGGTTTTTAAAGCTTGAAACCAGTGCGGCTATTAAGGCTAAATCAGCGCTGGTTTCGGTCACTTTGACACCGCCTACAACGTTTACAAACACATCTTGATCCGACACCTGTAAACCGCCGTGACGATGCAATACAGCAAGTAACATGGCTAAACGATTTTGTTCCAAACCAACAGTGACGCGACGAGGGTTGGCGAGCTGTGAATAGTCGACTAGTGCTTGGACTTCCACGAGTAATGGTCGCGTACCTTCCCAAATAACCATGACTAATGAGCCTGGTGTTTGCGCTTCACCACGATTTAAGAAAATAGCCGAAGGATTGTTTACTTCCTTTAAGCCCTGGCTTGTCATAGCAAACACACCCAACTCGTTTACAGCACCAAAACGGTTTTTATTGCCACGTAATGTTCTAAAGCGACTGTCGGCACTGCCTTCCAGTAAAATGGAGCAGTCAATACAATGCTCCAGCACCTTAGGACCGGCCAGTGTACCATCTTTAGTTACATGCCCCACCATAATAATGGCAACCTGATTGGTTTTGGCAAAACGCGTCAAATAAGCAGCGCTTTCACGTACTTGAGAAACCGACCCGGGTGCCGATTGGATATCACTCATATGCATTACTTGAATTGAGTCGATAACCATAATACTTGGCTTTTCACGAAGCGCGAGCTGACAAATCGTCTCAACATTGGTTTCTGCGAGTGTTTTAAGCTTATTTGTAGGCAGCCCCAACCGTGTCGCACGCATGGCAACTTGTTGCAGCGACTCTTCACCAGTGACATACAAAGTGTTCATGGTTTCGGCAAGGCGACACATGGTTTGCAGCAACACCGTACTTTTACCAGCGCCGGGGCTACCACCAATTAATATTGCACTTCCCGGTACAACACCACCACCAAGTACACGGTCAAACTCTTTAAAGCCTGTTGAAAATCTAGGTAATTGTTCTAGGTTAACTTCATCTAAGGTTTGTACTTTAGCTTCAACAAGACCGGCATAACCTGACGTTGAACCGCCTTGAGGGACTGATTTTGCTGATGGAACGCGAAATTCCGTTACGGTATTCCATGCCTTACACTCTGAGCACTGGCCCTGCCAACGCGCGAATTCGGCACCACAATCACTACATACAAATGCTGTTTTCTTTTTTGCCATAAATTACAGGTATATATCTTGCTTAAACACAATAATAGGTTAAGAATAAACTAATAAAGCGCCAATGTTGACATAATATTGGCGGTGACCCAACTGGTCACATAAAATGAGCGCGTGTAAAACTGTTTATGCCTGAAGATAGATTACAAAAATATCAAAGCTTAATTGAAGATTTAAAGCTGGATCTTGGCGATCCGGCTTTTGATCGCATATTTAAGCAACGTACTGCGGACCTATCCAAGCCGGACCAATTTCTATTAAAAATGGAAATGTCGCGGCTATCTCAGCCCGTGGCACGATTTATTGACCTCAGAGGACAAGTCGCAGGTCAAGTTAAGCCTTATGAATATGAAGGCAAACAGCACTTTATGGATGACTTAGCAATCGAAGTATTCGAGCGGGAAGTCGCTAAACATGGGGGTTATACCCTTGCAGTTTACGAATCCGTAATGAGTACCGACAATAATTATAAGGTCATGCAAAGGCAGGCCAAAGCACGCGAAGAAGAAGTAGAAAAAGACGCGGTCAATCATAACTACACTAAACTAGTCCGTTTCGCGTCGTACGAAAGCCGCTCCGAAGAGCGCATGAATTACTCCATTAAGATCACAGTGGAACTGGCAAAAAATCGCCCTAAGGTTTCCGCAACTACCTCCGATATTTCCCTCAGTGGCGCTAAAATAAAATTACCGACCAATCAACAGGTAGATCCCGGACAAATTATTTCGATCCGCTTAGTGGGTCTCGAGCAAGACTTTGAACTTGGCTTGAAAGAAGGTATTCAGTATGAAGTCGTCGCCGTAGAACCCGGCACGATTGAATACAACCAAGTTCGCTTAAAACGCACATTTATCGAGAAAAACCAAGGATTTGATGACTTTTTAAATAGTTTTATACACGGTAACAAACGCCGCTATAAGATAAATCTCGACAACACTTTAGATGCCGTCGTTTGTAAAGGCTACGAACAGTATTATTTTCCGCGCGTCTGCTCTTTGTTTGTTTTCATCAGTGAGAAACAAAAACAGCTTTATCCAAGCATGGTGCTTACCAACGAAAATAACGCCCATATCAATTACTACTTTGAAGACGAAAGAAAACAATCAGGCCTTTATTCCGTCTTCAACCAAAAACGAATGCAGCGACTACTTGCGCTTTCTGGCGCGGTAAAAGAAGCGGTATGCCATGTGTTTACTCACTCAAGTCAAGGCAAAATGTACTTTTACTCAGCCTTTGACTTTGAGCTGGAAGAAATGCAGCAACTAAACGATCTGTTCTTTGCCTTTGGCAGCCAAAAAGACAGCTGGCGCACGTTTAAAGTACAACTCATGCCAAGCCATCATGAGGATGCGTTTATCCCGCTTTCGCTTCCCGCAAGTGCAGGCAAAAATGTCGAAAAGCTAAATAAACGCCCCACCCCGAGGGTGCAAGGCTTTATCCAAGACGTGAAATATCTCATGTTACTGACAGATATTGGAAACCCGTCGATCACTGAGCGATTCCAACGCCTGAGTTACGAACAAAGTTTAGTTAATCAGTTAAAGAAGTTCGGTCACGGCAAGTCAGCCACTCCACCTCCGCTTGAGGTGGTTGCGTTAGAATACGTTAACTTGCGTGCGCACAGACGCTACCTGTATAAAACCAATGTCGTCGTTCATATCGATGGTCAAGGCACGTTCAACTGTGTTACCCGTGATTTTTCTGTCATGGGTTTACAAATAGAGTGCGGCCAAGAAATGCCGCTGAGTAAAGGTGACTCAATACACTTAGACTTAGTCGATTTGCAGAGACTGACGAAACAGCACAATTTAACGAATTTGCGCTATGAAGTAATGATGGTCAATAAAACTAAAACTATCATTAACTTGAAAGTGCAGAAAATAGGTCAACTCGACCATTCTGCCATGGGGTTCTTTAAAGCCCTTATTGAGAGCAATAAAGACAAGCTGGTTGCTTGTGATGAAGCGCCAAAGGTGCCGGGGCTATCACTTGCGCTGCGTAACATGGTGACTAAATCCGTTTGCCAGTTTCCACTTTATTTACACAAAGAGACCTCACATAATGCGGTGGGAGCAATTGGACAGGGGCTTTACCCGACATCCCTTCACCACTTACTGCATTCGTTTAGCGATAATGACGATAACACCTTGGACGCCAAAGCCGTTTTCCCCGACCGTTTCGTCGAAGAAAAGCTCACCGAAATTCTAAAAACAAAATCGCGACAGGATAAACCGCTCAAATACTTGGTGTTTATTAAGTTTGATCCAAACCAAAGCAGTCAACACGAAGCGGTAGGTGCGCAAGTTATTGCCCATGAAGAGGCCATTGATAGCCTGTATTTGTATGCTAAAAAAGCACTACGCAATGACCTACTCTTTGTCTATCAGCTCTATGTATCAAAAACTGGCCGGCCAGATATGGATTATCTTGCGAATGAGCTGCGCTATGTAAGCCACTATGCAATCCACAAAGCAAAAGACCTAGAAGAAGCACTTTGGTCAGTGACTGGGGTGTGTGATTTGATAGATGTTACGGAATATGTGGTTCGAAACATGGGCTTTGATGCGCCGCTTGTTACTAAAATGGAAGAGCAGAAAAAGCGCTGGTTAGAGGCCAATTTTAAACACTGATTTCAACTGCTCCATATGCGCTTACAGTATATGGAGCATTGTTATAAAGATGTGTAGTTTGCAGCTAGGGCTACTCCACCCAACCAAATAGGGTTAATACTGCGATAGTCACGAGATAAAACAAAATATTACGTTTCACGAGGCGCATCATACAGCTTGCTTCAAAGGTACAACCTAAAAACTGTTGTTCAATTTGCTCAGCCGCAAGTGCAGTGCTTGTGACGATTTGACGATTTGTGGTTTTAAAATCAAGCACATACTTCAACCAACTTGATGTACCTTTACTGAAGTTACCAATGATCAAAAAACCAAAACTTGCGATCCGTGCAGGAAGCCAATTTAGCCAATAAAATAACCGACAAAACTGCTCAAACACATGCTGTAGCGGCGGATTTTCTTGCTCATGATGCCAATGCACAATTTGTCTTACCATCGCATATAGCACAGCGCCCGGCGCGCCCAACGCCACAAACCAAAAAATAACTCCGCAGTAATGCTGAAAGTTGATCCACGAAAGCGTCTGACCAAACGTCTCGCCGCCCGGCTCATCTTCTAATTTGTCTTGCCCCATTTGCAACGCATAAAGCGTAGCCGCTTCGTTATCACCTCTGGTCAGCGCATTCAAATAGCCTTTATAAAGCTTGCGATATTTTGCACAGCCAAAACAGACTAAGAGCACACAGATATTGATTGCAAACTGCCAAAACACAAAGTCACTTAGACTGTAAATAAAAGCAACAACCAATGCAGGAATAACTAACCAAAGCATCACACCGAAATGCGAACCCAACATGGCATTTGGCTGAGTCCAAGATTTGGTTTTCGCGTAGTAACTTTGCAGGTAATGGTCGACTTGCCAGTAGTTCGCCCGCGCGCCAAGTCGTTCAATAATAAGCGCGATGATGA
Organism: Pseudoalteromonas sp. CO342X; assembly: GCF_004208915.1. NCBI lineage: Bacteria > Pseudomonadati > Pseudomonadota > Gammaproteobacteria > Alteromonadales > Pseudoalteromonadaceae > Pseudoalteromonas > Pseudoalteromonas sp. CO342X. The sequence continues at coordinate 10,382 of NZ_SGPH01000024.1, forward strand.
TAGAAATTAAGATCATGCTTGCCTAGCTCTCTTGGTTATTTAACAAGGTAAAATAATGCTGCCAATCAAATGCTGCCCCTGGATCTGTCTTTCTTCCAGGAGCAATATCATTGTGCCCTACAATACGATCATTCGTCAGCTTTGGATAGTGCTGCTGCAGCCAACGCGTTGTTTTTACTAAACTCGCATATTGCGCTTCGGTATATGGCGTGGTGTCTGTGCCCTCCATTTCAATACCAATTGCAAAGTCATTACAGCGCGTTCGACCTTGCCACTGCGACACTCCCGCATGCCAAGCCCGTTCAATGAAGGGAACGTATTGGGTGATGCTACCGTCACGACGTATAACGCAGTGCGCCGACACTCTTACTCCCTCTAAGTCAGAAAAAGTTGGATGTGCGCCGCAGTCCAGCGTGCCCATAAATAACTCTTCCACGTACGGCGTGCCAAAGCACCCTGCGGGCAACGAGATATTATGGATCACCAGTAAATCTATCTCACACGCTTGCGGTCTTTCATCGTAATGGGGGGATTGCTTGTGTTTAGCAAAAGGTAGCCAATTCAAAGTATTAGTTCCAAGCCTTGGTTTGCATTCGATTATAAAGACAAAATAAGACAAAAGGTAGGGATGGATTTATGTGTAATGTAACGATAGTACCGCGACATAAAGTCGCTGCTACGAAAACACATAACCGTTAGGCATCAAATCACAGCAACCAACGCATACACGTAGCAGCGGGTTTACCCCGCGACCTCCGTTTTGGCCGGCAACTCACTCCCTTCAAACAAGGCTTTGCACTTTAAATCAAACACACCGTCGCGACATAAAGTCGCTGCTACGAAAATACATATTGGTTTTCGGCATAAAGTCACAGCATGCAATACATACACGTAGCAGCGGGTTTACCCCGCGACCACCGTTTTAGCCATCAACTCATTCTTTACAAACAAGGATTTGCATTTCAAATACTCTGTCGCGACATAAAGTCGCTGCTACAAAAATACACAAGGGCTCAACATCAAATCACAAAAAGCAACACATACACGTAGCAGCGGGTTTACCCCGCGACCTCCGTTTTAGCCGTCAACTCATTCTCTACAAGCACGGCTTTGTATTTCAAAGACCCCGTCGCGACATAAAGTCGCTGCTACAAAACACAC
>NZ_SGPH01000044.1:0-7170 GCF_004208915.1 Pseudoalteromonas sp. CO342X
ACAAAAACTAAGAAAGCTCGTAAGATATCGAACCGCTTGAAATACCTTGGAAAAACACCAAGTAAAACATCTCGCACCGGTAAAGAAGTCATTGCAAGAATGAAAGCGCAAGGTAAAATAAGAGAATCATTCGAAGGTACTCAATTTAAAGCAAGTAATGGTAGATGGTACCCCCTATCTCAGGCAGACATGGCTCATGACCCGACAGATGCAGTAAAGTGGTGGAATACTACGGGCCGACAATACGGCGCAAAATCAAAGGAAGTGCGAAAATGGATGTTAGATCCTGATAATTATACTCTCGACCATTACGCAATTAACCGCTCTGCTGGTGCTAAGCTTAACGATAGATATTTACCTCCTAAAAAATAAGGAAAGATAATGGAAAATTTACCCATAGACTTGCGCGATAAAATTGATGCTCTCTACATTTCTGCATACAAGGCATTAGAAGTCAAAAATGTTGACATCGCCCAAGAAAAAGCTGAGGAAGCATGGGGGTTATTACCTGAACCGAAATTTGATTGGGATGTCACTCTCAGTTTTGTTACCGGAATTTGTAAAATGTATCGAGAATTAAGCTTACACGAAAAAGCCCATAATATTATTAATGAGCTTTTAGACTCAGACCATTTAAATGACTATGATGATGGGCCATTATTTTTAAAAGGTACATTATACTTTGAGCAAGGAGAGTTTAAACAAGCATATGAATGGTTTGCTAAAGCCAATTCTATTTCACGAGGTAGATGCTTTGTAGAACAACCTAAGAAATACAAAACCTTCTTTAATGAGTATAACCAATGAATGTACATGACGAGATAGAAGAGTATTGCGAGCAAGGCAATGACCTTTTTGATGAAGAAGATTTTCAAGGCGCAATGACACTTTGGAAAAAAGCTTTCGATTTGCTCGCTGATCCAGATGAAGAGTGGGAGCAAGCCGTTTGGCTTAAAGTATCTATGGGGGATAGTTATTATATGCTTGATGAATATCAACAATCCCTAGATTCAATGCTGGATGCATTAAACTACCCTGAAGCACTTGACAACCCATTTATTCACTTTAGAGCTGGCCAGTGTCATTATCAGTTAGGTGATAAAGAGCGCAGTAAAAATGCTTTACTTAAAGCCTATATGTTAGCCGGAAAAGAAATTTTTGAAGACCATGGAGAGGATGGGCTTTTTTATTACGACTTTTTAAAGTCCGAAATCAAGTTATAAACCAGTTCTACGCAAAGGACAGCACATGACAGTTAGCATATATATCGTGCAATACCTTGTTCGATATATTTACCACAAAATTCAAGAGCCTTGACTTAAACGCCAAACAAAATATCACCCTTAAAGCGGGTCGCAGCCATCGCAGTGTTATCCAAAGTGATATAAACCTCAAGGCAGACAACAACCTCACCATCACCGCGCCGGCGGGAAGTCAAATCATTCAAAGCCAAGGCAATATCACGATTAAAGGCAGTGGCTCTGGCAACCTCACTCTTGCCAATAGCGGCAGTGAAATCAGTATTGACTCAAGTGGTAACGTCAACATCTTTGCGGACAAGTTACTGACCTTAAAAGGCAAAGCCATGACCGTGTTTGACGGTAGCATGGAGCAAGATATTGGCGGCAAACAAAGCGCCACTATGCCGAGTGTACCGCAAATTCAAGCGCTCTCAGAGAATGCTCGACTCTCACTTGCCGCCGATGGCATCGCTACCATGGCGAGCAGTACCATTCGATTTGCAAACGGCACAGCGCTGACCGGTAACTTAGATGACAGCGGTAAAGCAAAAATCGAGAATGCACCGCCCGGTCAATACACCGTGCAATATGGTGAGGACAAACGCGATTACCTGCCAGAAGATAATCGCCCTAAAAATCCACTGTATGGACAAATCACCCCAGCGCGAGCGGCTGAAATGGTACGCAGCGGCAATACTGCACCACTGATAGAAGCCAATGGCATTGCAACCCAAGCAGGTGATTGGTTGTGGGGCACACTACAATGCGACTTTAATCAAAACCCCTCCACGTCACAAATCGTGGTAGGTACCTTGATTTCCATGATACCAATTATTGACCAAGTCATGGATTTACGAGATATCACCGCCAATGTCATGTTACTGACCGACGATGATGAAGCCAACGACACTGACGCTTGGCTTGCCTTTACCCTAACGGGTATTGGTTTAGTGCCAGTAGTGGGCTCAGCAGTCAAAGGCGTAGGTAAGGTTATCTTAAAAAATACCGGAGAATCCCTTTCTGCTGCGCTTGCCGTTTTACGCAAGCTCGGTAAAGGCGACCCAGTTAAATACCTAAGAGACATCAACTGGCAAGACCTAGGAAAACAATCCGCCACGGAAGTTAAAAACATCGTCAAAGGCCTGCGCGATTCACTCGATGAAATGTCTAGCAGTTGGCACTACGACCTACTGCTTCCAGACGCCGCCATCGAAGGCATGCAAGCCACGGTAAAACGCCTAGACGACGTCACCCCCAAAATCGACCAGCATATGCAACAAGCCGCCCAAGAAATCGGGCAGCGAGTTAATAAAGCATTGGATGAATATCAAGGTCAATCACCAATTCGAGGCGTTACCGACAAGCCCACCAAAGCCAAAGCCGATGAATTGGAAGCGCCAAAAGGGAATGAGCTGCCGGGGGCGGCAATAAAACGTATGCCACAATACAACGTGCCTTGTTTTAAAAAGAATGCCAAAGGAACCACAGTTGAATATGACCGCCAATTAAAGGGACAAATGGACGGGCTAAATAGCATGACAGTAAAACAGTATCTTGAAAATCGCGATGCTTATAAAAAGATTGGCCGAAAAGGAACTGGTAAGGCGCAGAAGGCGGCTAGAGAAAAGTTTAAGAAAAAGTTAATTGACAAATACAAATTAGAGCTCCAAGAAAGTGGAGAGTACTTCGGCGAAGAAGCTGTTAGAAAAGCTGAAGAATTAGCAAAAAGGGACATGAAAACCCTCAATGCTTTACATAACCCTGATATGATTGCAGGGGGGTTAGATGAGGTAGTTGATTTAGGTGACGCTAGTGTTAACCAATCTATTGGCGCGCGATGGAATAAAAAAGGTTTTGATGATTCCGGTAAAAAGACTAAGTTAAGTCGTGTTGAGCTAATGGATAATGAGGCAGAGAAAGCACTAAAAGCATTGGGCCCAGATGCAAAATTGAATATGAATCTACATAGGTGCAAATAATGAACAAGTTTTTTGACAATTTTTATAACTTTGGTGGGTTTGGTCCAGCGATAGAAGCGATTCAACCAACAGATGAGCAACTCCAGTATTACCAAGGTATTTTACCTAATAATTTACTAGAGTATTGGAAGGAGTACGGCTTTTGTGGTTGGGGGAGTGGTCGCTTGTGGATGGTCAACCCAAGGGATTATCAAGATATCTTGACTGAATGGTTAAGAGGCACGAAGTTTGAAAAAATGCAAAATGACGGTATAGACAGCTTCCATGTAATTGCACTAGATGCATTCGGTGAGATCTATGTCTGGGGAAAGAATTCAGGGAATAGCATTTCAATAACAAGTAGTTATGGCATGATTTTCCCGACCTTTGATAATGAAAAATATGTTAGTAGAGGTGAAACTAGAAGCCTAGACCTTTTCTTTTCTATAAAAACAACTTCAGAAATTGATTTAGACGATATCAATGATCAGCCTCTTTTTGAACGAGCTGTCGAAAAGCTAGGCCCTCTTGAAAATGGAGAGATCTATGGCTTCGCGCCTGCTCTTGCCCTTGGTGGCGAACCTAAGCTTGAGAATCTCCAAAAGGTAAAAGCCACGGAACATTTAGCTTTCCTAGCTGCTCTAGGAGAAAAACGTGTTATGGCTGATATCGTTGCGCTATCTAACCAATTACCTCATAACCAATAGCACCTTTTTAAGTCTTTTAAATACACAGGTGTCGCCAGGCAAGAAGCAACTCTCCTTGCCTTAAAGCTCACTTCTATTTTCATACATGCTTTAAAAATTTAAGAATGGATGATTCTATCAATAGTTATTTGGTGATCGCGATGCATGAAAATATGCAAGATCGAAATGCCAATATCATTGGTCAAGAAATAAAACTTTAAAGGAGTTGTTATGGTCCGAGATACCTTTCGGGATAAATCCTATTTTGACGAAGCTGTAGAGTTCTATGAAGAAACTATATTAGAGGATGTCGCCGAACTCGACTCCAGTGATCTCACGATAGAAATCAAGATGAGAACATGCTTTGACCTGATAAATAATATAATCAGTTTGATGCATGTAAAATACTCTCGTGGTGACAGCGTAATAGAGTTCAAACCCCTTTTGAACGATGCGATAACTTATCGCCGAGCTCAAAAGAAGTTTGCCGATGAACTACCTCTAGAAGCACAAGCTGAGCGCATTGACTTAGAAGAGTTGCACCAAAGCGATTTACGGAACTATTTAAAGTTATTTAGCTTCGCCTACTGCTTAAATATGGGAAAAGATTACTACTTACAATTATTAGAGCTTATTGGAAATCAAGGACAAGATGCACTTTTCGATAAAATTGCGATAGCGCTAGGTGACACTAATCGCGAAATAGCAGCGGATACTCTGTTCAAAAAACGTTTCGGTAAGCTTTACAAAGTAGTTGAAGGAAGTCCAGAGCAACGTCCAGCACTTGCAAAGTCCTATATGGAGGCATGGTACGTCTTGGAGGAAAGTCCTGATATACATTTACTGGATAATGATGCTTACGATGGCTACTGGTGCTGGGAAATTGCGCTTGTTGTTAAATTATTCAATATTGATGATAGCAGCTTTATTGACCACCCATACTACCCTAAAGACCTCGTACATTGGCGAGAGAATCAGTAGGAGATAAAGGTGCGCGATACACGGAGAAGTAACGATTATTTCGAAGAGTTCTTAGTCGACATTGAAGTTGGCATTAAAGAAACACAAGAAGCCCTCGACGCAGGTAATTTTACCACACCTAGCGAACGAGTTAATGTTGCCCAGCGTATATATCAGCTCGCGATTATGCGAGCGGTAGCGCACTACTCATATGGTGCTCACCTTGGGGATATTAAGCGCTATACCGAAGCGATTTTGCCGTATCGCAAACAACTGACTCACTACTGTGATAAGTTACCTGCAAATCATCAAATATACCGTCACGCTTTTGAAAAGTTGGGCGGGCAAATCGATGCTGTCGGCTCCCCTAATATCAATCGTTATATCTACACTTTGTGGTGGCTGGCACTTTTACAAGCCTGTGATGTCGCTCCAGCTCATATTCAAGAAGTGCTCGATGTTATTGGCGAACGCGGCAAAGACACCTTACTTGATAATGTAGCCATTGCACTTGGTGATAACGATAGACCTATTTCGCCCACACTCTATTACCCTGAAATCTATCAAAACCTTTCACTCGCTTTTACAGTACCCAATGAACAAAAGCCTGATTTACTCAACCAATTTGCACAAAGTTGGTACAACAAGTTAGAGGGTTTGGCGGACTGGCATGATAATCACACCTGTGAATGCGAATTCGAGTACACGGATTATTATATTGGTTATTGGTGCTTTGAATTAGCTTTAGTCGCTAATGTTCTAGAAATACCAAGAGAATCTTTAGAAGATAGTGTTTATGTTCCGGTTGATTTAATCAGATAAACTTCTGCGCATGATTTTTAAGAAAGGATAGGCTGAAACACTTGGGTGTTGCAGGGCTAAGCCGCTAACCTTCACTGACAGTAGTCAGTCCCTCGATTTCCATGATACCGATTATCGACCAAGTCATGGATTTACGAGATATCACCGCCAATGTCATGTTACTGACCGACGATGATGAAGCCAACGACACTGACGCTTGGCTTGCCTTTACCCTAACGGGTATTGGTTTAGTGCCAGTTGTGGGCTCAGCCGTCAAAGGCGTAGGCAAGGTTATCTTAAAAAATACCGGAGAATCACTCTCTGCTGCGCTTGCAGTTTTACGCAAGCTCGGCAAAGGCGACCCAGTTAAATACCTAAGAGACATCAACTGGCAAGACCTAGGAAAACAATCCGCTACGGAAGTTAAAAACATCGTCAAAGGCCTGCGCGATTCACTCGATGAAATGTCTAGCAGTTGGCACTACGACCTACTGCTTCCAGATGCCGCCATCGAAGGCATGCAAGCCACGGTTAAACGCCTAGACGACGTCACCCCCAAAATCGACCAGCATATGCAACAAGCCGCCCAAGAAATCGGGCAGCGAGTTAATAAAGCACTGGATGAATATCAAGGCCAATCACCAATTCGAGGCGTTACCGACAAGCCCACCAAAGCCAAAGCCGATGAGTTGGAGCCACCAAAAGGGAATGAGTTGCCGGGGGCTAAACTCAAAGCTATAAAAATGAAGAAGTATAGACCTCCTTGCTTCATGCCTGGCGAAGACTTAGCGAAGAACTTTAAGGGTGGTAAGCAAGCTCTAGAAAAAGAGTTTTATAAACAACTAAAAGCTCAGCAGCACGGCATCAATAAAATGACGGTTGAACAATATTTAGAAAACCGTAAAACCTTGACTGACCTTGTTAAAGAGCATGGACATAAAAAAGCAAGAAAAATTCTAACGAATGGCGGAATGGCACAAGTATCAGCCAGAAAGAAGTTAGAGGACGAAATGTATGAATCAATATTAAAAAGTTTGAGAAAGCAGGGTATTAAAGGTCGAAATGCTGATAAAGTCGCAACAGAGAAGATAAAAGAACAAATGTCTCAGTTAGCTGCTTTACATGATCCTGACCTGATAGCGGGCGGTAGTGATAAGATCAACAAACTCGGAAATAAAAATGTAAACTCCTCTCTCGGTTCTCAGTGGTCTAAAGGGGGGAGAGTTTCCGGTATGGATGAGGCAGCAAGGGTTGCGTTGAGAACAATGGGCCCTACCACCCAAATGAATATAGAATTAGAACGGTGTAAGTAAGGAGGTTAGAATAATGACCAAACAATTTGAAATAGATGAAGATTTCGAGTGGTTTCTTGAAAAGTTTGAAGAGCCTAGTGAAAAAAATCAAGCCCCAGTAGAAATAATAAAAAAGTTTGAAGGTAAACTGCCTACTAGATTATTAGAATATTGGAGTGAATACGGATTTTCTGGTTTCGGGGAAGGGCTTTTTTGGTTAACTAATCCCGAT
>NZ_SGPH01000045.1:0-6543 GCF_004208915.1 Pseudoalteromonas sp. CO342X
CCGGCGGCTTTTGTTGTTCTTGAGGCTTTGCCGTTAACGGTCAACGGTAAACTTGACCGCCATGCTTTGCCTGAGCCCGAGAGTGCAGTATCAAGTGCACAATATGTTGCTCCTAGGACAGACACTGAAGCCATGTTGTGTTCTATTTGGCAGCAGGTATTGGAAGTCGATAGAGTTGGTGTTATGGACAATTTCTTTGCATTAGGTGGGCATTCACTAATGGCTATTAGTTTGGTAACACAAATCAAAGAAGCCTTCGCCATCGAATATTCAGGGTTCTCCATCAGAGAAGTATTTGAATTATCTTCTGTCGCTGAGCTGGCAGCTAGTATAGATATCTTGCTTTCAAAGCAGAAACTACAAGAAAATGAAAACCTTATCGACTCGTATAAGGAAGAAGAATTAGAAGAAGGGGTTTTATAAGTTGTTAGCTGAAAATATTTTTAAGCAAGCGCTGGATAGTGGAGTTTTCCTTTATCTGGACGGGGAAAACCTAAAATATAAAGTTAAAAAGGGTGAATTTCCTGACGAGCTAAAATCTGCAATTATTGTTCAGAAACAAGCGATAATTGATTACCTTAAACAAGTCGCGTCCCAGCCAGAGGTGAACGAGACTAAGTTGCCCAAGATAAGTCCTCGGGCTGAGGGTATTGAAAATCCAATGTCTTTTTCGCAGCAGCGTTTATGGCTTTTGGATCAACTCGAACAAGGCAGTAGCCATTACAATATTTTTGCGGCTTTAAAACTGACAGGCACTATAGATCTGGTGGCTCTGCAACAGTCCTTTAGCTGCATAGTCGAGCGCCATGAAAGCTTACGTACCTGCTTTTGCTCTGGAGATGAAGGCGAACCTCTGCAAGTGATCCAGCAAAAGGTCAGCTTTACTATTCCCATAACCGACTTATCCAAGCTGTCAGTACAGGAGCGCGAGCGAAAAATTACTGAAGAGGCTTCGAAAGAGGCGGGGCTGGCTTTTGATCTGAGCCGAGATCTAATGTTGAGAGTACAATTACTTAAACTGAGTGATCAAGAACATGCTCTACTGCTCACTATGCACCATATCGCTTCTGACGGCTGGTCAACCGGAATACTGGTTAAGGAGTTTAGCCGCCTATACAGCGCTTTTGTGAACGGAGAAGCTGATCCTCTAGCACCGCTTGCCATTCAGTATGCCGATTACGCCCATTGGCAGCGAGACTGGTTGCAAGGGGCTGTGCTGGACGAGCAACTCGATTATTGGCAGCGACAATTGTCGGACTTGCCTGAAGTGCATAGTCTACCATTGGATTATCCGAGACCGGCCATCCAGGGCTTTGACGGTGACGTACACTTCTCAACAATCGATAAAGTAAGTTATGGGCATTTGGCAGCCCTGTGCCAGTCGCTAGGGGCGAGCTTATTTATGGGGCTGCATGCGGTTTTCTCTATATTGTTATCTCGTTACAGCAATGAACGTGATATTGTGGTGGGGACCCCGGTGGCCAACCGGGAGCCTTCAGAAGTATCTGACTTGATAGGTTTTTTTGTCAACACCTTAGTGTTGCGTAGTGACTTATCTGGCGAGCCGAGTTTTCTTGAGGTACTGGCCGGCAGTAAAGCTAAGTTACTTGATGCCTATGCCCGCCAACAAGTTCCTTTTGAGCAGGTCGTCGAACGAGTGCAGCCGATGCGAAGCCTGAGCCATAATCCTTTATTCCAGGTTTTGTTGTCGTTGCAAAACAATGAACAAGGCCATTTGTCTCTGCCTGGATTAACCTTGTCTGCGATAGAAATGCCAGATAAAGGGGTCGCCAAATTTGATCTAACCCTGAATATCGTGGAAAGTGCTAATGGACTAGGGCTTGGCTGGGGCTACAATACCGCTTTATTTAAAAGTGAAACCATAGCACAAATGGCGGGGCATTTTGAAAGCTTATTATCCGCCGTGTTACAGTCACCCCATGAAAATGTTTTTTCACTAGGCATGGTAACCGAGCAGGAAAGCAGGCAGTTACTCGTTGACTGGAATGCAACGGCAGCACAGTGTCCATCAGATATGTGTATGCATGAATTGTTTGAAGCTCGGGCGGCACAAGCTCCCGAAAGAGAGGCCCTGGAATATAACGGAACTTGCCTCAGTTACCGGGAGTTAAACCAGCGCGCCAACCAGCTGGCGCATTATCTGGTAGCACAAGGTGTTAAACCGGACACCCTGGTCGGACTCTGTATTGAACATTCTTTGGATATGGTTGTAGGTATACTGGCGGTGCTGAAAGCGGGGGCTGCCTATGTTCCTATTGACCCTGCTAATCCTGAGGCACGCGTGCGTTATATGCTTAATGACAGCAGTGTGAAAATTGTCCTGAGCCAGCTACAGATATCTAACACCTCTTCGGTAGACACTGTACGGGTTATTTGCCTGGACGATGAAAACATGCAGGCTGCGCTAGCGACAATGCCGGATAATAACTTGCCGTTATCCTCATTGGGCTTGTCGTTGCAACACCTAGCCTATGTGATATATACCTCAGGTTCAACTGGGCAGCCAAAAGGAGTTATGGTCGAGCACAGGAATTTATCTAACCTGCTAGCTGGTTTGATTTCAACTTTTGAAGTCTCAACCGAAGATACTTTTGCTTGTTTCGCGTCCTTTGCATTTGATATTTCACTTTTTGAACTTTTTCTGACCCTGATAAGTGGCGGAAAAACTATTCTTGTTGATAAAGACGTTTTACTTAATCTGGAGCAATTTTCTCGGGTCACCGGACAATGCACTTTGTTACATGCTGTACCTAGTTTGATGAGTGAGGTTGTTGATTTTAAAAATAAAAACAATGAAAGCTTCGCAAATGTCAGAGCATTGTTTGTCGGTGGCGATTATGTGCCTGTAAGTCTACTCAAGCGTCTTAAAGCGTCTTTTTCCCGGGCTAAGGTTATTGAACTCTACGGGCCAACAGAAGCCACCATATTAACGACTTATAAAGAGGTGTCTGCGGAAACATTAAATCATACGGGTGCCGTCATAGGTCGCGGATTGCAAAATACCAGCCTCTATGTGCTAAATGAAGCGCAACAGCTATGTCCCCCACTACTGGCGGGAGAATTGTATATTGGAGGGGCCGGAGTTACCCGGGGGTACTTAAACCGGGACGAACTGACAGCAGAAAAATTTGTCGCTAACCCTTACTTTGATGCACAAAATCTCCGCTCGAGCGAGCGTTTATACCGTACCGGAGATCTGGTTCGATGGTTACCAGACGGTGAGTTAGAGTTTATCGGCCGCATCGATCATCAGGTGAAAATCCGCGGATTCAGGATCGAGCTAGGAGAAGTTGAGCATGCATTGTCGCTCTGTCCAGGGGTTAAAGATTCTGTGGTGATTGCTAGGGATATACGTGAGGGGGATAAGTGCTTAATTGCTTATTTGGTGGCATCTAAAGGGGAAGAAGAGCTTATTGCGGTCGTGCGTCGGCATTTGCTTGAGTGCTTGCCTGAGCATATGGTGCCATCGGCATTTGTGTTACTGGATAACTTACCGCTCAATATTAACGGCAAGATTGACCGCAAAGCCTTGCCAGATCCTGACACTGAGGTATCAAGCGCTGAATATATAGCGCCCGGCACCGAGATGGAAAAAATCCTGTGTGAAATCTGGCAGGATGTTCTCGAAATTGAACGTGTCGGTATTCAGGATAACTTTTTTGAGTTAGGAGGACATTCCTTAATGGCCATGCGTGTATTGTCAAAAACAAAAGCTAAAACCGGTATTGAAGTGCCGCTAAAAGAAATCTTTAAATTGCAAACCGTGGCTCTTATCGCTGATTTCCTCGACAGCCAGCAATATATTGACGACTTGCTTTATTCCCGGGGTGAGTCAGCACATGAAGACGAAATCGAACTTAAACTCTAGAGGCATATTTGATGATACTGTCTTATGGTACAAGGAAATTTAACATGCTAACTGAGATGATATGAAACTAGATCAGTATACTTGTTACTCCGATTTCAGGAAGGCTGCCAGAAGGAAGCTGCCAAAATTTGTTATGGACTTTATTGATGGTGGCGCGGGAGATGAGAAAACCCTTCAAGGGAATACTGCGGGGTTTAAAAATATTCAGCTGATTCCCCGTATGGGAAGTCAAACGAGACCGGGGTTGTTAAATACTGATATTTTGGGGTTATCGTATGCAGCACCATACGGAGTTGCTTCATTGGGGTTGTGTGGCCTGGTTCATCCTAAAGCGGAAATGATGCTGGCGAAGTCGGCGGCTAAATACAATATTCCCTATATTGTTAGCTCGGCTTCGAATAGTTTTCTTGATGTGCTAGTAAAGGAGTCTGGGGTTTCACCTTGGTTTCAGTTGTACCTTTCGAAAATAAAGTCACAGACGGATGTACTGATCAGCCATGCGCAAAAGCATCAATGCCCGGTGTTAGTAGTGACAGTCGACGCGCCAGTTCCGGGTATAAGACGAAGGGACAGGTATAATGGACTGAGGATCCCCTACCAGCTCAAGGCTTCAAATGTTATTGACTCAGTCACGCATCCTGCATGGCTGTTTAGGCATCTGGTCTCGGGGAAACTGACTTTCCCCCTTTACCAAAACCTAATTGAAGACCAACCCAATTTAAGCTTCTCTGAATTAATGTCCATACAAACTGGGGGGGAGTTGAACTGGGCGGTTATTGATGAGATCCGAGATAAGTGGCAGGGAAAGTTAATTTTAAAGGGAGTTATGTCGGTGAGTGATGCCCATACCGCAAAAAAAATGGGAGTGGATGCGATCATTATTTCCAATCATGGTGGTAGGCAATTGGACTCGGTACCGGCTCCTATTACTTTATTAAACCAGGTATTTAGCAAAGAGTTTGACCGAGAGTTTCTTATGTTGGATTCCGGATTAAGAAGTGGTGAAGATATAATAAAAACAATTAGTTGTGGTGCTTGCTTTACTTTTTTGGGGCGACCGTTTTTATATGCCTTGGCAGCTTATGGAGAAAGAGGCTTAGCGCAGCTGCAAGAAATGATTTTTGAACAATTAAGTGTAAATATGCGCTTGTTGGGGGCGAGTGCAATCGACGCCCTGAATGATGAATATGTGTTTTAAATTTTTAATAGATGTAAGAAGGGGAGTTTGAATGAAAGATCTTTTTGGATGTGCGGCTAAAATAGACCACATTGCAATAGCGGTAAAAAATATGGATGAAGCATTATTTTTTTATCAAGGAATATTAAACTTTAAGCTTCTGGAAAGAAGAGAAATTAAAGGTGCTTTCTCGGGAATGAAATCTGCTGAATTGACCGTGGGTAACTTTTCTGTGGTTTTGGTTCAGGGAACAGGGCCGGAATCTCAAGTTTGTAAATATATAGATGAATATGGTCCGGGAGTTCAGCATGTCGCTATAACGGTTGAAGATATAGAAGAAGTTGCCAGGGCATTAACCAAAAAGGGGTTAGAGTTTTCGACCAATATCATTAAAGGAAAAGGCTTGTTGCAAATATTTACCAAGCGAGAGAAAAATTCGGGCATGATGTACGAATTTATCCAGCGGGAGGAGACAGAAACAGGGTTCGAGGAAGGAAATATTCAAGAGCTTTTCAATCAACTTGAAAGTGCTTTTGCTTATTAATATTAAAGTTTTTGCAAATTTTTTTTGATTGATGTTTAATCTTGTTATATTGTTTATCGGGTGTTGATTTGTTGTAAATTCATGGAAGTATCATCTGTGATACTTAGTATTAATTATGGATGAATTGGACTCGTTTTAATGGGATCCCTAAAAGAATTATTAAAAGAATTAAAATCTCAAGAGATTTATTTATCTCTTGATGTTTCCGGGGAGTTAAGCGTTAAAGGAAGGAAGGAACTGCTTTCCACTGAACTCATCACCTTATTAAAAAAACATAAAGCATCGCTTGTTGATTTAATTCAGGCGAAAACTACAAGCGCGAGTGCTGTACCTGAGATAAAGAAAATTAATGGTGAGCAGGTTCTTGAACTTTCTTTTTCACAGCGAAGCTTGTGGTTACAAGATCAGATAGACGGTGGTAGTACCCACTACAATATTCCCAGCGCTATAAAGCTTAGCGGCATCCTTGATAATGACGCCTTGCAACGGGCTTTTGCCACTATCCTGTTACGCCATGAAAGCCTGCGCACCTGTTTTGTTGCCGGCGACGACGGCGAGCCGGTCCAACAGGTCCGGGAAGGTGTTGACTTTCAAGTGTCTTTAACGGATCTATCCGAGCTTTCACAAGATCGGCGGAACGAGCGTATAGCTGAAATCGTTTCAACAGAAGCAATCATGCCTTTTGATCTAGGCCGGGATGTAATGTTGCGAGTGCAGTTACTTAAATTAGCCCCTCAGGAGCATATCTTGTTGGCGACCATGCATCATATCGCCTCCGATGGCTGGTCTATGGGCATACTGGTGAATGAATTCAGCCGTTTATATACGGCTTATGTTCAGGGGCTGGACAACCCTTTGCCGCCGCTGGCGATCCAGTACGGCGATTATGCCCACTGGCAGCGCAACTACTTGCAGGGAGCTGTGCTGAATGAA
>NZ_SGPH01000010.1:0-376664 GCF_004208915.1 Pseudoalteromonas sp. CO342X
GTCCCCTTCGTCTAGAGGCCTAGGACACCGCCCTTTCACGGCGGTAACAGGGGTTCGAATCCCCTAGGGGACGCCACTTACTTTGGTAAGTAACTCGGTTAGCAAGAGAATAAACAGCTAAATAAAGTCCTAGTGACACAGAAAACTTTCTGTTTTTGATAGGGCCATTCGCCTCGCAGGCTCGGTCTCATCTAACACAGAAATAGCAAATCGGTGATTTGCAAAACAATTTCTGCGTCCCCTTCGTCTAGAGGCCTAGGACACCGCCCTTTCACGGCGGTAACAGGGGTTCGAATCCCCTAGGGGACGCCACTTACTTTTTTATTCTACTCTCATCATAAAAATATTCATATTCGCCTTCCTTTGTTGTTTAAGTTCAGAACTCTGCTAGTTTTTATATTAACTTTCTGTTGTTCGTTAAGTATTCATACCAATTTGTCTTAGTACTTGATCCTTCAAAATTGCACACTTAATTGTGTAAATTGGTATCAAATTATATTTCACTATGATCTCAATCAGTCTTTCGGTGAAATCTCTTACGGTTTTTAAGAAAGTAATAATTTATTATCTATTGCCCTTTTTAATCGAGAGCGAGCTATGACAAAAGGTAGAGCTGATTACACAGGAAAAGAGAATGATTATCCAAGTTCTTACAATCTACTTTCAACGACAAACGTAAAAGGTCAGATAAAGTATGCGAATTCGCAGTTTTGTGAAGTTGCAGGGTTTTCACTTAGTGAGTTAGAGGGGAAGCCCCATAATATCGTTAGGCATCCAACAATGCCTAAAGCCGCTTTCAAGAATCTATGGGATTATATCGAAGCGGGTAAACCTTGGATGGGAATGGTTAAAAACCGCTGCAAGAATGGCGATCACTATTGGGTTAATGCTTTTGTTACTCCTATTAAAGATGCATCTGGTAAGACTGTCGAATATCAATCAGTGAGGACAAAGCCGAGCCGGGAAGTCGTTAACCGTGCAGAGGAAATCTACACTGATTTAAATAACGGTGTGTCACCAAGTAAATTTACTCGTGCCTCTTGGTCTTTGTCAGCTCAAATGATGGCAATAATCATTGTTTTCTATGCCCTAACCATGTTGATCTCAACTTTATCATCACCTTGGAATTACCTCGCTGAAACTCTGCTTACTCTTGCTGTTTTATTTATTACTTATTCTCGCCTTGCTCCAGTGCGGTCGCTCAGCGAAAAGGCAAAAAAAGTATACGATAACCCTCTGATGCAAAAAGTGTATCTTAATAAGGTTAATGATGTCGCTTCTATAGAGCTTGCCTTACTTGCTAGAGAATCCGAGCTTCGGGCTGTGCTTGGACGTGTTAAAGATGCTAGTGCCACAGTTTCTGAATACGCAACCAAAACGATGCAAGAATGCAAAACGAGTTCTGATATTTTAAATCGACAGCAAGCGCAAACCGGCTCCTTAGCAACAGCTATTAATCAGATGTCAGTGTCGATTGGTGAAATAGCTTCTAATACTAACAATGCAGCGCAGCAATCCGAAGCGGCGCTTGAATCCGTTGTGAAAGGCAACAAAGCCGTTGATGACAATATGGAAAATAATTATGCCTTATCGGAAGAGTTATCTCGCACGCAAAAAGATATAGAAGATCTTAATGCGCAAACAGTTAACATCGAAGGGGTTGTTGACGTGATCCGTGGGATCTCCGAGCAAACCAACTTACTTGCTTTAAATGCCGCTATAGAGGCTGCTCGTGCAGGTGAACAAGGTAGAGGATTTGCGGTTGTTGCAGATGAGGTGAGAGCGCTTGCGCAAAGGACACAAGATTCGACAGCCGAGATTAATGGTATTATTGCCGATCTGAGGCAACGAGCAGAACGGGCGGTTACTGCCATTCAAAGTGGAGTAGAGCGCTCCTCTGAATGTGTAGTAAAGGCAGAAGGTACTAAAGTGAGCCTTGAAACGATAAACACAATAGTCAATGAAATATCAGGTTTGAACTATCAAATTGCGACATCGACAGAAGAGATGTCGAGTGTTTCTAATGAGCTTAACGCAAATGCTGTGACAATTTCGGGTCTTGCGGATGAGTCTATGAAAAGTGCGCGTAAAACGCATGAAACGATGAAAAACACAGAGCAGGCTTTAGAAAATCAAGAGGTGCTTGTTGAGCAGTTTATTCGAAAATTAAACAGTGCCCACCGTTGAATAGATAACTTAAAGTAATACAGCACTTACCTCGTTGTGTATGGGGGAGATTAATCAGAGCTATCTAGCTCTGATTAATAATAGTAGTAGTAAACGGAGCGGACCTAATACCAATTGCATTAATTAAACACTGTAGCCGTCTTCAACCCCTTTCACGGCATAGGCTACTGCATCATGAGCATGAAGAGATTCGTAATGGTTTATCTTCACATAGAAATCTAAATAAGCTTGCTGGTTTAGCAATGCTTTTAACTTTCTAGCTGCATCTTCACAAAACATTAGGTTTTGGCCATTTAGGCGCGCAAACTCTTGTTCATCTTCTCGTTTTACTGCGGCTTGAACGGGGGTTTTCAACTCATTTTCAACCAACTCAATTAGATCCAAAATCTCAAATTCAGTACTATTATTCGTAAGCTTAACTTTTATATTTGCAATCGAGCGCTGAGAGTGGGGTGTTGCAACGATCCCTTCTGTGCTACCTAGCCAGTTATGCACACTATGGAAATCTAATTGTTTGCCATCAAAAGCTTGTTGGAAAGCGTTTTGGATCAGTTGACGAGACAATGCTGCCGAACAGGGGCAAGTCGATGAGTAAGCAACGTCAAGCGCCAGTTCTAGCTTGTAAATACCGTTTATTAACGTCGCATCAAGGGTAATTGGGTATGATTTCCATCCCATTTTTTTACTTAAAAGCGAAGGGCGTCTGATAGGCAGTTCAAACTGCAGGGTTACTTTTGCACCTGTACTTAAGTCGCTATGCGTACTTAAAAAGTTATCTAACAACTGCTTTAGAGTTTTAGGTGTAAGTACTTGCTCACAAGAAAGCGTGTCAAGGGCAAGAAAGAGGCGTGACATGTGAATGCCTTTTGCGTCTTCTTTTTGCAAATTAACAAATGCATCGGCTTTGGCTGTAACAGTAACTTGATTTAGGCCTTTGCTTTCTAATACTAAAGGCAACTCTATGTTACCCATGCCTACCCAGTCTAAAGTTCCTGTTTGTAACGCACTAGCACTGTGTGCAATGTCTGGCATGTTATTTTGCATCGACGCTCTCTTTTCTCACGACTTAAAAAACGGGCATATTACACGAAATCAGATTAAGTTGGGATGGTGCGCTTAAATCTATCCGCACTAAATTAGATGAATTGTGCATTTAGTGATACAGAGTCTCATTTCTGTTATCTATCGTTCTGCTTAGTGTGTATGAAAATGAGTGAATGATCTGACCCTGCAATTTCTATACTCGCTTATTACTAGGGCTTTTGTATAATATTTACTTTGAGGGCTTGAAAAGCAATTCAGTCAGGCTCAAGCGGTAGAATATAAACTTGCCTGACAAGTGTTTAACAATGGTGAAGTAATAATATGACAGAAAATTCGTTTGGCTCATGGGCTCGAATTTTATCAAACTTGGTAGAAAGATACGGTAACAAGCGGGCGTTTGCCATCGCTTATGCTTTTACGCTCTTCGTTGCAGTTATTCTATCTTGCATGTTTTACTATGTTGCATTAGGTGTAGTTGAAATTGTCGATATATCGGCACTCTTTTTCTTAACCGCTGTCATTGCGCCCGCTCTTATCATGATGTCCGTCGCGGCAATGCGGGAGGTACATTCATCCAAGGCCTATTTGGAGTCGGCAACACAACAAGAAAAGATGCTGAACCAAACGCTGAAGGACAATATTAATCGTTTAAATAGTGAGATTGACGAGCGTAAAATTGCTCTGCATGCTAAACACCGCGCGATAGATGAATTAAGAAAAGAAATTGCAGAACGTAAAAAGACCCAACAAGAACTTGCGCAGCAAGGTATGTTACTGCGAAGCATTGTTGATTCATCTCCTGATCTGTTCTATTACCGCGATGAAAACGGTGTATTCGCAGGCTGTAACAAGATGTTCGAATTAGTGATGGGCAAAAGCAGTGAAGAACTAATTGGTAAATCAGTCGAACAAATATATTCAGAGCAATATCTTCCAAAAGTACTTGAAACAGATAGCCAGGTATCAGAAACACAGCAACCATTAACACTTGACGTAGAGTATCCCGTTGAAGGCGAACCTCGTTGGTTTGAAATGCGCAAGCTGCCATTTATCAATGATAAAGGCGAATATATAGGCTTGTTGGCCTTTGGTCGTGATATTACTAGTCGTAAAGAAGCCGAGCAGGCGTTAGAAACTGCGTATAAGGATAAAGGTAAGTTTATTGCTACGCTAAGTCATGAATTAAGAACTCCGCTCAATGGTATTGTTGGTCTGACGCGCATGATGTTAGACACCGACCTGACTGCGCAACAAAAAAGCTGGTGTAATACCGTGTTTTCAAGTGCGGAGACGCTTGGCAATATTTTTAACGACATCATTGATTTAGATAAAATTGATAGGGAGCAGCTAGATATAGCAACGGACAGTATCAATGTTTCTGATTTTATAAATGATGTGGTCAACTTTGCAGGTCTAATTGCCGATCAAAAGGGCTTAGAATTTACTATCAATCGTTCTGGAATCTTAGACGTTTATGCGTTACTCGATCCGACACGTCTACGTCAGGTACTCTGGAATCTAATTAATAATGCAGTGAAGTTTACCCACAAGGGTAATGTGACGCTGGAATGCCGCCGTGAGAATCGAGATGATGGGCCTTGGCTGACAATTAGTGTTATAGATACAGGTATGGGAATATCCGAAGATCAGCTTGAGCGGATCTTTGAGATGTATTACAAGGCTCCGGATGCATCGGGCAGCAATGCGATTGGCTCGGGCATTGGCCTTGCGGTTACTAAAGCTTTAGTTCAGGCTATGAAAGGAACGATAGCGGTTACTAGCCAAGAAGGTAAGGGGAGTCGTTTTGATGTTGAGATCCCGTTACAGCTATGTAATGCACCGAAAGAACAAAGTTACGCTGGTAGAAGCTTGTACATTTTACTTGTTGAGGATGTGCCGTTAAACGCTGAAATTGCAACAAATCTATTAGAACAGCGAGGGCATGAAGTTATTTGGGCTGAAACTGGCGAGGACGCTCTTTCGTTTGTTGAAACTGAAGATGACCTAGATCTCATTCTTCTGGATATGCAGCTACCAGATATCAATGGTGATGTTGTTGCGCGTCAAATAAGAGAAGACAGCCACTTTGATCACTTACCAATAGTTGCCTTAACCGCAAACGTCAGAAGCGCCGAGCAAGAGCTTGAGGGGATTAATGTTCAGGGAGCTTTGGCCAAACCAATAAATACTACTAAGCTCGACAAAATGCTCGCTGAGTTATTTGGAATTGAGGCACAGAAAAACAAACAAAGTATCGATATTCGAGAAGCGTTATCACAACCTGAGTACTCCGATTTAGATATAGAGACCATTTGCGACTTTGTTGAGTCTATGGGGGCTGCTGCATTCCAAAGAAGCTGTGACCTATTTACTAAGCTCAGTCCTAAGTACTGTCAAGAGCTCAGAGAGGCTGTTGCACAAAATGATATCGAGGAATATGGTGCGGTTGCACATAAAGTTAAAGGTGCTGCTGGTTCGGTAGGGCTGCAACTTGCCCAATTACAAGCGAAGAAAATGGAATTAGAATCAGAAGGCAAAGAGGAAGAGACACTATTGAATTGGGTTTCTGAGTTAGAGGTAAAAATAGAAGAAGGGCAAGAAGCCCTTCATCCATTAATTGCAAAACTCGCTGAAGATCAGTAAAAACGATTATTGAGCGTCGAGTTTACCAATGAAACGGTAACCTTCACCGTGAATTGTACTAATTAATTCAGGCGTATTGTTATCAGTTTCGAAATGCTTACGAATACGACGAATAGTAACGTCAACAGTACGGTCATTTGCGCGAAGTTCACGACCAGTCATGTGCTTGATAAGCTGCTCACGGCTAAAAATACGGCCCGGCGAGTCTAGCATTAGACGAAGTGCACGATATTCACCTTTTGGTAGACGCTTTGAATCGCCTGTTGGAGATGTTAAACAGCGACTGTTTTCATCTAATTCCCAACCATTAAAAGTAATAACGCCGTTGCTATCAATTGTTGACTCTTCTGCAGACGTGCCAGTACGAGAGATTAGGTTGCGAGCACGAATCGTTAGTTCACGCGGGTTAAATGGTTTTGTGATGTAATCATCAGCACCAATCTCAAGACCAAGAATGCGGTCAACATCATTGTCACGACCTGTTAGGAAAATAAGGCCGATGTTTTTCTTCTGACGTAATTCACGCGCCAAAATTAAACCATTTTTACCAGGAAGGTTGATATCCATGATTACAAGGTTGACATCATCATTTGATGTCAACTTGTCATGCATGTCATCGCCATCAATGGCTTCGATTACTTTGTAACCTTCCGCTTCAAATAAACTAACGAGGTTCAGTCGAGTTACGTCTTCATCCTCTACAATTAGAATGACTGGCGTTTGCATTATTAATTAACCTTTTCGGAATATATAATTTACAATGTGTCCGGACTTATATAATAAATCCGAATATTTACGATTATAGGAGCTTATCCAATTGTTAACAAGTAAAATCAGTTGGGATGAAACTTGGATACGGCAAGCAGCCTTGAGCGCACGATGAAGTACTGTTTTTCTAGTGCTTGCTTATTTATATACAGTCGAATTTTGCTCCCTTCTTGGACCAAAGAAGCAATCCCGCCTCTTTCTAAAAACTCAATACTTTCGCCCACGGTCAACATGTTTGACTCTATTGTATCGGTCCAAGCGGACAGTATATCATTTTCGCTAGTTTCATCAATGTATGTGATATCGCAAGCGCTGGAAAGTTCCCTATAACTCCACGTTTTTTTTGCTTCTACGAGCTCAATGGGTTTGCCTCGCACATTCAGCTTTGTTGCACTTTTTAGTTCAGCAGCAGGCCCTGATTCAAGTGAATAGAAGCAAAATTGAATACTGGTTTTTGTGTTTTCGTCGGGAAACTCGACGAATTTTGCCATCTGATAGAGAAAAGCAGAACGAACCTGATCTGGTGATTTTGCAGTTGTATTTAAGGAGACAAATAAAAGCAAAATAACTAGATTAATCAACCTCATTTTAGATTACCCGACAGAGGAAGAGTTATAATAAATTTAGCACCTTGGCTAAATTCTTCATCTAAAGTGATCGAGCCTCCAAGTGCTTGGGTTACTAGGTTATAAACCAAATGCATACCTAGGCCGCTTCCTCCTTCACCTCTACGAGTTGTGACAAACGGATCGAAGATGCGCTTTTTAATTGCTTTGGGTACACCCATTCCGTTGTCTGCGTATTCAATAGCAAGTTGTCCCATTGATGGTTTCACAGTAATTGCAATGCTATTGTTTTGTTGATCTTTAAAACCATGGAGTAAGGAGTTGGATATAAGCTGCTCTAATACTTGTTGTAGTGGTCCAGCTTTACTTTCGATTGCAAGTCCAGAGTCACAGTCAATAGTCACTTCAGGTTGTTTTGTGGAGAGTTCAGCTCGCATAGATGCTACGACTTCAGTAAGCAGGTTTGACAAATCTATTTGTGAGTTCACTTCTAGATCCTGGCTTACGGCAAGGCGCTTAAAGCTAGAAACCAGCTCAGCCGCTCGGTTTAGGTTGCGGTAGATGAGATCAAGATTTTCAATTCCATCGTTAACAAAGCGCTCTAACTGTTTGGAGGTCAAAGACTTTGTTTGAAACGCTTCGCGAATATCGGATAATTTATCTCTTAACAACGTAGAGCCTGTGATACCCAAACCGATAGGGGTATTTACCTCGTGGGCAACACCTGCCACCATTTGCCCCAGCGAAGCCATTTTCTCGTTCTCGATGATTTGGTTCTGGTATTGATGCATACGCTCTAAAGCGTTCAGCAGTTCTTGGTTAGCCTCTCTCAGCGCAATTGTGCGTTGATTCACTTTTTCTTCTAAGCTCTGGTTGAGCTGTTTTATCTCTTGTTTATCCGCTTTATGACGCTCAAGTTGATTTTCGGTGCGAGCTAACATGATATTTAAGTTATTTGCTAATACGTTTAGTTCAGAAATATTGCTGCCAGGCGCTCTTGCACTGTAATTATGATTTTTTGAAACGTCCTGCAATAGTGCTGAGAGTCCTTCAATTGGCGTCGCTATACGCTTTTGGATCCCCCTTGAAACTAGCAATACGAGGAGGAGTACGAATAAGGTGAGCGCGATATCTACCAAGATTTTTTTATTTATATAGTTTGAGAGCCTTTCTAAGCCACCGCGGACATAAACATAACCTTCAATATTCCCCTCATAAATTACAGGTTTAATCAATTCAATGTAGTCTTCTGAGACCTTCGGGGTTTTTAACTCTTCAATTTGATTAACCTTTAGCGGTACTGGTGGTGTTCGACTGGCGTTGTAACTGGTAAAAAATACAGGGCTGTTGGTTACGTCATCCATGGCATAGATATGGATGTTTTTGATGATATCCACTTGTTGAAAAGACTTTAGACGTGCATCTTCGGTTTTTCGATCATCGAATAAAATTGTGATCTGAGAATTGAACGCAACGATATCGGCTATCATCTCTATTTTGTTGATGATCAGTTGCTTTTGCTCTTTTACATCAAGGTAAGTGGAAATAGATATGGATAAAGAGAGGCACAGCGCGGTTACAAGCATCACTGCGCTGATCAATACTTTTCTTATGCTTGTTTTGGTTAATTGCTTACTCATTCTTATTCCAGCTGTATGATCAGCCTTAGCTGCGGCTACAGAGCTTTTGAGATCCAATAACTCATTATAATAAAGTAGAGCAAATCTTTGAAAATGAAAAGATAAAAGGTAGGTTTGAGTTAAGGTTTACTTGATATAAGCAAGTAAACCTTAGAGTTAGTAAACTACTGCGCTTTATAGATGGCGAATTTAGTGTTTTTAGTGACAACTTCAAACTGTTCAAACTGAGCTTCTAAAATAGGAGGGTATTTTAAGAAGCTATTTGCAACTAGCTGAATATTAGACTTGGTATCCATATGACGCTTGATGTTATGTAGAAATTGCTCAGCGATATCATAGTCTGTTGAAAGGCCTGTATGAAATGGTGGATTGCTTAAAATAAGGTTGAATTTACCATTCAATTCACTTAAACCGTCACTAAGTAGCAAAGTTGCACTGAGGTTGTTTAAAGCTAAAGTCTGCTGCGTGGCAAACAGCGCAAGCGCATTGACATCCAAACAGGTAAACTTAAGAGTTGGGCTGTTCAATAAGGCGTAGCAGGCTATAAGTCCAGCACCACAGCCAAAATCTAACACTTTACCTTTATAGGGAAGGGTGACATTTTCTAGTAATAGTTGAGTACCAGCGTCGAGCTTCCCATGATTAAATACACCCGGCAAACTTGCGGCAGTAAACTCTGTCTTGGCGATACGCACTGAAAATGTCTGTACATAATGGCTTAAATCAAAGTTTGGGTTGGCAGTAAGCTGATCAAACTCATATAAAATGCAGTGTTTTGCGCTTTCTAATTTATAACAGTGTGCAGCGTGCTCTTTAAGTTGCTTTTCTGCACTTTTCACCCCACTTTTGTTTTCGCCAACAACGAGTAACCTAGTTTCAGCCGTGCTCAAGTGACGAATATTATCAAATACCATTTGCGCTTCAGGTTTTGATTTAGGGTAATAATAAATAACTAAATCAATATCTTGCAACTGCGGTAGTTGATGGTCTACATAGCTCTTAACGTTGGCGATTTTATCGGCGTGAAGGTGGTCTGCAAAATCGAAACTAAACGCATGAATTGCCGAACTTGGATTGAGCGCTTTTAATTCACGTAGGAAGCCATCGCGCTGATGGTTAATAACCAGAATATTGTTGGCAATAAGCTCTTCTTCATTACGAAGTAATAATAAACTCGGGTTGGTAAACTGCAACGCTAGCTCCTAGTGAATGTACTCAAATAGCTGGGCGATGAAGCAGCCTGTTGAGCCGCTCCATTATAAAGAGGGGTTGTTTAGCTAATACGCTCGAACATTAAATCCCAAACGCCATGTCCTAAACGATGGCCTCGTTGCTCAAACTTAGTAAGCGGTCTAAAGTCTGGACGAGGAACATAATCATTGCTTTGCGACTGGTTTTTATAACCAGGTGCTGCACTCATCACTTCAAGCATATGCTCGGCATAGTTTTCCCAGTCAGTTGCCATATGGAACACGCCACCTACTTTAAGCTTTTGGCGTATTTTCTCAGCAAATTCAAGTTGTACAATGCGACGTTTGTGGTGACGCTTTTTATGCCATGGATCAGGGAAGAATAGCTGTAATTTAGCAAGGCTGCCATCAGCGATACAATCCGCTAAAATTTCAACTGCATCGTGTTCAAAAACACGTAAGTTAGTGATGCCTTGTTCATCTGCATCCATCAAGCAAGCGCCTACACCTGGACGGTGTACTTCTATGCCAATAAAGTTTTGTTGTGGGTTATTTTTTGCCATCTCAACGAGAGACTTGCCCATCCCAAATCCAATCTCAAGAACGACTTCATTGCTGTTACCAAATACTTCTGTAAAGTCTAGCAAACCTTGTTGGTGCTCCAGTCCCATTGTTGGCCAGCATTTTTCTAGCGATGCTGCTTGGCCTTTAGTAAGACGTCCTTCACGCTTAACAAAGCTACGCACTTTTCTGATGTACTTGCCTTCTTCCTGCGCCTGTTCGAGCGCACTTTTGCTTGATTCGTTCATGGTCATTTCTATGCTCGTGAAAATGGTCGCACATTATCGTCATTCAGTTGGCAATAAACAAGCATAGAGTGAAATTTTACGTGGTGACTATTAAAGCAATTGTGATTACACTGGCGGCTTTTGTAGCAAGTACTAGTCAAGTTTATGAAAGTTAGCCAGCAACAAGCTAAGTGGTTTGGTGAGCAAGTTGTGTCTTGGTATCACCTTCATGGTAGAAAAACACTGCCGTGGCAACTCGGAAAAACACCGTATAAAGTATGGATTTCAGAGGTGATGTTACAGCAGACTCAAGTAACCACAGTTATTCCTTATTTTGAGCGCTTTATGGCGCGCTTCCCAACAGTAATTGCATTGGCGGATGCACCGGAAGATGAAGTGTTACACCATTGGACTGGGCTTGGTTATTACGCCAGAGCAAGAAACCTTCATAAAGCTGCAAAAGTGATCAGAGATAGCTATAAGGGTGAATTCCCACAAACATTAGAAGCGGTGATGGACTTACCGGGCATTGGTCGCTCTACCGCAGGTGCGATACTCTCTCTTGCGCTTGGTCAGCATCATCCAATACTCGATGGTAATGTTAAGCGAGTCCTAGCTCGGTTTTATATGGTTGAGGGCTGGTACGGAGTAAAAAAGGTCGAAAATCAGTTATGGTCTTTGAGTGATGCCGTCACGCCAAGCGGTGATGTAAGAGCGTTTAATCAGGCTATGATGGATTTAGGTTCAGGCGTATGTACCAGAAGTAAACCAAACTGTGATGTTTGCCCACTTGTTGAGGAATGTTCGGCGTTCAAAAATAATCGGGTTAAAGAGTTTCCAAACCCTAAACCCAAAAAAGAGAAACCAAAAAAGCGTACTCACCACTTAATAATTAAATGTGGTGATAAAGTTTTGATGGAGAAGCGCCCTTCGAGTGGAATATGGGGGGGGTTATTCGGCTTTTTTGAGTTTGCAGAGCAAGATGAGTTAGACGCGTTTATTAAGCAGCAAGAACTTAAACTTGAATGTACAAATACACTTGAACCCTTTGTGCATATTTTTACGCATTTTGAGTTAACTATTACCCCCGTGGTTGTAGAAGTAAAAAGTATGCCAGATTGTGTGCATGATCAGCAATTGCTGTGGTTCGATACTCATAACCCGCCAGAGGTTGGGCTCGCTGCGCCGACTAAAAAGTTGGTTAAAGTATTAACCGCAATAGGGTAAACTGACGCTATCACTGGTGCTGACTCTCATTGAGTGCACGATTAAAATTGAAGAGGTAGATACTCATGGCACGTACGGTATTTTGTCAAAAGTTACAAAAGGAAGCGCCTGGACTGGATTTTCAACTGTATCCAGGAGAAGTTGGTGAACGTATATTTAATAACATCTCCAAAGAAGCTTGGCAGCAATGGCAGCATAAGCAAACTATGCTAATCAACGAAAAGCATCTTAATATGATGGATCCTGAGCACAGGCAAATGCTTGAAGAGCAGATGGTCGGCTTTTTGTTTGAAGATAAAGAAGTCGAAATTGAAGGCTACAGGCCACCAGAAAAATAAAGGTCGCATCAGCGACCTTTTTATAGCTTATAAACTGGCTAGGGGACGATTAATACTCTCTATCCACAGAAAGTTTAGCAAGTCCTATCAGTGCTTCTTTGTGCACAGAGTCAGGTAAAACGCTCAATTGTGCAATCGCTTTTTGGGCTTCTTCTTGGGCTTTAGCCATCGTGAAGTCAAGTGCTTTGGTTTCGGCTAGTGTTGCTAAAATATCTTCAAGATAATCAAGCCCATTACCACTTTCTATTGCTGTTCTGATCTGAGCTGTTTGCTGAGCAGTTGCATGCTGCATTGCATAAATAAGCGGAAGCGTAGGTTTACCCTCGGCGAGATCATCACCAATATTCTTACCCAGCAATTCTGCGTTAGCACTGTAGTCAAGAATATCGTCTACAAGTTGGAAGGCTGTGCCTAAATGCATACCGTAAAGCTTAAGCGCAGTTTTAATTTCGTCTGATTGCTCAAGCACTACAGCGGGTAGTAAAGTTGCAGCTTCAAAAAGCTTTGCCGTTTTGCTGTAGATAACCTGCATATAACTCTTTTCAGTTGTATCTGGGTCATTACAGTTCATTAGCTGTAACACTTCGCCCTCAGCGATAATATTGGTTGCATCCGCTAGGATCTGCATGACTTCCATATTACCAAGACCAACCATCAACTGGAATGAACGAGTGTAGATAAAGTCACCGACTAATACGCTTGCCGCATTTCCAAATTCAGCATTTGCAGTCGGTTCTCCACGGCGCAGTAATGACTCATCAACCACGTCATCGTGGAGTAAGGTTGCTGTGTGAATAAACTCTACAATTGTCGCTAGTGTGATGTGTTTATCACCTTCGTAACCTAATGCTCGTGCAGCCAAAAGGGCTAACATTGGGCGGATGCGTTTTCCTCCGCTATTTACAATGTATAAACCTAGCTGTTTTACAAGTGCAACATCAGATTGCATTTGTTGATGTATAAGTTGGTTGACGTCAAGCATATCTTGCTCAACCAAATTTTGGATAGTTTTTATATCCATTGCGCTCCGAGCCAATCTATTAACCGAAAATGAATAAACTCGGCGATTGTACTACAAAAAAATCATCGACTCGATAAATTGTCGTAGTTGCTTATAAAAAAACGTTTTTATGCTTACTTTTTGTGCTTTTGATGGTCGCGTAATGGGTGAAATAGGTACAGTGAAATCTCATTTGGTACTGTATTAGGTAAACTATGGATTCGCCTTTTGTCTGATGAATTGAGAGAAAAAAGAGCTTGGCTTTGACATTTTTTTGACTAGAATAGGGGTAAATATTTGATTGCCCTCATACGAGCTAAATTTTATTCACTTTCTTCAAATTTACTCTTGCGCCAAGATACGCATTAGCGTAAACTTCGCGCCCTATTGAAGAATATTAAGTTGCGTCGATTTGAGGGCGCACAGACGGAGTTAATTATGTACGCGGTTTTCCAAAGTGGTGGTAAACAGCACCGTGTGACTGAAGGTCAAACAATTCGTTTAGAAAAGCTAAACGTTGAAACTGGTGCAGCAGTTGAATTTGATTCAGTACTTCTAATTGCTGATGGTGAAAAGATCGAGATCGGTGCACCGTTTGTTAACGGTGGTAAAATTACAGCTGAAGTTGTATCTCACGGTCGTGGCGAGAAGATTAAGATTGTTAAATTTAGACGTCGTAAGCATTCTCGTAAGCAGATGGGCCACCGTCAGTGGTTCACTGAAGTTAAAATCACTGGCATTAGCGCTTAATTTTTAGAGGTACAGAAAGATGGCACATAAGAAGGCAGCTGGTAGTACTCGTAACGGTCGCGATTCAGAAAGTAAACGCTTAGGTGTTAAACGTTTTGGTGGCGAATCAGTTCTAGCGGGTAGCATCATCGTTCGTCAACGTGGTACTAAGTTCCACGCTGGTTCTAACGCAGGTATCGGTAAAGACCACACAATCTTCGCAAAAGCAGACGGTAAAGTTGTTTTTGAGCAGAAAGGTCCTTTAAACCGTAAATACGTTAGCATCGTTGCTGAGTAATCGGTATTAAATACTAAAAAACCCCGCTTAGGCGGGGTTTTTTGTTTTCAGCACATCAATTACCAAATTAGCTATATCAAGGCGTATTAATACAATTGGTATTAGGAGCGATTTGTCGCTGCTGCTATAATGGTGTAGTGAATTCAGACAGAGTTAAAGAGTTTAAACCATGAAGTTTGTCGATGAAGTAGAGATTAGAGCGGAAGCCGGAGATGGGGGCAGTGGTGTCGTTTCATTCCGCCGCGAAAAGTTTGTGCCAGATGGTGGCCCAGACGGTGGTGATGGTGGCGATGGCGGTAGTGTATTCCTGCAGGCTGATGAAAATTTAAATACGCTTATCGACTATCAGTTTGAACGCTTTCACAGGGCTGAGCGTGGTACCAATGGTCAAGGCCGTAATTGTACCGGTAAAAAAGGTCAGGACTTAGTACTTAAGGTACCAGTTGGTACAAGAGTTACAGATGTCGATACTGAAGAGTGTTTAGGCGATTTGACCAAAAACGGACAAAAGCTGATCGTAGCGA
This sequence comes from Pseudoalteromonas sp. CO342X, assembly GCF_004208915.1. NCBI lineage: Bacteria > Pseudomonadati > Pseudomonadota > Gammaproteobacteria > Alteromonadales > Pseudoalteromonadaceae > Pseudoalteromonas > Pseudoalteromonas sp. CO342X. The sequence goes on from NZ_SGPH01000010.1 coordinate 14,943, forward strand.
AAGGTGGGTATCATGGTCTTGGTAATACGCGTTTTAAGTCAAGTACTAATCGCGCACCAAGACAGAAAACGCTGGGTACTCAAGGTGAAGTTCGTAACCTTCGCTTAGAATTAATGCTGCTTGCAGACGTTGGTTTGTTAGGTTTGCCAAATGCCGGTAAATCTACGTTTATCCGCAGTGTATCTGCCGCTAAACCAAAGGTCGCTGACTATCCATTTACCACGCTAGTGCCTAATTTAGGTGTTGTAAGACCTGAAGCGAGCAAGTCATTTGTAATTGCTGATATCCCAGGCTTAATTGAAGGTGCAGCGGACGGCGCAGGTCTTGGCATTCGTTTCTTAAAGCACTTAGAGCGCTGTCGAGTGTTATTGCACATTATTGATGTGATGCCGGTTGACGGTAGTGATCCTGTTGAGAATGGCTTCGCTATTATTAACGAACTGCATCAGTACAGCCCTAAATTAGCGGAAAAGCCTCGTTGGTTAGTGCTAAATAAAGTGGATTTATTGCTTGAAGAAGAAAGAGAAGAAGTATGCGCTCGTATTGCTGAAGAGCTAGACGCAGAAAACTTTTATATGATCTCTGCTGCAAACAAGTTAAATACGCAACCTTTATGCTTTGATATCATGAACCTTCTTGAAAGCATGCCAAAAGATAAATTCGAAGAAGAGCAGCAAGAAGAAGTTGAATTTAAGTGGGACACATACCACAGACATGCAACTAAAAATGATAAGAGCGACGATGATGACTGGGATGATTGGGATGACGACGACTATGATGTTGAAGTTATTTACGAGCGTTAAGTTACATTGAATTTATTCTAAGAGGCCCATTAAATGGGCCTTTTTTATGCCTATTTGAACGGTATATTACTTCAACTCAGTATTCTCGCCGCAATTGTATTGAAGATGATATACTAATCAACCTGAACTCGGGATAACAACTTGTTCTCTAGCAGCTGTTATCTCTTACTACTGCGTTAAATTTGTTTGCAATAGGCCAGCTATTGACGCACAAATTTGCCTTGTATTAAGAAATAACTTCTGGCTAGAGTGATACTACGCTTTTGAGCTTAGTGATTTTAGTGGATTAACTTACTTCTTATCCCGAGTTCAGGTTAATCAAACATCTTGCATGCTAATTGTGTGTATAAACTAATACTAAAATACTATAAAGGTGCGTTGTGGTAATTTCAATGATAGCTGCGATGGCAAATAACCGTATTATCGGAAAAGATAACGATATGCCGTGGCACTTGCCTGCAGATCTTCAACATTTCAAAAAGGTTACGCTAGGTAAACCTGTGATTATGGGCCGAAAGACATTTGAGTCTATTGGTAGGCCTCTTCCTGGTCGTAGAAACATAGTGATATCCAGAAATCTTGGCTATACTCAAGAAGGTATTGAAGTCCTTGCTTCACCTGAAGCCGCACTTAGTGCTGTTAGGGATTGTGACGAAATTATGATAATTGGTGGTGGTCATATATATGACATATTTCTGCCTTATGCTCAGCGGCTCTATTTGACCTTCATCGATTTAGAAGTTGAAGGAGATACTCAATTTCCGGACTACGAGCAAGTTGCTGAGTGGGAAGTGCTTGAAACTGAGTGTAACGAACCTGATGAAAGAAATAACCATAGTTATAAATTCGTAACTCTGAACAAAAAACTATGAGTTTCTTGCTAACAATTGTTTAGGTTGCTAAAATATAGCCAGTTATATGCTACGAATAAAGTATTAAAGGGTCTGTGTAATGAAATTAACTACCGTGCTACTGTCAGCTTCTATCGCTGTTGCAGCTTTTTCTTTCAGCAAACCAGTAAGTGCAAACGATCAGTTGGCGCTTTCTATATGTGAATATATCGCAGCGGACGATAAAAATCGCATTCGTAACGCTTTGAAAACATCACGCCTGAAAATGCGTAATGTTTACGACGCAATCCAGTGCAACGGTAATAACTTACTTAGACATGCTATTGCTAGCAACGCGGTCGATTCGGGCGAGTACATTATTAAAAGTATTCCAAAAAGCGCGCTAGAAGATGGTAAAGATTTAGCATGGGCTGAATCAAACCACGGTGGTTCAGCATTGATTGCGGTCATCAAAGAGCGTGCAGGCCTTTAATTGTAAAGTTTACGCAATATGAAAAGAGCCCTTGCTAGGGCTTTTTTTATGCCTGAGTTCTAATAAACATACATTTGAGATCAAAGGCCTCACTAATTCTCCTTATTTATTTTTTGATTAGAATCAGCTTCCTTCCAATTTTTGTAATAAATTTCTGCTAAGGCTCTTGAGAAATCGAGCAATCGTGCCAATACTATTGTTAAGGGTAAACGCAAAAGAAGGATTGCATATGAAGATTAATTTATCTGGCCATCACGTAGATGTAACCGATGCTGTTAAAAACCACGTTCATGAAAAGTTTGCCAAGATCGCTAACCATTTTCCGTCGTTGTTATCCCTAGACATCATCGTCAGTAAAGAACACAAACAATTTTACACGGAGATAAGTACAAACTACGCAGGTAGCCGAATATCAGTAAAAGGTGAAGACGAAGTGATGTATCCTGCTATTGCTAAAGCGTCTAAAAAGCTTGATGCAGCTTTGAAGCACCGAAAAGGTCAGTTAAAAGCCAATAAACATCAGAAGCCGGTGAGTACAACGCCACCTATTGCGCACGAGATTATTCAAGAAATGGAACTGAAATAACCTTAGTTTCAGATAAACATCAGGCCCTACGGGGCCTTTTTTGATACACTTCCCAAATCATCCTAGCTAGCCTTAATTACGAGCATATGCCAAATTACCAAGAAATTTTAGAGCAGGCTGCACAGCGAGTTCAACCGTTGTTACGCCAAGGCAAAGTTGCTAACTATATTCCCGCTTTAGCTGAGCAGCCGTTAGAACAATTTTCTGTTTCACTGCACACGGTAGATGGCGAAACATTTAGTGCTGGAGATACTGAAGCCAGATTTACAATTCAATCAGTATCCAAAGTAATGACATTGACGCTAGCACTGCAGCGCTATGGTGACGAGCTGTGGAGTCGGGTAGGGAAAGAGCCTTCGGGTACTGCTTTTAACTCCTTAACTCAGCTTGAGTTCGAAAATGGTATTCCAAGAAATCCCTTTATAAATGCAGGTGCCATTGTAACTTGTGATGCGCTGTACTCTCGTTTATCTGCTCCAATTCATACCATGCTAGAAAGCTACAGAGCGATGTCTGGTAACGACAAGCTGTGTATTAATAAGATTGTGGCGCAGTCTGAGTATGATCACAGGTATAGAAATGCAGCGACGGCTTATTTGATGAAGTCATTTGGCAATTTTAATAATGAAGTCGAGGATGTGTTGTGGTCTTATTTCAATTTTTGTGCAATTGAAATGAATACCACTGAGTTGGCGAAGTCATTTTCCTATCTGTCTAGTCAGGGTTACTGCAACTTATCAAAACAGCGGATACTAACCAAAAAACAAACCAAGCAAATGAACTCGCTGTTGTTTACGAGTGGTCTTTACGATGCAGCAGGTGACTTTGGTTATCGAGTAGGAATGCCTGGCAAGTCGGGCGTCGGGGGAGCAATAATCGCTATTGTGCCGAATCGTTTTACAATTTCGGTCTGGTCGCCTGGGCTTGATAAAGTTGGTAACTCTTTGGCTGGGATCGCGGCATTAGAATATCTATCCAATGAACTTGGTACTGCTATTTTTTGATGCCAAGTTATATACAAACTAGATGATATAAAAATAGCGACCGTAGTCGCTATTTTTACCAATCCTAAACATGCTGAGGACCGTTATTGTTCCCAGTATGATTGCTCTAGTGAGTCTTCACGCTCAGGTAGTCCTCGAGATAGCCTTGGTGAATGCTGAACGAGTACCTCATAGCTTGCACGGTTTGCATATTTGCTTATCTGTGCCAAAGATGAATAGGTAATAGCACTTTGTTCATGCTTCGCCGAGTTTGGGACATTTAGCTTATGATATTCATTGGCGCAAATATCATGCAGAACAGCGGCAAGGGCACAGTCACCGGCACCATTCGTATTCTTGATGATATCCGGTCCACCCATGTAAGGAGCAGTATGGCTGTATGCCCTGATCGGCTGTTCACATTGGGCTTTTTTCATCGCGCGTGAGAATTCGTAGCGATTAAATTCAGGAATAGCACCAGGCAGCAAGGGGTATTCAGTCACACGCTTGCAGCTGTCATCAACATAACCCGCCATAAACAGCCCTTTAGGGCCAGCGGTACAAATGACCAAATCAACCCAGTCCAGTGCTTTATCCGCAGCGAGAAGTGGATCGCTAAAGCCTGTGATCGCCTCACCTTCTTCTTCGTTCATCGCAAGGATATCAACATGTTTAGCAACGAAATCAGCCCACCACTTGGGGTCTTGTTCAATTAAGAACTTAGTGCCAAGCGTCAATACTACGGGTATGCCAGCATTATTGGCATACTCAACCGCCTGCATCGTTGCTTGTGTCATGGTTTCGTCGCCACTCGTGCGCATCAAATAAGCGCTGATCACTAACGCCGATGATTCTTCGATAAGCGTTTGGCAAATAGACTCAGGACGTAGGTGGTTCATTAATCCTGCGCTGATAGCAAAAGTTCGCTCACCACTGTCATCGATAAGCGTAAAACAACGACCAATGGGGCCATCAACTGGCTGCAAGTAGTCCAGATCAACTCGGCTTGAGGTGTTACATAAAAACTTATAGGCGTAGCTGCCAATCTTTATGTTTTCACTCATCACCCCAAGCAGAACTGAGCGGTCATCTGCTAGCACTGAATAGTTGTGCATGGTGTTACCTATGGTACCGCCGGCAAATTCATAGTCGATCATGTCATCACGTTTTAGCCTATCATAAAGGGCGTTGGTGACATCATTGTCTATCACTTGTGACATACCACGCTGTAAGTGGAATTCATCAAGAAAAGCTTGATCCACTTTCGCTTCGATATCAACGACGATTTGATCTATACCACAGATATAGCTCCTTTTTAGCCGATCATCAGCGTGTAACTGGTTAATAAGCGGATCTTTATCTTCCACCGGAAAATAGTGTTTATGCCTACGGCGTCCCGGAAATTTCATATTCTACCCGTGTGTTTTTGAGCTTACGAAATAAAAAAAGCGGCGAATTATAGCGTAAATCCAACCCTGTGAGCCACGGCAAAATTGCGAAAATTATCAATAATGTCCGCAAAATATTAAAAAGATGTTGGTAACATCCTGAGTTTGCTTATAAAAACAGCTGTATTGGTGACTATGATTATTTAAGAATAGCAGCTTAACCGGAGCTCTGCTGGAGGTGATATACTCCATTTTAGGTGAGGACGACTATAAAATTACCATGTCAGAAGTAAAAGATGATCAATATTGGATGAAAGTGGCGTTAGCATTTGCTGACAAAGCTGAAGCCGAAAACGAAATTCCTGTCGGCGCTGTTGTAGTGAAAGATGGTGAAATGATAGCTGCGGGCTGGAACCGTTCAATTACCTGTCATGATCCTTCGGCTCACGCTGAAATGATGGCTATTCGAGAAGCTGGCAAAGTCGTTGAAAATTATCGGCTGATTGATTGCACTTTATATGTGACGCTTGAGCCATGTCCTATGTGTGCTGGTTTACTGGTCCATAGCCGCTTGAGCCGAGTGGTGTTTGGTGCCTCGGATGCAAAAACGGGCGCGGCTGGTTCGATAATGAACTTGTTACAGCATGAAAAGCTCAACCACCAACTAGAAGTTACATCGGGCGTATTGAGTGAAGTATGTGGCGAAAAGCTGTCTGCATTTTTTAAGCGCAGACGCCAAGAGATTAAAGCAGCAAAAAAGTTGAAAAACGGTAGTACTTAGGGCTGTACTACCGCAGTGGCTGTTTTCGCGTCCCTTTGCTCTTCCATTTGAATTAGCGCAAAAATACGATGGCGCAAGAGCATTTTACGATGTGCATTTTTCATCATGACACGACGGCGATTTGGCGACGTGTATTTGGTGTTACGTTTAAATTGATGATTCCGACGTCTTCTCAACATAGAACCTCCGAATGTGAGAGATTAGGTGGGGGTAACGCCCCCAAATATTAATTTAGTATAAATACGCTATGCCTATGACAGATTTATGACCTTTTGAAGCATTTATCAAGCCAGTTTAGTAAATATAAATTACTGTTGCTTCTCGACTTCACTGGCTTTGTCTGGATTATCAACCGGAGTCGTTTGCGAAGAGGCTTTACTGCTGTCAGGTAGGAGTGCACCGTTGTCTTCCAACCACACAAGTGCATCATAATAGCGGCGAATATTATCTACATACGTTACCGCGACATCACCACGAGCATATCCATATCTTGTATTTCGATAGTAGCGCTTTTTAGTAAGTAGTGGTAGTCGTTTTTTAACGTCTGCCCAGTTATTCGGATCGCCTCCTTGATCCGCAGTAATGTTACGTGCATCTCGCACATGTCCCCAGCCCACATTGTAAGAAGCAAGGGCAAGCCAAGTACTATCGGGCTGCTGTATTTCTTCAGGCATACGGTCGAATAAAATACGTAGATATTTGGCACCACCTTCAATATTTTGCTGCGCATTGAGGCGGTTTGTCACGCCAACTTTTTTAGCCGTGGGTTGTGTTAGCATCATGATGCCACGAACCCCAGTAGGAGACTTAGCTCTGGGATCCCACATTGATTCTTGATAGCTGACTGCAGCCAGCAAACGCCAATCGATATTGTGCTGTTTCGAATAACTTTTAAACCATTTGAGATAGTTTGGTAAAGTACTATGTACAGCTTCGACAAAGGCTAAGGTGTTTACATAGTTAAACTCTTCGATATGACCAAAATACTTCTCTTCGAGCGTGGCCAAAAAGTTATTTTGTTGTACTCGAGCGAAAAATGCAGGCAGCAACGCATATAACGAATCGTCTTTTTCATTACGCATCATCCACGCCACATGTTCATCTTTTGTAACTGAAAACGCAATACTGACGGTCGGGTGGTAGCGTCTAAATAGGGCCAGTGAATGTGAGTCTGTAATGGTGTAGTCAATCTCTCCATCAATGATGGCCTGAAGCAGCTCTTCCTCACCTTTATCTGAAACAACCTCCCAACTCAAATGAGGGTGGCTTGTTTTCGCCTCTTCAAGCGCAATAACATGATTGCTGTGTGCAAGTACGGTAATTGGCGCTTTAATATCATCAAAGTCTCTTGGCCACTCTCTCCCTTGTTTGTACACGAGTTTTTGACTGATCATTCTATACGTTGGGCCAAAACGATATTGTACTGTTCTTGATGGGTGAAAGCTCACCGCGGAGGCGACGATATCTAAGTCTCCGGCATCTAGCCTTGCAAATAACTCATCTAAGTTAAAGTAAGGAACAATGTGTAATTCAACACCAAGCTCATTGGCAAATTCACTCGCCAGTTCATATTCGAACCCTTGTTCTCCAGTGGTGCCTTGGTAGTAGTTTCCCGGGCCCGCGAGCGTGCCAACACGTAATACCTTATTTTGTTTTACATGTTGCAACTGATTAAGAGGGGCTTTGTCGCACCCAACTAAACAGATGACAACAAAGCACATAAAGATGTATTTAAACATGGCCTAGGTTCTCTTTTGCGCTCGAAATCCCAACTTACCGCAGCAAAATCATAATTGCAAAAGCCGAATTAACTTAAGGTAATGATAGATTTGCATGATATTTTCTAGTTTTGACAAATTAGTGTTAATTCCGCGCGCTATTTCCACTATAATGAGCGCCCAAAGATATCGTTCAATCCTTAACCCCGGATGAAAATACCTATGTTAATCCTACGTGGTGCACCTGCACTTTCAGATTTCAAAGTCCAAAAGATCCTTAAAACCTGCGCTGCAGCTCAATTACCAGTTACCAATGTTTATGCCGAGTTCATGCATTTTGCTGATTTAACGGCTGAGCTTTCAGAGGCTGAGTTAACTAAGCTAAACAGCCTGTTAAAGTATGGACCGACTATTACGGAGCACACGCCAGAGGGCAAACTGATCTTGGTAACACCAAGGATCGGAACTATCTCTCCTTGGGCTTCTAAAGCGACAGATATTGCAAACAACTGTGGTCTTACGCAAGTACACCGTGTTGAGCGTGGTATTGCTTATTATGTTGAGGGTGAACTAACACAAGCTCAGTTCGACGAAGTTGCACAATTACTTCATGACCGCATGACCGAATCTGTTCATGCAGAGCTTGATGATGCAGCTAAATTATTCCGCACGGAAACGCCTCGCCCAATGTCTTCGGTGGATATTCTTGGCGGCGGCCGTGAAGCACTCGCGGTTGCGAACGTTGAGCAAGGCTTTGCACTTGCTGATGACGAAATTGACTACTTGGTAGAAAGCTTTGAAAAGCTTGGCCGTAACCCTAATGACATCGAACTGTTCATGTTCGCTCAAGCAAACTCTGAGCACTGTCGTCACAAAATTTTCAATGCTGATTGGACTATCGATGGTGTAGAACAGCCTAAGTCGCTGTTTAAAATGATTAAAAACACCTACGAAACCAATAGCGACAACGTATTGTCGGCGTATAAAGATAACGCTGCGGTAATGGTTGGCTCTAAAGCGGGTCGTTTCTTCCCAAATACAGACGGCGAATATGCTTACCACGAGGAAGATATCCACATTCTGATGAAAGTGGAAACGCACAACCACCCAACGGCGATTGCCCCATTTTCTGGCGCATCAACAGGTTCTGGTGGTGAGATCCGCGATGAAGGTGCAACCGGTCGTGGTTCTAAGCCAAAAGCAGGTTTAGTTGGCTTTACGGTTTCTAACCTTCGTATTCCGGGTTTTGAGCAACCTTGGGAAACTAACTTTGGTAAACCAGGACGCATTGTTAATGCATTAGACATCATGCTTGATGGCCCACTTGGTGGCGCTGCATTTAACAACGAATTTGGTCGTCCAAACCTATTGGGTTACTTCCGTACTTACGAAGAAAAAGTAGAAAGCCATAATGGCGCGGAAGTACGTGGTTACCACAAGCCAATCATGATCGCTGGTGGTTTAGGTAACATCCGTGAAGATCACGTGCAAAAAGGCTCAATCCCTGTAGGTGCTAAGCTAATCGCACTTGGTGGTCCCGCAATGAACATCGGTCTTGGCGGTGGGGCTGCTTCATCAATGGCATCTGGCCAATCAAACGAAGATTTAGACTTTGCTTCTGTTCAGCGTGAAAATCCTGAGATGGAACGCCGTTGTCAGGAAGTGATCGACAAATGTTGGCAGCTTGGTGATGATAACCCAATTGCGTTTATTCACGATGTGGGCGCGGGTGGTTTATCAAATGCATTTCCTGAGCTTGTCGACGACGGCGGCCGTGGTGGTAAGTTCCAGCTACGTAACATCCCGAACGATGAACCAGGCATGGCACCACACGAAATCTGGTGTAACGAGTCGCAAGAGCGTTATGTATTGGCAGTTGCAGCTGAAGACTTTGCTCGCTTTGAAGCAATTTGTAAGCGTGAGCGCGCACAATATGCGGTAATTGGTGAAGCGACAGAAGAGCGTCACCTAACAGTCGCTGATAGCCACTTTGATAATAATCCTGTGGACCTGCCACTAGACGTATTACTTGGCAAGCCACCAAAAATGCATCGTGACGTTGAGTCAAAGCGTGTAGTGGGTACAGCATTAGATACTGCGGGTATTGAGCTTGAAGATGCTGCTAAGCGTTTGCTTCGCCTACCAACGATTGCTGAGAAAACATTCCTTATCACGATTGGTGACAGAACCGTAACGGGTCTGGTTGCACGTGACCAAATGGTTGGCCCTTGGCAGGTACCTGTCGCTAACTGTGCGGTAACGGCGGCAACTTACGATACTTACCACGGTGAAGCGATGTCGATGGGTGAACGCACCCCTGCAGCACTACTTAACTATGGTGCATCAGCGCGTCTAGCAGTAGCAGAAGCGTTAACCAATATCGCTGGTGCTAATATCGGTAGCCTAAACAACATTAAGCTTTCGGCAAACTGGATGGCGGCTGCGGGTCATCCAGGCGAAGATGCGGGTCTTTACGAAGCGGTTAAAGCGGTTGGTGAAGAATTATGTCCTGCATTAGGCCTTACAATCCCAGTTGGTAAAGATTCAATGTCGATGAAGACTCAGTGGGATGAGAATGGCGAAGAAAAGTCAGTGACTGCGCCATTATCACTTATCATCACTGCATTTGGTCGTGTTGAGGATATTCGCAAAACAGTCACGCCTGAGCTTCGTACTGATAAGGGTGAAACCAGCCTATTCCTACTTGACTTAGGTGCTGGTCAAAACCGTCTTGGTGCGTCAAGCTTAGCGCAAGTGTACAAGCAACTTGGCGACAAGACACCTGATGTTGACAGCCCAGAGCTGTTAAAAGGCTTCTACAATGCGGTACAAGCATTAGTTGAGTCAGGCAAGCTTATCGCTTACCACGACCGCTCTGACGGTGGTCTATTCACCACTGCTGCGGAAATGGCGTTTGCAGGCCACACAGGTGTTAGCATTGAATTAGATGCGCTGCAAGGTACAGACTTAGAAGTGTTATTTAATGAAGAGCTTGGCGCAGTATTACAAGTTCGCAATGACGATATCGCCGCGGTTGAAGCAGTATTTGCCGAGCACGGTATTGCCGATATTGCACATCGCATCGGTACGCTAAACGGTGAAGACAAGGTTATCTTTACTCGTGGCGGTCAGGCAGTACTTGAAAATACTCGCACAGAGCTTCGCACTATCTGGGCTGAGACAACTTACCAGATGCAAGCACTACGTGATAACCCAGATTGCGCGAAGCAAGAGTTTGACGCTAAGTTCGATGACAAAGATCCGGGCCTTAACGTTAAACTAAGCTTTGACCTAAACGAAGATATCGCAGCGCCTTACATTGCAAAAGGGGTAAAGCCTCAAGTTGCCATCTTGCGTGAGCAAGGCGTTAACTCACATATCGAAATGGCGGCTGCATTTAATCGTGCTGGCTTTGCGGCAATCGACGTACACATGAGCGATATCCTTGAAGGTCGCTTAACGCTAGAGCAATTCAAAGGCCTAGTGGCATGTGGTGGCTTCTCATACGGTGACGTTTTAGGTGCTGGTGAAGGCTGGGCTAAATCAATTCTATTCCATGACTCAGCACGCGAGCAATTCCAAGGCTTTTTCCAACGCCAAGATACTTTCAGCTTAGGTGTGTGTAATGGCTGTCAGATGCTTTCTACATTGAAAGAGCTAATCCCTGGCACGGAAAACTGGCCACGTTTTGTCACCAACAAGTCAGAGCGTTTTGAAGCGCGTTTCAGCTTAGTTGAAGTACAGCAAAGCCCGTCAATCTTCTTTGATGGTATGGCTGGCTCGCGTATGCCAATCGCGGTATCACATGGTGAAGGTCATGCTGAGTTTGCAAGCGAAGCGGCGGTACAAACGGCACTGAATTCAGGTTCAGTTGCTGTGAAGTTTGTTGATAACTACGGTGATCCAACCACTCAGTACCCAGCTAACCCGAATGGCTCTCCTGCTGGTATTACGGGCATGACGTCAACAGACGGTCGTGCAACTGTGATGATGCCGCATCCAGAGCGTGTATTCAGAGCAGTAGCAAACTCTTGGCACCCAGATGAGTGGCAAGAAGATAGCCCTTGGATGCGTATGTTCCGCAATGCGCGTAAGCTAGTAGGCTAACGAAATTAAAAAAGGTCACTTCGGTGGCCTTTTTTATTCATGGCTCGATAATTATCTATCGGGTACACTGAAAAGGAAATACCAATCATATTTTAGGGATACGAATGAAAAAATGGCTTTGGAGCTTAGTGTTGATACTCAGTGTTTTCGTGGGTGTTTACCTTGCCAGAGTTCCTTTGTCGCTCTGGGCCATTAAACATTTTATACCAGTTAATGAACTTCAGGTCAGTTGTCTTGACTGGCGTTTGTCGGGCTTCAATCGTATCCATATTACAAAAGCATGTGTGCAGACAGATGCGTTTAAGGCCCAGCTTTATGATGCGCAACTAAGCATGCGCCAAGTCAATATTAAAAAAGCGGACATGCAACTTCTTCCGCCCAAAAAGTCAGATGCAACTCGGCCACAGCGCCTCGCATTACCACTCGACATCACCAGACCCAAAATGCATGTAGCCAAGCTCTCTATATCTGGCGAGCCATTACCAAAGCCATTAGTTGTGTCGATTTCGGAGTCCGAGCTGAATCAATTTGTAGTTTCAGGTGACATTGCTGCAGAAGTTACGTTGCAGCCAGAGCGTATTGCTGCAAATATTGATCTTAGTGGCGAGTACCTCAGCGCTTTGTTACCTCCTCAGCTCCAAGCCCTTTCAGGAACTAGCCAACTTGAATTCGATGGTCTAGCTATGGACGCAGAGCTAGAACTTGAAACTTTAGTGGCGCTTGAACAGGCTGAGTGTAAAGGTACCGTTGCGTATATAGGCGCTGTGTCAGGGCGCTATGATTTAGCCACACAGCAGGGGAAGATAGCACTTGCCGAGCCGATTTCAGCGAAAGCAACGCTTAATTGTCTTACTTCTGAATATAACAAACTGTTACCGACCACTTGGCAGCTTCGTATACCGAGTGAAATTACTATTTCTGCGGATTCAATTGCGACAGGTTTACTTCAAGTGACAGGTAAAGATAAACCGTTACAACTTGAAGTTAACGAGTTGGCAGTCGACTTAACTGAGCTTTTCGTCAATGGTGATATTCGCCTTGAATTTTCCGATGATAAGTGGGGGGCGCATACACTGGCTGGAGCGCTGAGTGCGCGGCCAAATTTTGTTAATATGAGCGGGGAAATCACAAGTGACCTTCAAAAGCTTACACTGCAAGATGCTATTGCTGAGAATCTCGAGCTCAATAGCCGCTTCAAAATATCGGGTGATCCAACCGAGCTAATTACAGTTGAGGCTCAGCCGAGTATATTCTCAACCCAGTTGTTGACATCAGATTTGGTGATTGATAATCCATCTTTGATGCTTGATTTACATGCGCAGCTAGATGTGCCAAAACTCAAAAGTGGACATCTACTACACAGAGTCTTACCTGAAGGAATGAGTTTTGCGATAACGCTTGATTCAAAACTGCAAAACCTGAGTGCTGAGAATGTAACAGCAAAACAGAGTGCGTTGAGCGGGCGAGTTGTGCTCAAGCCTACACATGATTTTGATATCAATCTCAACTTAACCAGTGCACAGATACAACAGCAGAATTATAAACTGAATGAGTTTGCGCAGACACTGCACTGGCAAGGCTCAGTCGCGACCGGAGAAATCTTTTCAACCTTGTCGGGCAATACTAAGGTAGCAGAAGTTAACTTAGCTGATCTCAGTTTGAAAAACGTGAGCATTGACAGCAAAGGGCAGCAAAGCCGCGGATTGATGGCGTCACATGTGATTAATATTGATGGTGTAAAGGCGTTGCTTGAGCATCAATATTCAAGCTTAAAACATCCAGCACAAATACACGTGCCCACGCAGCAGCTCGCTCAACTTCAGCCATATATTGACGCGCTTTTACCGAACTTAAAAATTACCCATGGTAACTTCTATGCAGTACTCGAAGGGGATTTATCCACGCGCATATTTACCTTAGACGGGAGCGTTCAAAACGGCTCTGCGTTATTTAATGAACGGCTTATTCAAAATGCAACGATTGATGTCTTTGGTCTATTAAGTTCAGCTAATATTCAACTCAAGCCAACCACACTGAGTGTTGAAGAGTTGAGAGCTGGTGTTATCGTTCAAGCCATAACAGGCCAACTACTCAGCGAAGCAGGCGTGGCTAAACTGAGAGATATTAACGCACAGGTTTTTGCCGGTAACGTGGGGATTGATGAAGTTAGTTTGGTCCCAACGCCGCAGGTCGTTCAGGTATCGCTAGATAAACTGAGTTTGGACCTTATTGCCGCCTCTGGGCATGATGCAGGCGTTGAGCTGAGAGGGCTGATCTCAGGCAAGTTACCAGTACAAGTGTCTTCATCTGGGGTGCGTATTGAATCTGGTCATATCCATAATGTTGGTGAAGGGCTGTTAAAGGTTGAAAACAATGCATCAATTAATGCGCTAAAAGAGCAGCAACCTAGCTTACAAACGGTGATCGGTGTACTTGACGAGTTGACCATTGAGCAATTGAGTAGTGGCGTAAATTTAAGTGAAGACGGCTGGTTGGACTTAGATGTTAAAATTACAGGAATTAACAAACTCCAACAACAACCAGTAAACTTTAACTATACACACTCAGAAAATGTGTTTACCTTATTACGAGCCCTACGCTTAAGCGACGAGATTACGCGCGAAGTAGAAAATGCGTTAAATAAAGAGGAGCGTTAGTGAATGAAATGGATGCTAGTGATATCAGCTTTATTGGTATTGAGCGCTTGTACTCATAAGGTGCAAGTAGAAACCAAAGAGCCTATTACGATCAACTTAAATGTAAAAGTAGATCATGAGATCCGCGTGAAGGTGGACAAAGAACTCGACAATTTATTCAGCGAAGACAGCGAGCTATTCTAAGGAGGATTTATGAAGCTAAAAGCAATCTCTACCCTAATTATTGGGCTCAGTATGAGTTTCGCCGCATTCGCAATTTCCATTGACGATGCTAAATCACAGGGTTTAGTTGGCGAAACTACATCGGGCTATCTTGGCGTAGTTAAAAATGGCCAAGGTGTGCAGCAGCTAGTTGATGAAGTGAATGAAAAGCGCAAAGAAAAATACCAGCAATTAGCGAAAAAGAACGGTATTACCCTTGAGCAAGTGGAAGCTTTAGCTGCTAAAAAAGCGTATAACAAAACGCATTCAGGCCATTATATTCAAGTCAATGGCAGCTGGGTGAAAAAGTAATACTTCCAAAATCTTACAAGAAAAGGCTGGCTAAACCAGCCTTTTGACTATTTATCCGAAGCTTAGGTTAATTAGCTTTGTGGCATTGCTGAAGCAAATGCTGCCAAAACGCTTCCCCTTTACGCCTTGCGAGACGGATATTATTTTCTGGGATCTGCTCAGGATCGTCATACTCTACTAATGCTTGAGCCATACTTTCTTCGCGGATCAAGTGGAGTGTTGGGTAGGGCGCGCGGTTAGTGTAGTTTGCTGCGTCATGCTCATCGCTATCAGCGAAAACATAATCTGGATGAAAAGTGGCAATTTGATAAGTACCTTCAAACCCTTGCGCTACTAATAAAGCGTTTGCTAGGTCGACGAGATCCAAAAAGTCGTCAAAATTGCTAAAACCTTTATCAAATATAACTAGTGTTGTTTCTCGCTCTGGCTCATGGTTTAACTCTGAGCACTGCTCTAACATATCCATCACGGCATCGTCGTGGCTTATCGCTTGAGACACGAAATAATGAATGCTGTTACTTTCAACTTCCTGTCGAGCAAACGGGCAAAAGTTGTATTTTACAATGACTTGGCTAACCCAGTTTTGCATTGTAGAGATGACTGTATTCATGAATTATTCCAAGCTCTTATTGATTAGTTTCATGGTTTTAGCAATAGCCCCGGTATTTTCAACTAGTACCGATTGAGCGTTAGCACCGATTTGCGTTCGAAGCGATTTATCTTCAAATAGCGTAATAATTTGAGCGGCAAGCTTGTCCTTATCATCGACTACGATGGCACCTTGTTGCGCGATAAGTTGAGGGTATATATGCGCAAAATTATAGGTATGTGGGCCGGTTAATATTGGCACACCATGAGCCGCCGCTTCTAGTGGGTTATGACCGCCGCGCTCAATCAAGCTACCACCAATATAGGCGATATCGGCACCGCCAAATAGCCACTTTAATTCCCCTAAAGTATCCGCTAACAAGACCGAAGCTTCTGCGTTTATACCGTTACTACTCTTTTTGGTAAAAGCGATCTCTTGTTCACTGAGGTAGTCAGCAACCGCTTGAAACTGCTCGGGATGGCGAGGTGCAATAATGAGTAACGCATTACTTACCTGTTTTAATACTCGCTGATGTGCAGCAATGACTTGCTCATGCTCCTTAGGATGCGTAGATCCTGCAAGCCAAATTAACCGCTCGGGGTAATTTGCTTGAAACTGTCTTGCCTTTGCAATTTCTTCTTCGGTGATTGAGATATCAAACTTGATTGAGCCGGTAATGTGAAGCTTAGATTGAACAAGCCCGAGCTTGATGAAACGCTCGCCGTCTTCCTCATTATGGGCTGCAAGCAGATCTATGTTGCTCATTAAGCCTTTGGTTAACCATGCATGCTTTTTATAACCTTGGTATGATTTTTCAGAGAGTCTGGCATTGACTACTAAGGTTTTACATTGATTTTGTTTGGCGTAATGAAAAATATTAGGCCACAGCTCAGTTTCCATCACAATAAGGAGTTTGGGCTTCAAGGTCATGAAAAACTTTCTGACCGCAAAAGCAAAATCTATAGGTAAATAACAGACATGTACTTGTACATTACTGTGAAAAGCTTTTGTTATCTCTTCTCTACCTGTCGGGGTGTTACAAGTGACAATGATTGGAGCTGCAGCTTGTTCTTTAAGTACTGATTTTATGAGAGGTGTGGCTGCAAGCACTTCCCCAACAGAGGCGCAATGGATCACAACAGCATGTTGCGGCAGCTTGTTTGGGTTAAAGCCTAAGCGCTCTGTAAAATGAGTTCGATAGCCAGGGTTTTTCCTACCTCGAATAAAATACAGATAACTCAATAAAATAGGTGCTAATACTAGCAATAATAAGGAATATAGTCGGCGCGCCATAGGAGTCGCTTAAGCTCAAAAATCAGTATTTTACCTTGTTCCAAGGCGAAATTGAATGAACAACACAATTTTACACAGTTCAACAGATGCCTAGGGGCTTTTGGTTTGGTAGTATTTAGCGCATTAAAAGTAATGGAATAACAAAATGAATTTAGCTCGAGTACTCGCTTGCTGTAGTTTATTAGCTTCGAATCTCGCTTTTGCGAGCCCCACAGCTTATTTACCCATTGGACAAGATCCGCTGTTGGAATATCAAATCGATAAAATGTTTGCGTTGACCGTTGGTACGCCTATGGCAAAGCCTTACCGTATCAGTGAAATCAAGATGCATTTGATGAAGCTTAGGCATATTGACGCCACATTACAGCAGAGTATTAGTCAGGGGATTGCACCTTATCTGCAGGACGATGCGTTGACACAAAGATCGATAACACTGCGTGTTGATAGCGGTGAAGAAAAGCAAATAGCCAACGATAGAGGTAATTACAGCGGTGAATATGCTGAATTGGGGCTCGGTGGTGTTTGGCGTGGAAGCGAATCAAGCATTTTACAAATCGGTGCTGAGTATCGAGTAGATGCAAACAAACTTGTTCCATACAATACTTTTTATGGCATGTCCTACGGTAACTTGCAGCTTAATTTAGGATATAAAGAACATTGGTTTTCACCATTTAAGCATTCGGCTCAAGTATATTCTAATAACGCTAGACCCTCATTATCAGCTTCTTTGGGTTTAGTTGTGCCTATTCGAAATTGGTGGAACTTCGATTTTGAGCTGTTTTATTCTGAACTAGAGAAAGTCCATGACGGGATTCGTTTTCAAGGCACGCTTCACGATGGAACACCTAAAATAGCGGGTAGTCACTTTAGTATAGAGCCATTAGCTGGATGGAAAATCGGTCTAAACAGAGTCATGCAATTCGGAGGCGGGCCTAGAAAAGTAGATTTTAAGGACTTTGTTAAGGCATATTTTGACCCTGTTGGAAACGATAATAAGATAGGTGATCTCACTCAAGATGATGAACTGGGCGATCAATGGGCAACTATCACGACCAGCTTTACCACAAATTACGGCACTCAAGCACAATGGTATTTAGAATACGGTGGTGAGGATAGCAATAACCATAAAAACTATTTGTTTGGTAATACGGTTGTCAATGTTGGCGTTTTTCTCCCTCAATTGACTTCAACGACTTCATTACGCTATGAGTTTACTGATATGGAAAGCTTATGGTATGTAAACGAAATTTACGATACTTATGGCAATACGATCGACGGATTTGGCGTTGGGCATTTTGCTGCAAACCATCGCCAGTTCGATGATGGTGCACCGACGCAAATTCACGTTTTAGAAGGTACTTACCAATCAGATTATCGTTCATTATGGCGAGCTAAGCTTTCAGTTATCGATAATGAAAGTAACTATTTGAATGAACTTGGTGAGCTTGGCGCTGAGTACGAACGTGGCTACGAGTTTGAGCTGGCGCATATTGGTGAAGCTTATAGCAAGCAAATCGAAACGAAATTAACCTTGGGTAAAGATGTCTTCGGTGAGAATTACACTTGGTTATCAGTCCATGTATACTGGTAGGTATCACGCGGGACAAGCATAGAATAGTTTAGGAACAAATATGTCATTGAATGAACAAGTAGCACAAAGCTACTTCGCAAGCTTACAGCGCCATGTTGATGTTTTTGAAACAATGGCAAACTATCACCAAGAATGTGTTGAGCTACTTGAAGCATGCCAAAGCACGTTAGCAGCCGGTGGTAAGGTCATTTGGTTTGGTAATGGTGGTAGCGCGGCAGATGCGCAGCACCTAGCTGCAGAATTTGTGGTGCGTTACAAATTAGAGCGCGGTCCTTTAGCTTCGATTGCATTAACTACCGACACCTCAATTTTGACCGCGCACAGCAATGACTATCACTTTGACTCAGTATTTGAACGTCAGGTTCAGGCACTTTGTAAACCAGAAGATATGGTGATTGGTTTAACCACATCAGGTACGAGCCCTAATATCAATTTGGCACTTCAAGCCGCAAATGAAATTGGCGCGTTTACCGTGGCATTGACAGGTAGAACTGGTGGTAAAGTGAAGGACATTGCTAAATTACCGATTATTATCGCAAACGATGAGACAGCGCGTATTCAAGAAGCGCATATGTTTATTGGTCACTGGCTATGCGAAGCGGTCGATATGCTCGTTGCGGCGGAGCAAAAAGCATGAAGTTAGCGGCGCTTCAACAGCTAAATAAAGCCAAGGTATTGGTGGTTGGCGATGTGATGTTGGATAGATACTGGCATGGAGATACTGGGCGCATTTCTCCTGAGGCTCCAGTGCCTGTGGTGAAAGTCAGCGCATTAGAAGACAAAGCTGGTGGTGCGGCGAACGTTGCCAAAAACATCGCTCACCTAGATGGTAAAGTGGGTTTGCTTGGACTTATCGGCGAAGATGACAATGGCAAAACGCTTGAGGCTATTCTTACCAAAGAAAATATTGAATCTAGCTTAGTTAACGTCGTTGAGCTGCCGACTATCGCAAAAATGCGTGTGATCAGCCGTCATCAGCAAGTGGTTAGACTCGATTTAGAAGAGCCCTTTCAGTTATCTCACAGTCAACTCTTGCTTGAGCGTCTAAAGCAAGAAGTTGATAAGTATGACTTTGTGTTGTTTAGCGACTACAACAAAGGCGCTTTGTGCGCCATTTCAGAAATGATTGCGGTGGCTAAAGCTGCTGGTAAAACGGTACTTATCGACCCTAAAAATAGTGACTTGAGCCTCTATCAAGGTGCTGATTTTATTACGCCTAACTTAAACGAATTTAAACTCGCTGGTGGAGACACAAGTAGCGAAGAGGCACTCACCTCTAGTGCGCGCGAACTCCTTAAAACGTCAGGGATCGGCGCTATGTTGCTGACGCGCTCCGAGCAAGGCATGTCTTTGATAACCAATACTGAAAAGTTTGATTTCCCAGCTCAAGTACAGGAAGTAAGTGATGTTACGGGGGCTGGTGATACCGTGATCGCCACACTGACGACGATGTTAGGCGCTGGAATGTCTGCTAAAGACGCGGTGGAAGTAGCAAATATTGCCGCAGGTATTGCCGTGAGTAAGTTAGGTGCTGCAACGGTGTCACCGGAAGAGTTGAGTCGCAAGCTGGGTCAATATCTTAGAGAAACGGGCGAGCACTACCAAACGCCGTTTGAAGAAGTGCTTAAGCACATTACTTTTGCCAAGCAAAATGGCGAAACCATTGTATTTACCAACGGCTGCTTTGATATTCTCCATGCAGGACATGTGCGTTATTTAGCGCAAGCTAAAGCGATGGGTGACAGACTCGTCGTTGGGTTAAATAATGATGAATCGATCTCGCGCCTTAAAGGGCCTGAACGCCCAATCAATCCACTGAAAGAGCGGGCTATGGTGTTATCTGCACTCGCTTCTGTGGATTGGGTTATTCCGTTTGGCAGTGTTGAAGAAAATGATACACCAGCTAAGTTGATAGAAATGGTCAGCCCTGACATTTTGGTCAAAGGTGGTGACTATAAAGTGGAAGATATTGCAGGTGCAGAGCATGTGCTTAATCAAGGTGGAAAAGTCGAGGTGTTAGCATTTTTGGATGGTTGCTCGACTTCCAATGTGATTAAAAAGGCACAGCTACAAAAAAGTTAACGTGCGCTGCGATAGGCTTGCATTAATACTTGCCATTGATTTTCATCAAAATAAAAGGTCGGCCATTTGCCGGCCTCTTTTTTAAATGAACGTTGCAAACGCTCCATGTTTGCGTGCTGCCAACTTAAGTTTGGCTGCATGATTTTGCCCTTATCAAAATCAATTAGAAATACTTTGCCGTCGGCATCAAATAAAATATTGTTGATGTTCAAATCATCATGATAGGCACCGGCTTGATGAAACTGAGCAATGGTGTGGCCGATACTTTCCAGTTCATTTGTACTAAGCGTTCTTGCTTGCAAAATTTCGCAAACACTGGTGGCATCAGACACCGCTTCGGTCAAAATATCTGCACGATAAATACCAAAATGAAGCGATATTCTTGCGCCAAGTGGTGTTGGGACTGGTAAACCTTGTAGTTGTAGTTGCTCTAGCAAAGCAAACTCTTGATATACGCGAGTATTTTCTAGTTTGGTAAAAATATATTGATCACTCAACAGCTTGCCGATTAAGCCACCACGATAATAGTGCTTAAGTACCGCAACGCTTTGATTAAACCGCACGAACCACGCCGTTGCTCGGCCTTCTTTCGAGCCGACAATCGCATTATTTTTCTGCCAATATTCAGGGTCAAACATTTCTTCTGAAACATCATAATCTAGGGTTGAAGGCGTTAGTAAATAGCTATGCGGCTGTTTGATGATTTGCACAATATAGGATTCTTAAGAGTCAATTGTGACATTCTAACTATTTTTCATCCTCAGTGAAACTTGCAAACTTGTTTGATTAATTTAAGATCAAGCGCTTGTTACTTTCCATGAGAACTATTGTTTTGAGCAAATCCTTGACCTCTATTTGTATTTTGCGACTTTCTGCGATTGGCGACGTGTGCCATGCAGTGAGTGCTGTACAGGCGATCCAACGTGCACATCCGCAAGCGAAAATAACGTGGGTGATAGGTAAAGTGGAAGCCATGTTACTGGCTGACCTACCCGGTGTTGAGCTCGTCGTATTTGACAAAAAGCAGGGTAAAGCCGCGCTCAAGGCGTTAAAGGCAAAGTTCAAAGGGCAAAAGTTTGACGTATTACTACATATGCAGGTTGCGTTAAGAGCCAACCTTGTTGCGCGAGTTATTCCTGCAAAGCAAAAGATAGGCTTTGATAAAGGGCGCTCAAAAGAGTTACACAGTTTGTTTATTAACAAGCGGATCGCACCTCAACAGTCGCCACATGTGCTCGAAGGTTTCCAAAACTTTGCCCGTGCAATTGGTGCTGAGTGCGGTGAGCCAACATGGCAGATGCCAGTGACGGCAGCTCATCAAGCTGCGGCAAAATCACTGTTGCCCGAAGGGAAAGTGTTTGTGATATCGCCTGCGGCGAGTAAAGCCGAGCGCAATTGGCTTCCTGAGCGTTATGCTAGGGTTGCAGATCATGCTGCTGAATTGGGGTTTCAGGTAGTGATAACGGGTGGCCCAACGGAGCTTGAGCAAAATTTAGCAGCCGAAATTCAAAAACACAGTCAAGCTGAGTTATTAAACTTAGTGGGAAAAACTGACTTGAAAACCCTACTTTGTGTGTTGGAGCAAGCCGAATTGGTGCTAGCACCTGATACCGGGCCTGCTCATATGGCCGTGACAGTTGGAACGCCGGTGATAGGTTTGTATGCTCACTCCAACCCAACTCGTACAGGGCCATACATGTATCAAGACTATGTGGTTGAGGTTTATCATCAAAACCTCATTGCACAAAAGGGTAAAACTGCTGAACAATTACCCTGGGGAACACGGGTAAAAGGTAGCGAACTCATGTCTCAAATTTTGGTTGATGCAGTAATTACGATGTTTGATCGGGTAATAAAAGATCAGGGGATTGTGACCAATGCATAAGGCTGTATTTTTAGATAGAGACGGCGTTGTTAATAAAGATCACGCCTATGTTCATAAAATTGCGGATTTTGAGTTTATCGATGGGGTATTCAGTGCCTGCCAAGCATTTAGCAAAGCCGGTTATAAAATTGTGGTCGTGACGAATCAGTCGGGCATTGGCCGAGGTTACTACGATGAAGCACAATTTCACGCGTTAAGCGAGTGGATGTGCGCGCAGTTTATGGCGCATGGTGTTGACATCGCTGGTGTTTATTTTTGTCCTCACCACCCAGAAAAGGCACAAGGTCCATATAAAGTAGAGTGTGACTGTCGTAAACCAGAACCCGGGATGCTGCTGCAAGCTATAGCCGAGCATGACTTGGATCCTGCGCAAAGTATTATGATTGGTGATAAAGTCTCAGACATCAAGGCTGCCCGCGCTGCTGGCGTAAAAACAGCCATTTTAGTTGAGTCTGGGCAGAGTTTTAGTCAAGAGCAACAACAGCTCGCGGACAAAGTATGTGCTTCGTTGGCGGAGGTACCAGCCGCACTATGTTTGTCTGAGTAAAATAAAGTTTGCTGCCAGTTGTCGCAAATCGTGCATTTATTGTGTGAACCTTTTAAAATAAAGATATCTTTTAATGTACCAGGTATGATTGAATTGGTACGTTCCAATTAACTTGAGCTAATTAGCACAAGCGTAAACTTCTGATAGTGAGAATGACAACCGCCTATGGCGATACGTAGCTTACTATCACCGTGCAAAAAATGGAGACTCCCAGATGAGAGCATCGGCCTTCTACAGCCAGCTTCAGCAACAAATTGAAGAAGTAAAAGCTGAAGGATTATATAAAAAAGAGCGTATTATCACTTCTCAGCAGCAAGCTGAAATTGCAGTATCGACTGGCGAAAGTGTAATTAACTTCTGTGCAAACAATTATCTAGGTTTGGCGAACCACCCAGAGCTCATTAAAGCGGCGCAGGGTGGCCTTGATGACCATGGTTTTGGTGTCGCGTCGGTGCGTTTTATCTGTGGTACGCAAGATATTCACAAAACGCTTGAAGCAAAGATCAGTGAATTTCTAGAAACAGAAGATACTATCCTTTACTCTTCATGCTTTGACGCCAATGCTGGTTTATTCGAAACTATCTTAGGCCCTGAAGATGCAATTATCTCGGACTCATTAAATCACGCTTCTATCATTGATGGTGTGCGTTTATGTAAAGCTAAGCGTTTCCGCTATGCTAACAACGATATGGCTGATCTTGAGCAGCAGTTAATAGCTGCTGATGAAGCTGGTGTGAAAACCAAGCTTATCGCCACCGATGGCGTATTCTCAATGGATGGCGTTATTTGTAACTTAAAAGCGGTTTGTGACTTAGCGGACAAGTATGACGCATTAGTGATGGTTGATGATTCACATGCGGTGGGCTTTGTTGGCGAAAATGGCCGCGGAACACCGGAATACTGTGGTGTATTAGACCGAGTGGATATCATTACAGGAACGCTTGGTAAAGCACTTGGCGGTGCATCGGGCGGTTACACCTCTGGTAAGAAAGAAATCGTAGAGTGGTTACGTCAGCGTTCACGCCCTTATTTATTCTCAAACTCGCTAGCGCCTTCAATTGTTACTGCTTCAATCAAAGTACTAGACATGATGAAAGAAGGCGATGCTCTACGTGCTAAACTATGGGATAACGCAGCGTACTTCCGTACTAAGATGGAAGCTGTTGGTTTTACTTGTGCGGGTAAAGATCACGCGATTATTCCGGTTATGTTAGGCGATGCCAAAGTGGCCTCAGAAATGGCTGACAGACTGCTAGCTGAAGGGATCTATGTGATCGGTTTCTCTTATCCTGTCGTGCCAAAAGGTCAAGCTAGGATCAGAACACAAATTTCAGCTGCGCATACGACTGAGCAGCTAGACAAAGCAATCGAAGCCTTTACCCGTATTGGTAAAGACCTAGGCGTCATTTAATTTTGCCACCGGCTTAAGCCGGTGCAGCTAACGAGCGAATACTATGAAAGCATTATCCAAGTTGAAAGCTGAAGAAGGAATTTGGATGACGGATGTGCCAAAACCGGAAGTAGGGCACAACGATCTATTGATCAAAATCCGTAAAACAGCAATTTGTGGTACCGACGTACACATCTACAAATGGGATGAGTGGGCACAAAACACGATCCCAACTCCAATGGTTGTGGGACACGAATACGTAGGTGAAGTGGTCGATATGGGCCAAGAGGTACGTGGTTTTAGCATTGGCGACAGAGTCTCTGGTGAAGGTCATATCACATGTGGTCATTGTCGTAATTGTCGTGCTGGTCGCGTTCACCTATGTCGTAACACCATTGGGGTAGGCGTTAACCGCGAAGGTTCATTTGCAGAATACCTAGTTATTCCTGCTTATAATGCGTTTAAGATCCCTGACAACATTTCTGACGAACTCGCTTCTATCTTCGACCCATTCGGTAATGCAGTGCACACCGCATTGTCGTTTGACTTGGTTGGTGAAGACGTCCTCATTACTGGTGCGGGCCCAATTGGTATTATGGCTGCGGCAGTGGCGAAACACGTCGGTGCGCGTCATGTGGTTATCACAGATGTAAACGAATATCGCCTTGAACTTGCCACTAAAATGGGTGCTACGCGAGCAGTAAATGTTGCCAGTGAAAGCCTCGAAACGGTGATGAAAGATCTTGGTATGACAGAAGGGTTCGATGTTGGGCTTGAAATGTCAGGTGTTCCTTCTGCATTTAAAGGCATGTTAAACAGCATGAACCATGGTGGTAAGATTGCAATGCTGGGCATTCCACCTTCTGACATGGCGGTGGATTGGAACCAAGTGATCTTCAAGGGTCTAGTGATCAAGGGGATTTACGGCCGTGAAATGTTTGAAACTTGGTACAAAATGGCAAGTTTGATCCAGTCAGGTTTAAACCTTGACCCAATCATTACACACAAGTTCCATGTTGATGACTTCCAGACTGGCTTTGATACGATGATTTCAGGGCAATCAGGTAAAGTTATTCTGAATTGGGATTAATGCTCAACTTTGCTTAGTGCATGTATGAGTAGTTATAATAGAAAGACGGCTAGGTCGATAAGGCTTGAGCCGTCTTTTATTTTTTAGTTTTTAATGGGTAACACATGTCTTTTAAACATATTTCAGTAGCAGACACACTGGCGCTTTTAGGCAAAGATGATGTTGTGGTAGCAGACATTCGCGATGAAAATACCTTTTCACAAGGGCATATTCCTGGCGCCGAACATTTATCTAACGCTAATCTTGCGCATTTCATGCAGGAGAAAGAGTTTGACCAACCTATTGTTGTGGTGTGTTATCACGGGATCTCCTCACAAGGCGCAGCTAACTACCTAGTTGAGCAAGGCTTTGAAGATGTTTACAGTATGGATGGCGGTTTTACGCAGTGGGCAAGTGAATTGCCAAATGAGATTGAAAAGTGAAGTTAATAGCCCATTATCACAATGCACGACTAGCTCAAGGTGCGGTCGATTATTTTAAGACGCAAGAGGTTTATTGTGTTTTGCAAAGTCACGATGGGCAACAAGTTGAAGTTTGGCTAGAGCGTGGTGATGAAGCGCTTGCTATGCGTCTTTGGCAAACGTTTTTGGAGCAACCAGAGGCAGAGTTATATCAAGCGGCTTCTTGGCAAACAGGAAGTACACAAGGGTTATTTAGCTACCAAGGCCAAAACTTAAACTTAGTAAAGCGCTTTTTGGGATTGAACGGGTTATTACAGGGCGTTTTTGGTGTCAGTATTACTATTTTTGTTGCCATGTTGTTTGGTGACGCTAATGGCATCTTTTCTGCGCTACGTTTCTCCCTAGATAAACCTTGGACTTGGATAGCGCCTACACTCATACATTTTAGCGCCATACATTTGATTTTTAATTTAAGCTGGTGGTTGCACCTTGGCGCGCAAATTTCAGAGAAACTAGGTCTCTGGGCATTAGTTTGCATCTACTTTGTAACCGGCTTAACCAGTAATTTTATGCAGTTCCTATTCGTTGACGCTAATTTTGGTGGACTAAGTGGTGTGGTCTACGGACTACTAGGCTTTTGCTGGGTAATTGGTCATCGAAACCCAGCAGGAGCGGCTTTGGTCTCTAAGCCTGTTATTGGTTTTATGCTGCTTTGGATGCTGTTTGGATTTACGGATATGTTTTTCATCAACATGGCTAACTGGGCGCATTTGTTCGGATTGCTATCAGGTATGTTGGTTGCGGTATTTTGGCCTATCAACAGGCAACGCAAAGAGAATGGCTAGTTACTTCGAACTCGGGATCTAGCGCTTCCGAGTTCTTGTATGAGTTGGTTCGTTTAGTGATATAAATATTTGGTAAAAAGCACATCTCGAACAATTTCCTGCCCAGTTTCTTCTTTTAACAGTGTCTTTAGCTTTTCAGCACAGCGCTTTCTGATTTCTTCTCTGCCAGTTAATGACTTAATGGTTTCTTCATTTTCTTTACTCAGGATCTGTACGATTGCATCTCTTAGTAAAGGAGTATGGTGTTCAACCACGGCAATATTTGCAACGTCATTTAACATTAGGTCAACGGTAACACGGACATAACCGAGTTTTTTGTTGGACTGGCCTATGTAGTTTGTGATGATATCTGGCTCAAATCCGTAATACCCAATAGTTGAGTCCGCTTTTACAGGGGAAGCCGTGGTTAATGCAATGCATAATGTGAGTACAACAGCCAACAGTCTCATGTTTAATTAGGTATCCTAATACAAATTACTTTTTACTTAGTTTATACATAATTGCGTTGATTTTACAGGTAGCTTCAATACAAACATAAACTTTTTAGAAAGCCTCTGCTCTGCTATTATGACCGCGGATTTTTAAAACGGAAATAGAACGTTGCCTTTGCAATTACCCTTAGAGCTCCCTTGGCTGAAGAACACACAGTTGGTGGATGTTGAGCCAGCACTTTCTCCTTATTTACTAGAGACCCAATCTCTAACCGCAAAATTGAAAGAAACTTGTGATAAATTTTCTGTGACTGTGCTTGCTAATGAGTTCAGGAGCGCTCCAGATGCGTTACGTACAGAGCTTTCTGAACAGGTTTGGTGCCGAGAAGTAACGTTAAATTGTAACGGTAAAGCAGCTGTATTTGGACAAAGTTGGCTCAATGAGGACGCATGTACTGTAGGCATGGATGCAATCGGTGAGACACCTTTGGGTGAGTTACTGTTTACTGATTCAAATTGGCAGCGCGGAACCCTTGAGTTTCTTCGCTTATCTACTGCCGACTATCCGGCCCTGATTGAACTTATTGCACCCACTACTGGCGTCGCCCCAGAGCGTTTATTTGCTAGAAGAAGCTGGTTTAAAAACGACAAAGCAAAGATTTTAGTTTGTGAAGTCTTTATATCGGAAAGCTTTTATGATTGACCACCAGAAATGGCAGGCTTACAGCCAACTTATGCGATTAGACAAGCCAATCGGGACTTTACTATTATTGTGGCCAACGCTTTGGTCACTGTGGTTTGCAGCTGAAGGTGTTCCAAGTATTTGGCTTATTGTAATCTTTGCTCTGGGTGTATTAGTAATGCGCAGTGCGGGTTGTGTTATCAATGATTTTGCTGATCGCAAGGTTGATGGGGCTGTAAAGCGTACGGCGACAAGACCGCTTGCAAGGGGCGCTGTAACGAGTAAAGAAGCGCTAGGCCTATTTGCTATTTTGGTCGCGGTGGCTTTTATTTTGGTGCTTTTTTTAAATTGGCAAACCATTGTATTATCGCTTGGCGCGCTTGCGTTAGCCTCTGTTTATCCTTTCATGAAACGTTATACAAACTTACCTCAACTCGTACTTGGGGCTGCCTTTAGCTGGGCAATACCGATGGCTTTTATGGCAGTAAATCAAAATGTGCCAGTGCTTGCTTGGGTATTGTTTGTTGCGAATTTAATATGGACGGTCGCTTATGACACTATGTACGCCATGGTAGATAGGGATGATGATTTGAAGATAGGGGTCAAGTCTACTGCGATTTTATTCGGCAAATGGGATCTTCATATTATTGCGTTGCTCAACATCACATTCATTACGATGATGGCGGCAGTTGGTGTAACGTTTGACTTGAATCTCGCTTTTTGGTGCGGCTTACTAGCAGCTTCTGTGCTGCTTATTAGACAACAATATGCCATACGCTACAGAGATAGAGACAGATGTTTTTGGGCTTTTTTAAACAATAACTATGTGGGCTTGGCGATTTTTGTCGGGGTCGTACTGGGCTTTTTACCGCTCTAAAGCGAGTAATTAAAAACGGGCAAGTAATACAGATTATTTGCCCGTCTGTTTAGCAACTAATAAGTTACTGTATGCTTGCTAGATGAAGATGCTGCATCCTCAATTAGCTCAAGCAGATGATTTATATGTGCATTTGAGCCAACTTGGTGATTGGTTTGTACAATCAATTGTTCTCTATCCAAAGCCTTATTGGTTTTTAAGAAAACTAAGTTAGGATCTTGTGCGATAGTTTTGGAATGTTCGATACTCGCAATTGCAAAGCTATTGCTATTCTTCAAACCATCAATTACTTGTTCAATATTACCAATCTTAACGCTCGTTGATTTGTTTAACGAGTCAACGGCTTCATTAAGCATACTTTGTACTTGCTTCGACTGTGAGAAACAGCCATACATAGGGTATTGCGTTAATTCGGCTTTTCTGATGCTGTCTTGATTTGCTAGAGGATGATTTCTCGAAACAAATAAAACTAACTGATCAGGCAGGTGAATATCACTCACTATGCTATTTGCACTTTGTAAATACACGCTGATATCAATCTCACCAAGTTGTAGCTTACGAGTAAGCTCCAACTCATCTTGCAACTGCATTTCGATCTTCACATTAGGGTACTGAGCTAAAAACTGACCGCAAGAAACTGGCACGATGCTGCTAGCTTGAGTCGTATAACCAATAATTAACTTTTGGTTATCACGGCCAAACAAACTTTGCTTAATGGTTTTCTTGGTTAGATCGAGTTCTGATAAGGTTGTTTTGCAATACTTTAAGAACAGCTCACCTTGTTCAGTCAGTTTTACTGAACGTGTTGAGCGTTTAACGAGTTCACAACCTATTTCATCTTCAAGGGTTTGGATGCTTCGAGTAAGCGCTGAAGTACTGATCTGGGTTTGTTCTGCGGCTTGTCTAAAATGTCTTAGATTACCTAATGCTACGAACTGCTCGAGTTGTTCAAATCTCATGTGAAATTCCTTTTAATTTCAACTAAAACACATTTATTACGTCTTTTCCCAATAATAATACACCAATCGGGAAAAAGAAAGTGAAGTTTTTACATTCTGATTACAAAGTTAGTCAGGATACCTGTCACGTATCTCAATAAATTGTTCCAGATTTTTTAGAAAAAGGTCAACCAATTTGGGTTCAAATTGTTTACCACTTTGAGTATTTAGCAAATCTATTACTTTATCTAGTGGCCAAGCGGGCTTATAACACCGCTCACTTCCTAGTGCATCAAAGACATCTGCCAGAGCAGTGATCCTGCCGACAATGTTAATTTGCTCTCCCTTTAAACCCCTAGGATAGCCTGAACCATCCCACTTTTCGTGATGTTGATGTGCGATTAATGCACCACACTGCAAAATCTCATTTGTTGAATTTTTTAAGATTTCAAACCCTTGCTGCGCATGGGTCTGCATAATTATCCATTCTTCATCAGTGAGTTTTCCGGGTTTATTTAAGATTTGATCTGGAATACTGATTTTGCCAATGTCATGGAGTGGAGAGGCGAGTTTGATGATTTCTGCTTGGTAGTGAGAGAGTCCGTAAAGCTGAGCTAAAAGCATACTATAATGTGCCACGCGTTTTACGTGCGAGCCTGTTTCTTTCGAGCGTTTTTCGACGGCTTCACCTAAAATATAAGAAAGCTCTTTTTGAGAATCTTTGACGGTTTCACGCAACTTCAAGTTGTCGTAGGCTAGTGCAATATTGTTTGCAAAAAATTCAAGTAGCTGGAAGTCCATGCTATGAAGTTCGCTGTCCTTACTCACATAAATCATCGTTTCACTCCCTTCTCTAGAAGGGAAATAGCCAATATATTCATTACGGGTTTTGAGCGATGCTTTTTTATTATGTGTTTCTATAAACAGATTTTGTACATTCTCTGGCAAGGTAACATTACTGGGTTCTACGCCGGCCCCTGAGGCTGCAAGCAGTTTAAACTTCGTCGGTTCGTTGGCTTGGTGATTTACCGCAGCTGCGCAATATATCTCCGAATCAGATAATCCCATTACAGCGGATACATGAGATAATATGGTTGATGCGAAATCCTGAATATTGCTACACTTCAAAAAGTTTGAGGATGCATCAATAATGCGTTCAAGTCCCATTTTGTGCTTTTCGATGGTTTGAATATCCCGGTGAGCCCGTAAAGCAGAATAGAGTAGTGTTTTTAGCTTGACGGCAGTGAGCTCGGTTTTGTTCTTATAGTCATTAATATCGTAATCGCGAATGACCGATTCTTCCGGGGCTTCTCCTGGCTGCCCAGTGCGTAGGACAAGGCGAATATCAAAGTTTGCTAAGTCATCGCGGATATATCGCACTAAATCAAGCCCAGCATGATTACTTTCCATTACGACATCAATGAGGCCTACAGAGATATTCTGCTCCGTGTCCAAGATGGCTTTTGCTTCTTGTGCAGAGTAGGCGTGATGAAATCTCAGTGCTTTATTCTCAAATTTAAAGCCAGACAACACCAGTTTAGTCACTTGGTGAATGTCTTCTTCATCATCTACAACCAGAATATCCCAGTAGGTTTCGGCCATTTTATTTGTAGGGCTTTCTAGCACTTCATCTGAGAACAAAAATCCGCTCACAGATTGCTCCTCTTTTTATGCTGACTCAACGTTAGTATAGTCGGCAGTAACAAGGCCGCTAATCTTGTTGAGGTTTTTTCTCGATATTTTGCAATTCTAGTTCGATTGCATCGCAAGAAATGTGGATTTCATAAAGAGAAAGTAGCAATGACAAGGTCAGGCTACACAGACTCGCACCAAACAATGTGACGCCAAGTAAGGATATTTCAAGAAACAGGGCAAACATTGAAGACGTGCAGAGTAAAAATGCGATGACGCCCCATACTTGCATTCGTCTGATCAATCTAATTCGTTTTCTTAAGTTTTCTATTTGTGCTTTAACCAAGGATCTTATGGTGTCGCCTTCTCGGGCGTTTAATTCACGGATCAATTGTGCGAGTACCAAAAAGCGATTGGTGTAAGCGAGTAGCAATAAAGAAATTGCTGGGAATAATAGGCCCGGTGTTGTTAGAGTCATAGTCGTATTTTAATGGAATGGCTTGATGTTTAAGTGTGATGATAATGAATGATTTTATCAAGAAACAAATGAGCACATTGAGTGCTAATTCGATAGTGAAGATAATGCAATGAGTGAACAGTCTTTTCATTGGGTGCAATTGTGCGCTATCAGCGGCTTTGTTGAAGCACATTTACTCAAAGGTCAACTAGAACAAGCGAATATTCAGGTTCGCTTACAAGGTGAGCATTTGTCGGGTGCTATTGGTGAAATTCCAGCAGAGCAAGCTGCCATCAAGCTCTTTGTTTATGCAATAAAGTTACCCGAGGCTCAGGAAATATTGGTAAACTATAACAAATCACGACATCGCAGTGCCGCCGAGCTGTCGGATTGGCTATGTAATCACTGTGCAGAATTAAATGGACCAGCGTTTGAATATTGCTGGCAATGTGGAAATAAGCATGAGCAAAGCAAATAACTTTCAAAGAATTAGAGAGTTAAATTATCTTCAAAAAGCAGTCTTAGGCGCTGCTATTATTGAACGTATGTTGCCAAATTATTCACTATTTAGTGAGGCAACGGGTTTTGGCGACGAGCAAGTACTCAGAAATGCGCTGAATTTAATTTGGGAGAAAATATTACTGCCAAAGAGCAAGATTAGCTTAGAGAAGCTGGTTGAAAAGGTAGAACCAAATGTACCTGAGCTCAGTGAGTTTGATATGTTTGGTACCTATCCCGCAATCGACGTAGCGACAGCGCTGTTAGGCATGTTACAAGGTCTGATGACAAAAGATGAACATGAGTTTGTAAGCGTTGCCAAAATTTCTCAGGCAACGGTAGCTAAATACATCGAGTTTATGTTGATGGCGGAAGATATATCTCCTACGAATGAGTTAGTGCGTGAGCACCCGCAGATGCAGTATGAAATTGAAATCCTCGCTGAGCTTATCGAACATGTGGAAAATATGGGGCGTATTAGCAGCGAATCGGTGAAGTCGCTAAAGGCCTTGGCACTAGCTGACGGCCAAACAAATATTGGTTTGGAACTTGAGTAGTTGATTTCGTATAATCAGCGGCTGCAGTAAAGAGTTTGGAGAAAGTAACTTGCGTATTTTGGGTATAGAATCCTCATGTGATGAGACGGGTATTGCTATTTATGATGATGAGCAAGGGTTGTTGGCACATCAATTATATTCTCAGGTAAAAGTACACGCCGATTATGGTGGGGTAGTGCCTGAACTTGCTTCTCGTGATCATGTACGCAAAACAATTCCTCTTATTGAAGCTGCTTTCGCCCAAGCGGGTTGTGGTCCAGAAGACCTTGATGGCATTGCTTATACCGCAGGGCCGGGTTTGGTCGGTGCTTTGTTGGTTGGCACCTCAATTGGTCGCTCGTTAGCATTTGGTTGGGGGATCCCTGCCGTTGCCGTACATCATATGGAAGGCCATTTGCTTGCTCCTATGCTTGAAGACGATAAACCAGAGTTTCCATTCGTTGCGCTGTTAGTTTCTGGTGGCCATACCATGATGGTCAAAGTCTCAGGTATCGGTGAGTATGAGGTACTTGGTGAGTCAGTAGATGATGCCGCTGGTGAAGCATTTGATAAAACCGCAAAGCTGCTCGGTCTTGATTATCCTGGTGGCCCAATGCTTGCGAAAATGGCGACACAGGGCCAAGCAGGGCGATTTACTTTTCCAAAACCGATGACAGACAGACCTGGTCTGGATTTTAGTTTCAGCGGATTAAAAACCGCAGCGGCAAACACGATCCGTAATGAAGGCGATGATGAGCAAACGAAAGCAGATATTGCCCATGCTTTTCAAACTGCGGTCGTAGAAACGCTAGCGATCAAGTGTAAGCGAGCACTGAAAGAAACAGGCATTAAAAGCCTGGTGATTGCAGGTGGCGTCAGCGCCAATACTGAACTTAGGCAAAAGCTTGAGCGCATGATGCTTGGTATGAAAGGGCGAGTTTATTACCCGCGCACTGAATTTTGTACAGACAATGGGGCGATGATAGCTTATGCAGGAATGCAGCGCCTAAAAGCAGGTCAGCATGCGCCACTTGATATGAAGACTAAACCGCGTTGGCCGCTGGATAGTCTAGAAAAAGTCTAGTCTTTAGACTTTTTCCCCACCTTGGGCTCTTTACCACTCAAGAGCCTTTTAATATTTGCTCTATGACGAATAATAATCACCACAGTTAAAAAGCTTACCGGCACCGTATAAAGCGGTTTTATCCACCATGTGTAAAGTGGAGCAGCTGCGACTGCGACAATCGCTGCGAGTGAAGAGTAGCGCGTTATCGCTAGCACCACGAGCCACGTACTGATCAATAGCCCACCCAATGACAAGCCGATGGGTAATAGCGCACCAAATGCTGTTGCTACTGCTTTACCACCGTTAAAGTGGAAGAAAATAGGATAAATGTGACCTAGGCATGCGCTTACGGCTATTGCACCTAGCCATACAGGCTCTATTTTCAGAAAGTAAGCTCCCCACACCGGGATGGTTCCCTTTAAAATATCGAAGACGAGCACTAGCGCAGCTGGGATCTTTCCTCCCAATCTTAATACATTGGTTGCGCCTGGATTATTAGAACCATTAAAGCGTGGATCTGGTAGATGGAATAACCGACAAACCAGAATCGCTGAGGAAATCGATCCCAATAAATAAGCACATACGCACATTAAACTGATTAACACTGTCTTCCTTATTTTTTATTGCGTTGTTTTGGGCTATGATCGGCGGTCTTAAGTCCTGCACAGATCGCGAATTGCGATTAGAAAATGCGGGTGAATTACAGCGATAAACATGTTTGGAGTTTACATGGATAAAGTCTATATCTCACAGCTACACGTCGAAGCCATAATAGGAGTGTACGACTTTGAAAAAGAAAGTAAACAAAGCCTTTACTTTGATGTTGAGATGTTGACCGATATTAGCGCTGCCGCTCGTCATGACGATATTAATTTGGCGGTTGATTATGCCAAAGTGAGTGAGCGTATTATTGCGCATACCCAAGCAAAACCAGTTGAGCTATTAGAAACTTTAGTTGAACAGCTTGCTGCAATGATCCTAAATGAATTTAATGTACAACAAGTGCTTATAAAAGTGAGTAAACCTGCTGCCGTGCCACAAGCACAAACGGTTGGTGTAGAAATTGTGCGTAAGAAGTAGAATTATCATGGCACAAATTTTTATCAGTCTCGGCTCAAACATAGAAAAAGAAAAAAATTTGCTGAGTGGCTTGAGGGTATTGATAAAACACTTTCCGGATTTTCAACATTCGAGTGTTTTTGAGAGTGAAGCCGTCGGATTTGCAGGAAATAACTTTTATAACTCGGTCTTTGCTGCACAAACACAGCTGTCTTTAGACGAAGTGTATAAACTGCTCAAGTCGATAGAATACGATCATGGTCGTCGCTGTAGTGAAAAGAAGTTTAGTCCACGCACATTAGATCTCGATATTCTCTTTTATGACCACCTTATTTGTTCATCACCTGCTCAGTTGCCTCGGGATGAAATAACCAAAAATGCCTTCGTGCTTCAGCCATTAGCTGAACTAGCTCCTGATTTTATCCATCCTGTTGAGGGTAAAACCATTGCTCAGTTATGGCAGGAGTATCACAACCCAACTCAAAAATTATGGAAAGTGGAGTTTCCCAAGCAATGAGCTTTATTGAGATTGTCGTCCTTGCAATTATTCAAGGTCTCACTGAATTTTTACCTATTTCGAGTTCTGCCCACTTACTGCTACCTTCTCAGGTACTAGGTTGGCAAGATCAGGGCCTTGCCTTTGACGTTGCTGTTCATGTTGGTACTTTGCTGGCTGTCGTTATTTATTTTCGACAAGACATTGTCAGTCTACTGGCAGGATGGTTCAAGTCATTCTCAGGTACGCACTCGAAAGAAAGCCGGCTGACTTGGTGTATTGTGGTTGCCACCATTCCATTCGTGATCTTAGCCCCACTACTTAAAGACATCGTAGAAGTTTACTTACGTAGTGCTTGGGTGATTGCAACATCGACGATAGTATTTGGTTTACTGCTTTGGTACGCCGACGTGAAAGCGAAACAAATCAAAGACGAATTTGCCTTAAACTGGAAAAGCGCGCTGATATTGGGACTTGCGCAAATTACCGCTGTTATTCCCGGCACATCGCGTTCAGGCATTACCATCACCGCAGGTTTATTACTCGGGCTTGATAAGAAAAGTGCGGCGCGCTTTTCGTTTTTAATGTCTATTCCAGTCATTTCTATGATGGGATTGTATTACAGTTTAGAGCTTGCTACCGGCGATGAAGTGGTTGATTGGAATGCGTTATTAAGTGGTGCGGCACTGTCGTTTATCTCGGCTTATGCCTGTATCTTCTTTTTTCTGAAAATCATAGAGCGCATGGGTATGATGCCATTTGTCATTTACCGCTTGTTACTTGGGGTGGGATTAATCGCTTTCTTGAGCCTAAGTTAATCTAGGCTTTGAATAAGTCAGCAAGGTTAACAGAAAAGCCAGCTAGATGAAGCTGGCTATAGGGCCTGTAGGCCTTCGCTGTTTGATTTTTGTTCTTCTGAGTGTGTTTTGGTCGCGACGCTCGACTTGCCGCCTAGTAATCTAGGCAAAAGTTGAGCAACAATGAACAAAGCGCACTCAGGTGAACCCAAAGGGCAGCGCTTGATTGGCATTTCTTCTGTGTTGCCCCACAAGG
Source organism: Pseudoalteromonas sp. CO342X (assembly GCF_004208915.1). NCBI lineage: Bacteria > Pseudomonadati > Pseudomonadota > Gammaproteobacteria > Alteromonadales > Pseudoalteromonadaceae > Pseudoalteromonas > Pseudoalteromonas sp. CO342X. The sequence continues at coordinate 51,240 of NZ_SGPH01000010.1, forward strand.
ATGTGGGGTAAGGTGACTTTGCAGGAACACAAAGTCTTTATCGCCAGACTTACATAGAATGACTATGCTACGCAGGCTCTGCCTTGTATAAATACCAATCGAACTGCTGCAAAAACAAACTTGGAAGATCAACAGGCCCTAGACTGCATTAAGCAATTTGCTTTTCCGCAAGGCATAATTCCATGGTCGCCTTCAATAGCCTATAAAGGTTTATTGACGCGTCAATTTCTTCTTTGCGGTTTGTTAAGCTCTCAATATTTAAGCCAAGAGAAATATCTAGATGTGAGCAGCTTTTTAAAATTTGATCTAGATTCTCTCTACAAATACGAATTGACTCACTTAGTGTGTTTTCTGAATCTAACATGCGCCATTTGGTTGCTTCTGGTACTGAGATCCCCAGCCATTCCATAAACTGCAAGGTTTTTTCCCCACCACATGGAGTAAAGGTAAGAATAATGCGCTTTGGTGTTTGCCCTTGCTGTTTACAGGTGCGAGCGTAGCTCGTGATAAGATCTATGGTTGCTTGAGCGTCATACACCGCTTGGGAAACAAAGAATTGGCAGCCTTGCTCTGTTTTATCAATTAACCTTTCGTGTTCATTACGCTTACTGGCGTGGCGCTCTGCGATGGTTACACCACCTAAGAAAAAGTCATCTTGATGATGCTTCAATACCTTATAGGCTTCAGAAAGCGGCAACTTAATATCGCCTTGTGAAGACGGACTGCCCACTAATACTAGATTGTTTAACCCATATTGCTGTTTGGTGCTGCTTAACCAATTGCCAAAAGCTTCACTATCGCGCTGTGCCACACTTTTATACGTAATTACATCAAGGTGTGACAATTCGCGGATCAACTGACTATATTCACACGGATCAACGGTGTGCTTAAAAGGAAATGGACGTGGTACTTGAGTACGGCTGCTTTCATCTTGAATGTCATAGATGATCACGCCGTCGTATTCAATCTCATGTAAACGGCCCAAAAGCTTAGCGGCAATTGATTTTAGCTGCTCTGGGTCGGTGCCAATCTTAGGTGGTGTGGTCCCAATTAAATATACCCCTTGGTTAGGGTCAATGATTTTCTCTTGAAGCGTTAAAGCCATAATCCTCATTCCACAAAAGCATTTCTGTATCTCTTTACTAATATAGCAGCCATTTAGACGTCTAGATAGATTTTTTTAATGAAAGAATTTCAATAATTATGAATTTATCTCAAGCGCTCAAATCAAAATTTCATATTTGTTTACACATTAGGATGGTAAATCACCTTGGAAATTAGCGAATTAGTATGACTTTGGGGCATAATCAGGAGGTTTGCTAACGTAAGTGAACACGACTTACTTAGAATAAAAAATATGATTAGGACCAAATTCATGAAATTCAAATTACTAGCAACCAGCTTTGCCGTAAGCTTAGCGCTTAGTGGCTGCGCAGCGACGAATTCAGACCAAGCTCAACAGTCAGCTGAAAGTACTCAAGCTGCCCAATCCAATAAAGTATTCGCCCAAGATTATGTTTTGGAAGAGCTAGAAAACGGCCTTCGCGTCATGGTAGTTAAAACTAACTATCCTGATGTGGTATCGCTACAAATTCCGGTTTCTGTTGGTTCGCGTAATGAAGTAGAAGCGGGTAAAACCGGCTTTGCTCACTTCTTTGAGCATATGATGTTCAAAGGCTCAGAAAAGTATCCACAAGACGTTTATTCGGACATTTTGAAAAATTCAGGTGTTGATAATCGTGCCTACACCACCAATGATTACACGAACTACCATTTAAATTTCTCAAAGCAGCATTTAGATAAAGTATTAGAAATCGAAGCGGATATCTTTCAAAACCTAACATACAGTGAAGAGCAGTTTCGTACTGAAGCACTAACTGTGAAAGGTGAATACCTTAAAAATAATGCCAGTCCAGTTCGAAAACTGCTTTCTGCGGTAAGAAAAGAAGCGTTTGATAAGCATACCTATAAACACATGACAATGGGCTTTTTTGAAGACATCGAAGCAATGCCAGATCAGATGGCCTATGGTAAAACCTTCTTTGAGCGTTTTTATAAGCCTGAGTATGTATCACTTGTGATCGTAGGTGATGTAGATCCTAAAGCAACTATGGCTATGGTGAAGAAGCATTGGGGTAATTGGAAAAAGGGTGACTACCAAGCCGATATTCCTGTTGAGCCAAAGCAAGACAAAGCGCGTTACGTTCACGAAAAATATGATGGCTTACCGGGTCACTGGTTGCTAGTTTCGTATAAAGGGGCAGCGTGGGAGCCGAAGAAAAAGGACCGAGCGGCACTTGATCTGATCTCACAGCTTTATTTCTCTGAAAACTCAGCGCTGTATCAAGAGCTTGTGGTAGACAAACAGCTTGCAAGCCAAATGTTTACCTATAACCCTGAAACCAAAGACCCTGGTCTTCTACATGTTTTCGTTAAAGTAGAAGATGAAAAAGATTTGGCGACAGTGCGTGATGCAATCAATAACACTTACGCAAAAGCACGCACAGAGCTGGTAGATGAAAATAAACTTGCTGCACTTAAATCAAACCTAAAGTACAGCTTTATTAACGGCCTTGACTCATCACAATCTATTGCTTCGACGCTTGCAAGCTACATGCATTTTGAGCGTGACCCTGAAGTGGTGAATGCACTATACGCAAGTGCTGATAAAGTCACTGCAAAAGATATTCGTGATATTGCCAATAAATACTTTGTGGACAGCAGCCGCACAACGGTGACTATGTCTGCACTTGAGTCTGTCTCTGGTTTTGATAAGGAAGTTAACTTAGACAAGTTAGTGGCAAAAATGGACAAGCCAGTAACGCGTCATTTCAACGTACTAGATAAAACGAATAATTCACCGCTGGTGGATGTGAATTTTCTTTTTTACACAGGTGCTGCTGCCGATCCTGTAGGTAAAAAAGGTCTTGCTGCGCTTACTGCGGCTATGATTGCCAATGGTGGAAGTGAATCGCAATCATACAAAGAAATTCAAAAGGCGCTGTACCCGATCGCTGGTAGCTTTGGTTATCAAATCGATAAAGAAATGATTTCTTTACGTGGTCGTATTCATAAAGACAATGCTGATCAATGGTATGGCATTGTGAGCCAGCAACTACTGAGCCCAGGGTTCAGAGAAGATGATTTTAAACGTCTGAAAAAAGAGCTAATCGACGGCATTAAGGCTGGTTTGAAAGCGTCAAATGATGAAGAGCTTGGTAAAGAAGTGCTTTATCACGAGTTGTACAAAGGCCACCCATACGAAAGCTATAACTTTGGTGATTTATCAGACTTAGAAGCAATCACTTTAGACGACGTTAAGGCTTTTTACGCTCAGCAATTTACTCAAGCTAAACTAAATGTGGGTATCACAGGTGCACTCGATAAACAGCTAAAAGAAGCGATGTTTAACGACCTTGCGGCTTTACCTAAAGGCGAAGAGGCGCGTTTACAAGTGCCAGATGCCCCTAAGCTATCTGGCCATCACGCAACCATCGTAGAAAAGAATGCAAAATCAACAGCGGTGTCTTTTGGTTTCCCAATCGACACGGTTCGTAGCAGCAAAGACTGGGCTGCGCTTTGGTTAGTGCGTTCATACTTTGGTGAGCACCGCAGTTCAAACAGCCACTTGTACCAGCGTATCCGTCAGGTACGTGGTATGAACTATGGTGACTACGCTTATATCGAATACTTCCCACGTGGCATGTTCCAAACTAAGCCAGATGCAAACTTAGGTCGTAGTGAGCAAATTTTCCAGGTGTGGTTACGCCCACTTCGCTCTAATAACGATGCCCATTTTGCAACGCGCACCGCATTGTTTGAACTCGATAAGCTGATCAAAGAAGGGATGAGCAAAGCAGACTTTGAAGCAACACGTAACTTCTTAATCAACTTTGTGCCACAAATGGTGGCGAGCCAAGATAGACAGCTAGGTTATGCACTTGATAGCCAGTTCTACAACACCGATGAATTTGTTGCTTATGTGACAAAGCAGCTAGCGTCGCTGTCTGTTGAAGACATCAATCGAGTTATCAAAGAGAACTTGCAGACCGAAGATATTCACTATGTGTTTATCACTGGTGATGCAAAAGATATGGCGCAGCGCCTAAGTGCTGAGCAGTCATCTCCTATGACTTATAACACGAAAAAGCCAGATGTATTACTGGCAGAAGATGCTGAAATTGCTACATACCCGCTCAATATTCCAAGTAAGAATATTAAAACGTTAGATGTAGAAAAAGTGTTTGAATAACGATTATTCAGCTTAATAAAAATGGCGGCTAAAAATTTAGCCGCCATTTTTATTGTGTCAAAACCACGCGTAATTTTAGGTTATGGTGTTGAACCACTCCACTGCGGCAGCTATCCAAATTAATGAGCTAATTAATAATGTCAGCGTAACGGCCGCTGATGCCATATCTTTTGCACGACCAGATAGTAAGTGATGCTCTGTACTCACTCGATCTGTCAGCGCTTCGATTGCCGAGTTGATAAGTTCTATGACCAATATCAACAGTACACTACCGACCAATAATGCCCACTGAGCAATACTTTGCGCCAATATGATTGATAAAGGAAGACTTGCCACCAGTAACCACGTTTCTTGTCTAAATGCCGACTCTTCTTTATAGGCCGCTTTCATTCCTTTCGCTGAGCAATGCGTTGCTTTGATTATCCGCGCAAGCCCTGTGCCATTTGGTTTGTTGGTATCCGTTGTCTTGATCTTTATCGACATATTAGCGATCCCGCGTTGGTAGTATTCAATGGGGCGTTATTATACGAAGATCTGTTCAGTTCGACAGTGCTAAATTGTAAGAATCTTTGGTCCAACAGAGGGCATTTAAAACCGGACTAAAATATGTTGGTTGGTTATTAGATATAACCAAGTGTTTGAAGCCTGATTTTTTATAATACATGACACTTAATGACTCTAAGCGTTACACTATGAGAAGTATCAGTATTATCGGAAGTTCGTCATATGAGACATGAGATTTGGAATAAGTTACGCGAAGAAGCCAATGAGTTGGTCGCTCGCGAACCATTGCTTGCTAGTCACGTTTACTCGAGTATTTTAAATCACGAGTGTCTTGGTTCTGCATTAAGCTTTATCGTTGCAAATAAGTTGGCGGATGCCGTGGTGTCAGCATTTACAATTCGTGAGTTGTTCGATCAGGCCTTTGTGCACTGCGATACCATGCTGACTCATGTTGCACATGATATAAAAGCCGTTAAAGATCGCGACCCAGCTGCCGATAGTTATCTCAACGTAATTTTAAATCTGAAAGGTTTTCATGCAATCCAAGCACATCGATTGGCATACTGCTTATGGCGTCAAGACAGAAAAGAGCTGGCTCGCTTTATACAGAGCAGAACCTCTGAAGTATTCGGTGTTGACATCCATCCTGCTTGTAAAGTCGGTCATGGTATTATGTTTGACCATGCGACTGGTATAGTCATTGGTGAAACCGCGGTTATTGAAGATAATGTTTCTATTCTGCAATCAGTCACACTTGGTGGTACGGGTAACGAGCAGGGTGACCGTCACCCGAAAATCCGCGCCGGTGTATTGATTGGTGCTGGTGCCAAAGTACTTGGCAACATTGAAGTAGGAGAGGGCGCTCGAATTGGAGCAGGTTCCGTGGTACTCAGCCCTGTTGCACCGCACACTACGGTAGTGGGGATACCAGCTAAGGTGGTTGGTAAGCCATCATGCCCATGCCCTGCAGAGAGTATGAACCAAAACTTCCTCGAAGATGATGATAAGCTTGAAAATGAGTCAATCACTTCAGCGATGTTGTAAGGTTATTAGATTAAAAATGGGGAAATCACTTCCCCATTTTTATATCCGCTTATTGGGTTGCTTTTACCATAGACACCACCTCACCATCAGCCAGTTGTGTGATTATCGGCTTTTCTGGGTCGATATCCGCCACTGACTTAATCACTCTATCTTCCTGCTTGGCAATACTATAGCCTCGAGCTAATACCGCCAGTGGACTGACGCTGTCTAGTTTTGCGCTTGATACCGCGAGTTGGTGTCTTTGCGTGTTAAGCTTTTGCTCCATTGCATACTGCAACTTATCACCGAGTTGTGCGACCAATTGCTTGAACTGAGCGATCCTTTGTTCTGGATGTAATCGATCAAATCTATGCTGCAGCAGATGGAATTGCGATTGCTTTTGACGTAAGTGATGGGCTTGAGCACGAATTAATCGCTGTTCTAACTCATCAACTCGCTGTGTTTGCTGCATAAGTTGATTCTTAGGGTGTTGTAGCTGCAGTCGGGCTTCAAAGTTTGCCAAACGCTGTGATGCACCTTCAAGGCGACGTTTAAAAGCTTGATTGAGATATTGTAGTAACTGCGAAGTACGCAATTTTAGTGCTTCTGAGTCTGGGCTCACTAGTTCAGCGGCCGCCGATGGGGTTGGCGCTCTGACATCGGCAACATAGTCGGAAATGGTAGTATCTATTTCGTGGCCTACTGCGCTTATCACCGGAATTGAGCTGGCAAAAATGGCCCTCGCGACTGATTCCTCGTTAAAGCTCCATAAGTCTTCTAATGAGCCGCCACCTCTGCCAACGATCAATACGTCTACCTCGCGTCTAGCATTCGCCTGAGCGATTTGTTTGCAAATCTGCTGCTTGGCTTCATCGCCTTGCACTAGAGCTGGGTAAATTACAACTTGTAACTGTGGGGCACGACGTTTTAGTACAGTCAAAATATCCTTGATGGCAGCCCCTGTCGCTGAAGTGACGACCCCCACGCGATTAATGACACTTGGCAAAGGTTTTTTGTGACTAGCCGAAAACAGGCCTTCTGCGGCCAGCTGCATTTTAAGGGCGTCAAACTGTTGCTTGAGCAAGCCTTCACCGGCGGGGGCCATTTGCTCGACTATCAATTGATAGTCGCCTCGTGGCTCATACACTGACACTCTAGCTTGTACCATTACCTGCTGACCATTGGCTGGGCGATGGTTACAGTAACGATTATTACCTCGCCACATGGCCGCTTTTATCTGTGCTTTGTCATCTTTTAGAGAAAAATACCAATGCCCTGAGGCCGGAGCAACAAAGTTTGAAATTTCTCCGGTGAGTTGTACAGAGGCAAAACCTTGTTCTAAGAGCGAGCGTATTTCTCTGTTAAGTCTTGATACAGAATAGGTTTTATTATTATTGGGGTATCCCATGTTGGCCTCCATAAAAAATTCACAGTCACTTTATCACATTTTTTGCTAAATTTTATTTACTCCCATAAGGAACGCTGATAAAATTCGCACGCAATTCCTTATACTCAGTTCACTTGAGAGAAGCCGCGAACATGCTAAGAATTGCAAAAGAAGCCCTTACCTTTGACGACGTACTTTTAGTACCAGCTCATTCAACTGTTCTTCCTCACACAGCAAACCTGAAAACGCGTTTGACTCGTGGGATTGAATTAAACTTACCGCTTGTTTCCGCTTCAATGGATACAGTGACAGAAGCGCGCTTAGCGATCGCTCTGGCACAAGAAGGTGGTATTGGTTTTATCCACAAAAACATGACTATCGAAGAACAAGCTCGCAACGTACGTAAAGTTAAGACGTATGAAGCGGGTATTATCTCTTTCCCTGTGACGGTTACTTCTGATCTTACGATTGCAGAAGCAATGGAGCTTGCACAGGACAAAGGGTTCTCAGGTTTCCCGGTTGTTGGTGCAAACAACCAACTTGAAGGGATCGTGACTAGCCGTGATATGCGTTTCGAAACTAAGCTAGAAAAAGCAGTTTCAACGGTCATGACTAAGAAAGATGACTTAGTGACAGTAAAAGAAGGCGCATCTCGTGAAGAGATCCTTGGCCTAATGCACGAACACCGTATCGAAAAAATCTTAGTGGTTGATGATGCATTTGCACTAAAAGGCATGATCACTGTTAAGGATTACCAAAAAGCGCAAGATAAACCAAACGCATGTAAAGATGAGCAAGGCCGTCTTCGTGTTGGTGCTGCTGTTGGTGTTGGTGCTGGTACTGATGAGCGTATTGCAGCTTTGGTTGAAGCGGGTGTTGATGTACTACTAATCGATACTTCTCACGGCCATTCTCAAGGTGTTATTGACCGTGTTAAAGCAACACGCGAAACTTATCCAGAACTACAAATCGTTGCAGGTAACGTAGCAACAGCTGAAGGTGCAATTGCATTGGCTGATGCTGGTGCAGACGCTGTTAAAGTGGGGATCGGCCCTGGCTCTATCTGTACTACTCGTATCGTTACGGGTTGTGGTGTACCACAAATTACTGCTATCTCTGATGCAGTAGAAGGCCTTAAAGGTCGTGATATTCCAGTGATTGCTGACGGTGGTATCCGTTTCTCTGGTGATATCGTAAAAGCGCTAGTTGCTGGTGCTTCATGTGTAATGGTGGGTTCAATGCTAGCGGGTACTGAAGAGTCTCCTGGTGAAGTTGAACTATACCAAGGCCGTTACTACAAGTCTTACCGTGGTATGGGTTCACTTGGTGCGATGAATCAAAAAGAAGGTTCGTCTGACCGTTACTTCCAGAAGAGTGATGCTGCTGACAAACTAGTACCTGAAGGTATCGAAGGTCGCGTAGCATACAAAGGACCAATCGCAACGATTATCCATCAGCAAATCGGTGGTATTCGCAGTGCAATGGGTCTAACAGGTTGTGCAACCATCACTGAATTAAATACTAAGCCGCAGTTTGTACGTGTGACTTCTGCGGGTATGGGTGAGTCTCACGTACATGACGTGCAGATCACCAAAGAGGCACCTAACTACCGTATGGGTTAAGCCTCAAGGCGTGTTTCTGGGCTAGCAAGTTGCTAGCCCTTATTACTTTTGATAGAGACGCAAGGCGGCTTTATCCTGTTTAGTTCCTAACTAACGAGATTATCAATGAGCAAAGATATCCACGATTCCCGAATTTTGATCTTAGACTTTGGTTCGCAATACACTCAGCTAATTGCACGTCGTGTACGTGAAATTGGTGTTTACTGTGAACTTTGGGCTTGGGATGTGACAGAAGAGCAAATCCGTGAGTTCAATCCTCAAGGTATCATTCTATCAGGTGGCCCAGAGTCAACGACGCTTGAAGGTAGCCCAAAAGCACCAGATTACGTATTCGAAGCCGGTGTGCCTGTACTGGGTATCTGTTACGGTATGCAGACGATGGCAATGCAGCTTGGTGGTCAGGTACATAGCTCAGATAAAAAAGAATTCGGCTACGCAAAAGTAGAGAAAGTAGGTGACTGTAAGCTATTCGAAGCGATTGAAGATCACATCGAAGATGGTGCAGGTTTCCTAGACGTGTGGATGAGCCACGGCGATAAAGTTGCTAAAATTCCAGATACATTCAAAACTTCAGCGAAAACGGATACTTGTCCTCATGCGGCAATGTCTTGGGAAGAAAAGCGTTTCTACGGTGTACAGTTCCATCCAGAAGTAACGCACACTCAGCAAGGTTTGCGTTTACTAGAGCGCTTTGCAATTGATATCTGTGGTTGTGAAAAACTATGGACGCCTGAGCAAATCATTGAAGATGCAATTGAGCGTATCAAAGAGAAAGTAGGGGATGACGAAGTTATCCTTGGCTTATCTGGTGGTGTTGATTCATCAGTGGTTGCAATGCTTATTCACCGTGCGATTGGCGATAAGCTAACCTGTGTATTTGTTGATAATGGCCTGCTGCGCTTGAACGAAGGCCAGCAAGTAATGGATATGTTCGGTGATAAGTTTGGTCTGAACATCATCAAAGTAGAAGCTGAAGAGCGTTTCCTTAACGCGCTTAACGGTTTAAACGACCCAGAAGACAAACGTAAAGCAATCGGTCACACATTTATTGAAGTGTTCGATGAGCAAGCCAGCCAGCGCGTAAACGCGAAATGGCTAGCACAAGGTACGATTTACCCTGATGTTATCGAATCGGCTGCATCAAAAACCGGTAAAGCGCATGTGATCAAATCTCACCACAATGTGGGTGGATTACCTGAAGATATGGAGCTTGGTCTGGTTGAGCCACTACGTGAACTATTTAAAGACGAAGTTCGCAAGATTGGCCTAGAGCTTGGTCTGCCGTATGACATGCTTTATCGTCACCCGTTCCCAGGTCCAGGTCTTGGTGTTCGTGTACTTGGCGAAATCAAGAAAGAATACTGTGACCTACTGCGCCGTGCTGATGCTATCTTCATTGAAGAGCTACATAAAGCGGATCTATACCACAAAGTGTCTCAGGCATTTGCCGTGTTCCTACCGGTACGCTCTGTTGGCGTGATGGGCGATGCACGTAAATACGATTGGGTGATCTCACTACGTTGTGTTGAAACTATCGACTTTATGACGGCACGTTGGTCGCATTTACCATACGAGCTACTAGGCCACGTTTCAAATCGTATCATCAATGAAATCGATGGTATTTCTCGCGTGGTTTACGATGTATCAGGTAAGCCGCCAGCGACAATCGAGTGGGAATAAGCTTGGTTGTAAAAACCTAACTTAGCTTTCGTTAGATTAAGAAAAGGCCAGTCAGTATTTCTGACTGGCCTTTTTTATGAATTTTTACTTTCTTAAAAAGCCTTGCGGAGGTATTTGGTTTCTTCGCAGTGATGTTCATCGTGATGCTGGCCTGCTATTTTTTGGTATTGCAAACGCATACCAGCAATGTGTTGACCTAGACCAATGGATAAGACGCAGGATCAGGATGTGTTACTGGCGACAATGGCGAAAACCGAGAACTAAAGTGAGAAACCTGATGAAGCGTGGAGTTCATGTGCAAGCAGCCGTTGCCTGTGGCATCACAAGTAAAGGGCCTTGGCGCAGTTCCAAAACACCCGGTATTCAACAGGCTTTAAGCTTAAATTATCTGAAAAACGAGGGACTATATTCACTCAAAGACGGATGGATAAAAATGCATTACCCAAACGGGTAATCTGTTAGATGAAACGCCCTTTGCGGACCCGCATGCAGGGTGTTGTGGGTGCTGAGGGCTAGATACCCTCGGCTACCCGATTAGGGAATATGTTACTACGCATGCTTAAGAATACCCGTACGCCACAGCAAAAATGCTGAGCCTAAACAAAAACCGAAAAACAATGTCTGAAGCTGCAATGACCAAGCATCCAAAATAACGCCTAGCGAGTAATAGGCGATAGAATTAACCACGACATTGCTAAACATAATTGCTAGCGTAAGCAAAATCCCTTGCAACCGATACTTGAGTAGTAAAAAAACAGCTAGTAAATCCAAAACGCCTAACGCGGACCAGTAGATATTTAGCCATAACGGCGCAAATTTGTATGGTAGTAAACCAAAATAAACATTATCGAAAACGTGTGTAGCACCACCAACAATTAAACACGCGCACCAAATACCAAGGATGATTTTTACCACAGGTCTAACTTCCATATTCCCTAACAATTTAGTATTTATGCGACACGCAGTTTGTGTTGCATAATCGCTTGTTGGACTGAGCCGCTACCCGCTCGATGTTGTCAGAGTTGGTGTTATTTATGCTAAGGGAATTTGCTTTTTGGAGGCTCTCATTTTCCTAGCTAGTGTAATCAGCTTAGCTAGTGTTATGTAAGCTTTCCCTGCATCGCTCAGCGCTTATTATGTCTTCATTACACCTAAATCTGCCTTAATAAGCAATTATATTTTTTACGCGCGCTAGCAAAGCGTCCATATATGTCACTTATTTTTCTTTATGAGTCGCAATAAGAGATCCTCAATATGTGTTTGCCGTAAACGATTTAACGGCTAACCGACATAACGAAGTTGAACAGGTTTAAGCGTTGCCAATACAAATTAGCTGCTTAAAAGCAGCTAAAAAGAATCGTTATGCTTACTTGACCGGATAAGGTTCATATGTGTTATGTTCAATTTATTAAAATATGTCTATTTCGTGATAGAAAGAAAGGGTAACTATATACATAACAACAGAGACTAAAGCTAAAATGTATTTTTTAGAATTAGTCATTATTCCTGAGGAATTGAAGTTTAAAATAATTAATGGATACAAAAGAAATAAGCTTAATAAAATATTTTTCAAATAAGCATAGAATAAAATCATTATAACTTGGTCAGTAACCCCATAATTAGCAACTAAACTAACAGATACAGAGGTTGAAACAGCCAACATGACAGAAATCAATCCTATCAAGAAATTCGTAGTTGGGATCACGATACGATTTTCAAAAAACTGATTTACCCCTTCTTTTATTTGTGTTGATTTAATTAACCCTAAAACTAGCACTACAAATGATAATAAAAAAATACTCTTACCAGCTTCATGTTCTGTCATTATGTCACTAACATGTTTAGTTATGCTTGCACCAAATATCGTTTCTTTTAAGTCATAAAAGCTAGTTACGTAGGCGAGTAATAATAACGATACAAGAAACACGATAAATAAAGTGATAGCCCCACCTAAATCTAAACCAGTATCTTTTTCATATCTTTTTACAAACTGCACTATAAACCTCGACTTTGAACATAACAATCTTAATCTACGAGCGATTGGGTCGTTTTTCTGCCGTGAACCGTCTCGAGTTTCTACCTAAGAAATTTTTATCATAATGGATAACTTATTGCTACAAATAGCTTTCTGCCTTTGCAGCTAAAGTTACTTGAGGACGAAAAGAACCCAATCGCTCGTTTTCCTGACTATACGAGAAACTTGTAAATGGACAGCCGAAAATAGATAAGGAGAAGATCTGCTTTTCGCTCGATTGAGACCTTAACTCTAACTCATTTTGGGGCAGAAGCGTGTTTTGGGTTTTAGCAACAGGAGTCAGTACCGCTTACACTGACCCGATATTGAGGTGGCGTCACTTGCTCGAGGATTTACTCGGCTTTAGGCTTGGAGTGTTTCCTGGAGTTTTTTTGTTGTCACGTCGACGTTGATCTGGCTTGCCAGTCGATTTGGCTTTTGGTTTTGGTCCTGGTTTCAAACCCATGATTTGATCCTTTTATTTAACGAGGTTATTCCTCGTTGTGTGAGCTTTGAGCAGTATTGATGGTTTTCAAGGTGTGTATGAAAAACAATCAAAAAAATATCCTCTAAGTTCTCTGCTGATAATTCTCGGTTTGACAAGCCACTTAAAATGTATGGTGACCAGTTGGAGGCACAAGATGGATAGAATTACCTCGGGTCCGAGAATGTTTACTACCGAAGAGATACAAGAGCTTCGTCGTGATATGGCAGAGTCCTCAGCTTGGGTCAAAGCTGAACTAAAGCCTCGACGATCAGTAAAAAATCAAAAAAAGTTCTGCGCATGGTATAGGTGATGGTATCGAGAACAGCTAGCTTTCTAACTAGCTGCTATGTAGAGATATATTTTCTTCTTGTTGATCTTCGAGTGGGAATATAATGGCTCTAAAATGAGTTAGCACTCGGCTTAAGAAAAGGGCGAATATGATAAATATTCGCCATTTTGCTTGTTTTAGAAGCAGTTGAATCAAAAAAGTGATTTTTTCACTTTACCTTTCAAAAAAGCGCTTTATAATGCGTCGACATTGCAGGGGCGTAGTTCCAATTGGTAGAACAGCGGTCTCCAAAACCGATGGTTGCGGGTTCGAGTCCTGCCGCCCCTGCCACTTCTTATTTTGCACTTCGCATTTTTTCAAAGTAAACTTCCTTAAAAAATTAAACTGCTTAGCCATGAATCCGATTTACGCAGATATTCTTGATATTGTACCGCTAAAGCTAAATTCTACATTTGCACACCTTGACCCTAACGCTGTTGTTGCTACTGCTGCGAATGAGCTTCAGCAAGTAGATTTACCGACTGTTTTGTTGCAGGACTTTGAATTGGTCATGGGTAAAAAAATTGAGGTTGTCATGGGCAACACGATTGCACTTGAGGATAACCAATTGAGTTTGCCAAGTGCACAACTAAGTACGGCTCAAAAGCGTGAGTTGTGGCAATTAATCTGGAGTCAACAAGATGCAAGTTAAGCTAGGTGGTTTACTACAATTTCCACTTAATGAGATTATGCAAGTAGAACAAGCCTGTCATGCTTTTCCTTGGAGTGAGAAAACCATGCAGTCTTGCCTTCACGGTCGTTACTTTAATACGGCTATTATCGATGGTAATACGCTGGTGGGCTTCTACGTTGCAGAGCGTGCGGGCCCAGACTTAACCTTGATGGATATTTGTATTCGTCCTAATTATCAAGGTAAGGGCTACGCGAAGCCATTAATGGAAGATTTATTAGCGCAAGCAGAGGCTTTGCAGGCAGAAAATATCTTTCTTGAAGTTAGAGCGTCAAACACTGCAGCAATCGCGTTATATCATCGCTATGGTTTTGTCGAAATGGGCTTGAGAAAAAACTACTACCCAAGCACTCATGGCCATGAAGATGCAATGCTCATGGCTTTACCATTAGCCTAAGTGACTATTATCCGTTGGCTGGTCTATTGATAGGGTATAGCGCATAGCCTCAGTGAGCTTAAGCAAATAGTAATGGCGATTACTGTTTTGTGTTTTTTGCAAACTGGTTTCTAGTTCCCCTGCGGCTTCATGAATATTCATAAAGCCAAAGCAACCCGCGCTGCCTTTGATACTATGTGCCAGTGCCCTTAAAGATTCCCATTCTTGTTTATCGTAAAGCTTTTGCAGCTCAGCTAGCTGTGACGGTAGCTTTTCGACATAATTACGACTTATTTGTAAGAACTTTTCGGTTTTTAATAAGGCATCCCATGAAGAGGACTTGTCATTTTGAAGTTCAAGGTACTCTAGTAGCAATTTACCTAGCAATTCTTTATCTATCGGCTTGCCAAGAGTGGCATCACACCCTGCTTTAATATGGTTGTCTATGTCGTGTTTCATTACGTTGGCGGTAAGCGCGATGATTGGTCCATCATAGGCGGCATGTCTGAGCATTTGCGTTGCTTCTTCACCACCCATGACAGGCATTTGCATATCCATTAAGATCAGTTGATAGTCTTCAACCAGCGCCATCTCAACCGCTTCAGCACCGTTATTAGCAATATCAGGAACTATGCCCCAGTTAGACAGTAGCAGCGTAATAAGCTCTTGGTTATCGGGGTTGTCTTCCGCAACAAGCACTTTGGCATCAAGCTCTTTTACCGCCGCAATATGGGTTTTACTGTTATCCGGTTGTTTTGGTCGCTCAAGTGCGTTTAGCCAAGAGTAAGAGCGCTCTTTGAAATTACCAGAGACCTCAACAGAAAATAAGCTTCCTGTGCCTTGTTGGCTTTGAACATGCACGTCACCACCAAGCAGTTGTGCTAAATTCTTTGAAATACAAAGGCCAAGCCCTGTGCCACCGAAGCGTCGAGTTGTTGTTGTGTCGGCTTGCTCAAAAGGCTTAAATGCGCGCTCTAGCTCATTTTGTGACATGCCAATTCCGGTGTCTTTGATGCTAAAGATAAACTTTTCAGATTCTGGTCTAAACTCCACCTTTAAATGAACGCCACCGTACTCAGTAAATTTCACCGCGTTTGTTGCGATGTTAAGCAAGATTTGTTTTAAGCGAGTAATGTCGGTGTAAAGCTTGTCAGGCAAGGGTAGAATAAATTCTGTGGAAAAGTTCAGTAGTTTTTCATTCGTCATCGGCTCAATGATGGATTCAATATCATTGATGAGTGGCATTACCAAGACCTCTGATTCTTCCACATCCAGCTTTTCAGCCTCAATTTTCGAAAGGTCTAAGATATTATTGATAAGTTCTAAAAGGTGTTTAGAGTTTCTTAAAATTGTGTCTAGGTGCTGTTTTGAGGTCGGAGAATTAGGATGCTGTATAAGCTGCTCGGTAAACCCCATAATAGCGGTCAGCGGGGTACGTATCTCATGACTCATGTTAGCTAAAAAGCGGCTTTTAAGCTGGTTTGCCTGCTCGGCTTCTACAATAGCAACTTCTAGCTTGCTATTGGTTTCTTCTAATTCTTTGGTTCTGTCTTCAACTTTTTCTTCCAAGTGCTCTTTGTAATCCTCAAGCTCTCGCTGAAAGGTACGAATTTGGCCGATCATATGGTTGAAATCTCGGAAAAGGATGCCAACTTCGTCACTGTTATGCTCCGGTAGCGCCACCATTAGGTCACCATCTCCGACTCTATGGCTCGCTTCTCCCAGTAATTCTATGGGGTTGAGCAACAGGTTGCGGACCACGATAAAAATCAAAATTGGCAATGTAACGACAGATAGAATAACGATCAATGCTGTGATCAGACTAATAGTTTTACCAGAGCGGTAAAGTAGCGACTTAGGGATCGTTGAAATATAAAAGTAGCCTCCGCTTAGTTGCGCGCTGTAGGTCATCCTTTCCACATTATCAATACTATGAATAACGGTAGAGTCTAGTTGGCCAAGGTCAGCAATATAGCCAATTTCTTCTATTTCACTGGCACTTAAGTAGTGGCCAATGAGGTTCGTATCTGAGCTGAATAACACTTCACCATCAATGCTCACTAATAGGTTTAGCGTATTGTCGTACGGTGCTTCGAGAATACTGGTACTTAAAAGAGAAGGGGAGACTTGTACGACGATATAACCTTGTTGTCTAGGTTGCTTGAGTTCGTAATCTACGCTGTATATTTGCTGGACAAAATACAGCTGTGTACCTGCGCTGGAGGCAACCATAAATTGATGTTGGCGCAAGTTACTTTGCATGATCTGTTTGGCGAAAGGGTAGAGGTTTGGCGCTTCGCCCAAGTTACTGGAATAAAATGCGGAGCTTCTGCCATTGGGAGATAAAAGATTGATGCTGATAATATCTGGGTAGGCTTCACTATAACTGGCAAATACATCCATCAGTGCACCTAAACGTTTGGTTTTTTCCATCCTTTCAAGGTTGGCCGAATTAAGAAAGTCACTAAGTACTGGAGAGGTTGAGAGCAGTTTTGTTGTTGACTGGTAGATCTCAATATAATTGAACATCTTCTGCTGTTGTTGTTCAACGAAACGACTAACAATGAGCTTGGCTTGTTTTTGCGTTGAGCTAGTTACATTCGTGAGCGTAAATCCGCCAAGAAACAGCAAGGGTAATATCACAAGCGGGGTGATATACCAAAGGAGTCGAATACTTAACTTGCTTGTTTTCATGGATAACTAGCTGCCTTGCTACACGAAATCTTAATGACAATAAAATTAACATGAGTATTAAATCATAAGCGGGGAGAGGTGAATACTCAAGTTTGTCCAATTGCGTTGAAAATACGATAAAAGGTGGGGGCTAAATAAAAAAGCCTCCAAAAAGGAGGCTTTCGGATCGAAATTTTACAGCAGATTAGAAGTTATACTTCATACCTAGTGATAGACGACGACCTTTAACATCGAAGAATTCACCATCATCGTATGTATACGGTGTACGAGGTGGCTCTTTATCAAATACGTTATTTACACCAACACGTAGTTGTAGATCTTCAACCAAGTTAGTTTTATACATGAAATCTACAGTAGTGTAAGAAGAAACCTCATTGAAGTTGTTATCTTCAGGTGTCCACTCGTTATCTTCAACAGTGCTGTGGCGATAGTTTACTGTTACTACGTATGCAGAATCATCATGCGTGTATAGCGCGCTGAAACGGCCTTTCCAGCGTGGTGCGTCATCCGTTTCACCCATGTAGTTACGGAAGTCTTCCGCACGGCCTGTTGAGTTTTGGTTATCTTCAATCAAATAAGTCGCAGTTAGTTTAAGTGCAAACTCACCGTTTAATGCGTCAAATTTGTATGCAGATTCAAAGTCCATGCCTTTTTTGGTGATTTGTGCAGCGTTAATTGGACGCGAGTAGTAGTTTTCAATTTCACCAGTATCTTTGTTACGAACAAAGTTACCACAGAAAGGGTTGTCTAAAGAAGACGCTTCGTAACAAAGCTTAATACTGTCACGACCAAAGTATTCAATTGCACCATCAATTTCAAATGACCAGTAATCAACAGTAAGATCCAAGCCTTCAACAAACTCTGGCGTGTAAATTACACCGATAGTGTAGTCATTAGATACTTCGTTTTTCAGCTCAGTATTACCTTGAATGTAACCAGGTAAACTACCACCAGATAACCATTCATCAGAAGGCATCCAACCAGCAGCTAGACCAGCAGCTTGACAGTTGTTGATGATGTTATCTCTGTACTTGTAGTCACTGCTTAACTCTGCAATTGAATCTGCGCGACAAATGTCTGCACGGCCTGAGCTGTAAGTTTTAGAGTTTGGAGTAAACAGGTCACCTAGGTTTGGCGCACGTACCGATTTAGAACGGTTTACACGTACACGTAGTTCGTCAGTCACACCCCAGTTTAGTGCAAGTTTCCAAGCATCGTCACCACCTGTTACAGAGTAATCCATGTAACGGTATGCGCCTTCAAAAGTAAGGTCAGTAGCTAGGAACTCATCCATCAGTAGCGGTACAGAAACCTCTGCTGAGAATTCTTTAACTTCGATTTCGCCATCCATAGGTAGGCTTGAGTTACCTTTAATAAGGCCCTGTTCCATGTTTTCAGATGGACGGATCTTAGCAACTTCACGGCGGTGCTCAGCTGTAAACGCTGCACTTACGTAACCTGCAGGTAATTCAAATAATACACCATCAACCGTTGCACCAAATACTGCTTGGTCGTGTCTTGCAAAACGAGTTGCAGTCGTTGAAATGTAACCTAGTTGTTCCTGAGTTGCGCTTGTTGCACCCATTGGGTTGAATGGTACACAACCTTCACGTGCACCAGTCACGTTACCGTCAGCATCACGGGTAGCACACACAACTTGACCATCGATTAATACAGAGTCAATCGCATTAGCTAGGTTGTTTTTATAAACTTCACCAGTCCACAGCGTGTCTTGTTCGATACGACCGAATTGGAAGTATGTGCTGTAGCTCCAGTCATCGTTAATGATGCCTTCCGCACCAATTGATGAACGGAATACTTCACGCTCTTGGTTGTACTTACGGTCACCCCATAAGTTTTCGTTTGCTTGATAAAGTGTTACAGAGTCTAGACCTGCGTCATCCATCACTTTACCCATGGCATCGTTTACAAATGCGCTATCGCGACGGATTGTGTGTGAGAAGAATGCAGGGCTACTTTCAGTCGTTGCTTCTGTCTTAGAATAAGTCGCATCAAATGTTAGTGCATGTTCATCATTCAGCTCATAAGTACCGTAAAGAGTACCGATCATTCGTTCAAGAGGTGTGCGGAAATAATCTTTATAACCGTGTCTGAAGATAGCATCACCAGGGTTTGCTTCGTCGTACGTGTAACGGCCAGCAGCACGCTTTGAAATAGCTGGGTTAGGATCATCAATTAGACCAAGACCGTAATCGAATGGACGCATTGTACCGTCTTCATCGAAAGTGAAGTGGTGGTTCTCAAACGCTTCACGTGTCTTTGTACCAGTCCAAGCAAAGAAGTCACCACGCTCTGAGTAATAGCCAAGTGCTGTTGGGTGATTAAACTCGATATCAGCAGGAATACCGTCACTACCACCTGTATTTGCAGGGTTAGAGATAGATCTCATGCCGCGCTTGAAGAAGTCACGGTCTAGTTTCGCGTAGCTTTCATTTTTGGTGTAGTTTAAAGAGGTAATGAAAGATAGCTTTTCTAGTTCTTGGCCACCTGTAATAGAGAAGAAATATTCCTCACCACCGCTTTGCTCAGGCTTTACTGTAGACACATCAACTTCTACACCATCGAATGACTTTTTCGTGATGATGTTTACAACACCAGCTACAGCGTCAGCACCGTATACTGCTGCTGCACCACCTGTTGCGATTTCTACGCGCTCAATGATAGAGGTAGGGATGTTGTTTAAATCTACAGCAGTATCACCAACAGAGCCTGGTACAAAACGACGACCATTAACTAGTACCAATGTACGCTCTGAACCTAAACCACGTAGGTCAGTTGTATTTAAGCCTGATGCATAGATATAGCTAGTAGTATTCTCTGGAGATAGGCCAACTGTTGCTTGAGGCATTTCAGCTAAAAGGTCATTTACGTTTGTGATGCCTTGGTTTTCAAGCTCCACACCACCGATAACGGTAACTGGAGTCGGCGAAGTTAGGTTTACACGTTTAATTCGAGAACCTGTAACTTGAATACGCTCTACTGATTTTGCTTCTGTCTGTTCGTTTGCAACAGCTACTGAACTACTTACGGCACCAGCCACTAAAGCAACTTGGATACCTGCGGTAACTAGATTTAACTTCTTCAACATTTTGACCCTTATTTACTTTGTTTATAACGACGGTCAACTCTTTCCATACATTTGAAAGAGGAGATATCGCAATATAGGTGCAGCGTTTTTACCATAAACAATTGTTAAATATGGCTTTTGTCTAAATGTGTATGATGTTTATAAAAGGTGTAATATGTGATTTTGCTGTTCCTGTTTTGATTTTATTCTTATTAATCATGTGGTTGCGCTGAGTCTTTGTGTCATCTTTTATTTACGGTTAGTGAGTGTTTACAAATGCTGTTATTGTTTTGAAAACAATAATTTTATATTTGATAGGAATGGTATAAGTTTTAGCGGTAATTTTGAGCGTATTTGTAGCTGTATTTGTAATTTTTATGTAGTATTTGCTGTGTTAAAAATGAGCGTTTGATATTTTGGAGATCATTTTTGTGGGAACTTTTAAAGATAGGCTGAAAATCAACCTATCTTTTCACGGTAGATGGCTAGTTTTGTATAGCTTTTAGGCGTCTGAGTTTGAGCTGTTCTTGAATAACCTTTCCCTGATAGCCTTTTGCAATGATCTCTTGTACGTCTATGTTGCGAGTTGCTAAAAAGTTCTGTGTAAGTTTGTCACAAAGCACGCGGAAATTATCACTTACCTTGCTACAAATATAACAAAAACGCGCTAATTTCTCAGGTCTGCGCCATGCGTCAATATTTTGTAATATAATAAGCCAATCCTCCGGTGTTTTATTTTCCTTGCTCAATAAATCGAGATTTGTGATGAGCTCTTTGCTGCTTTCTATGTAACTATTAGGTACTTTGAATCGTTTTGCTTGCGCTAACTGAACCAAGCTAGTACCCGAAAAGTAACAGGCAAGGCTGAATTGTGCTAACCCATCCAGCTCATCATTCTTTTCAAGTCTAGAGAGTGCGCTTTGGAATTTGTCATAGGCTGCTTCATCCCATGTTGGGATATATGGAGTGACATCATCAAGCGCACTGAGCCTCCAAATGGTATGTAGAAAGTGCCCCAAACCTTTATCTTGGATTGTCTTTTCTATTTCTAGCCAAATACGCTCTTTGGTTAAGGTTTTTAATTCACCGTTAGCAACCATGGTTTGCATAAGGTGCCAAGTTTCAGCGGCAATGGTGAAGTTGTATTCTTTATAGCGAGCTGCAAAGCGCGCTACTCGCAGCACTCTAAGTGGATCTTCACTAAAAGCACTGCTCACATGGCGTAATATTCTGCTTTCTAAATCTTTTTGACCACCATAGGGGTCGATAAGTGAACCATCATCATCTTTAGCAATTGCATTAACGGTAAGATCTCGGCGAAGTAAATCTTCTTCCAGTGTGATTTCTGGGCCGAAGTCGCAAATAAATCCGGTATATCCTTGACCACTCTTACGCTCAGTGCGCGCAAGTGCGTGCTCATCTTTGGTCGTTGGATGTAAAAACACAGGAAAATCATTACCAACCTGCTGATAACCCAGTTTGCTCATTTGCTCAAGAGTGCTGCCAACGACGACATAATCTCTTTCTTTTATTGGGCGTCCTAGCAGTTCGTCTCTAACTGCACCGCCGACGAGGTAGATTTTCATTTTCTATGTTCCATTTTCTGCGATTCGAGGTTTTATCTTGAACCGGATTTTGCCATTATAGAGCGCATCATAACAATAAAGAGACAAGTCGTGTATTTACGCTATTTTGGGTTAACTGAAAAACCCTTTTCGATTGCTCCAAATCCTGAATTTTTATTCCTTAGCGAACGTCACAAGGAAGCACTTGCACATTTAACCTATGGGTTGGGTGACGCGGGCGGTTTTGTGCTACTGACAGGTGAAGTGGGAACGGGCAAAACCACAGTAACACGCAGCATGTTGGCTCAATTACCTGAATCAACGAAGGTTGCTTTTATACTTAATCCATCACTATCAGAGCTTGAACTGCTTGCGACGATTTGTGATGAGTTGGAAATTGACTATGACAGCAACAACGCCACGTTAAAATCGCTTACCGATGTGATTAAGCATAGATTGTTAGAGAACCATCATAGTGGTGGTCATACTATGTTGATCATTGATGAAGCTCAGCATCTAGCACCAGAGGTACTTGAACAGCTTAGGCTGTTGACTAATCTGGAAACAGATCATAAAAAATTGCTACAAATTGTATTGGTAGGTCAGCCAGAGCTACAGCATTTGTTACAGCGCAACGAGCTACGTCAATTAGCACAGAGGATCACTGCGCGTTATCACTTGCTACCACTTAGCGAATCGCAAGTGTTTGCTTATATACAGCACCGACTGCAAAAAGCAGGTTGTCAGCAAGCGTTGTTCCACCACGATGCGGTAGCTTATGTACATCAAGTGACAGCTGGGATCCCAAGATTGATAAACTTGTTGGCCGACAGATGTTTATTAGGTGCTTACTCGGCATCGCAAACTCAGGTAACGAAAGCAATCGCTGTTCAAGCTGCAAAAGAGGCGCTACCCACTAATTTAGTGCCAGTTGCAAGCCAAGAAAAAAATCGCGTGCCTTTATTGTTTACGGCTTGGCTTGGTGTGTTATTTGTTGCAGGCTTTGGCTTGGCAAAGTTGGTGTAGAGGGAAACATGTCGTATTTAACAAGTGCAATGAAACAGTCGCAACAAGGCGCAGATGCAGAGCAGGATTATTTGAGTCAACGTCAAGACGCCCAACTCATTTTCTATAAAAAGCTCGTTACCTATGCCGGTGCGGGTCTCTTGTCTCTGTCTTCACTTGGGGCGGGCTATTATATTGGTAAGATAACGACCCCCGCGGAAGTGCAACCAGCAGCAACGTCTAAAGTGGAGCCGAAAAAAGAAGAGCAAGCTGAGCTTTCTACAGATCTTGCGGTGGAGAATAATCAGCAGGTGAAAAAGGCTAATGTTGCTAGTCAAGAAGTGAGTATACCAACCACTACTTCAGCGACAAACAACACTGTTAATCCTAATCTAGCGGCGCAAACTGCTGAGCCTGAGCAGCATTTCCAGTGGGTGTCTGTGCAAATTGGTGTTGATAACCAAGGCAAGCCTTTATATCAACAACAATTGGTACCGGTAGATTCTGTTAAAGCTGTAGCAGTTGTTCCAGCCCCTGTCCCTACATCGGATGCCATTCAACCTAACCGGGTTACTCAAGACTCATCTCCCGGAGAAATCCAAACGGCTGGTGAATATGCGGGTTATCGCGTATTTGGTGCTAAGCCAAAACCGCAAGATGATGAACTTGCTGGTGTATCAGAAGAACTTAAAAAAGCCTTTGCTGAGGCGGTAAAAGAAACGGCACCGCATGAAGAGCCTGAGGTGCTTTCTACGACTAAGGACTCTGCTTCAGCTACGCCCATCGCGCTGCTGCCTGCCCAATTGCAAAATAGTATTCCAAGCTTACGTTATCAAGCGCATATTTATGCTACCGACTCGCATGAGCGGTGGATAAAAATAAACAATAGACCTTTATATGAGGGGGATAGTCTAGGTGCTTTGACCGTTGTAGAAATTACACCAGAGCAAACACGTTTTGATTTCGATGGTATTGAATTCAGTCTCGAGGCAATGGAGGACTGGCTGCCTTAATATCAAGGCAGCATTGAGTGTTTAAAAAACCGAATAAGATCAAGTTTGAATTCTTCAGGCTTGATCGCTGACTCTAGCTCATCGTTTGCTTTTTTCGCGCTTAAATCGATATCCTGAACTTCAATGTAATGCATGTGCTTAGCGTGATAAAACACTTTAACTATGGGTTTTAGCGGTGTTTTGGGATTGCTTTGGGCAATAACCCCGACCTTACCACTAGTGAGTTTTACTAGGGTGCCCACAGGGTATACGCCAATACAAGCAATAAACCGGCTTAGGAGTTGTTCGTCAAAATGGTGAGGGCAGCCTTCACGCATTAACTTAAAAGCTTTAATTGGTGTCATACCTTCTTTGTAGACGCGCTCGGCGGTCAATGCGTCATACACATCTACAATAGCGGCCATTCTCACATGCTGTGGTAGTTCGTCAGCGGTTTTGCCATAAGGATACCCAGTGCCATCTAGGCGCTCGTGGTGATAACCCGCAATTTCGCATGCAACTCGTCCAAGACCCGCATTGAGCAAAATATCAAAGCTATATTTTGCGTGTGATTTCATAATGCCGTATTCATCTAAGCTCAACTTTCCTGGCTTATGTAAAATATCGTCGGGAATTTCTATCTTACCAATGTCATGGAGTAGCGCCCCTGTGGTCATCTCTTCGGTTAATTCTCTAGAGTAGCCAAGGTGCTTACAGAAAATAGCCATTAAGATAGAAACATTAATAGAGTGCTCCAATAAATAGGCGTCTTTTTCTCTGATCCGAGCAATGCAGGAAAGCGCATCTTGATTGCGAAATACGGAGTCAATAAAGCCGCTCGCTGTTGCTTTAAAAGCCTCTATTTCTATCGTTTTACCTGCTTTAATATCCGCAAACGCTTTGCTTTGAATTGCCTTTGCTTCGTCGTAAAGTGTCACTGCGTGTTGCATTTCTGCGTCAACACTGCACTTGGTTTGCCAAGGATCATGCTCTGGTTTATGCGGCTCTTCTATATTTTCATCATGAGGAGGTTCATCGTGAGGGTCGTGTTCTGAAAGGCGCTTACTGGGATCAACCGTTACCTCTAAAACACCACTCTTTTGTAGCTTTGTAATGCTTGTTTTCGTTCTCACCCAGCCCTTGGTTTTAATCGCAACTGAGCCTGTCTGCTTTGTCACACCGACAACAAACATACCTGGCTCTAAATCACTGATATTAATATTAATCTCTGGCATGAGGATTCCTTTAGTTGTGTCTTTAAGCGTAGCAAAGCTTGGTAAAATAGAAAGGATTAAAATATAAATATGATTGATTTTCCCCCAATAAACCCGCATCCTGAAAGAAACAAAAAGGAGTCTATCTTATGCGCTTATCTCCCTTGGCATTAGGTCTCATTGCCACTTTGTCTTGGCATGCGAATGCCAATTTGAAACAACAAGTTGCAGAGTCTATGCCTGAACTTGAATCTTTGTACCTACATTTACATCAAAACCCTGAGCTTTCGTATAAAGAAGAAAAAACAGCAGGGCGTTTGGCGGATGAAATGCGCAGACTTGGTTATGACGTGACTGAAAATGTGGGTGGCTTTGGTGTTGTTGGCATGCTGAAAAACGGTGATGGTCCAACGGTGATGATCCGAGCCGATACTGATGGTTTGCCAATTATTGAAGAAACAGGAAAGTCGTACGCGTCAAAAGTTAAAGTGAAAGATGATGCGGGGAATTTGGTTGGTGTGATGCACGGTTGTGGTCACGACATCCATATGACCAGTTTAATCGGTACAGCAAAACAGCTAATGGCTAATAAGGAAAAGTGGCAAGGTACATTGATGTTAGTTGCTCAACCCGCTGAAGAAGTGGGTGGCGGCGCAAAAGCCATGTTAAAGGAAGGGCTATATACTCAATTTGCTAAACCCGATCATGTTATTGGTTTGCATGTAAGTGCTGCGGTTCCTGCCGGTAAAGTGGCGATTGCACCGGGTTATGCATTGGCTAATGTTGACTCAGTTGACATCATTGTCAAGGGTAAAGGGGGGCATGGAGCCTATCCACATACTACCATCGACCCTGTGGTACTGGCCTCGCGGATTGTTTTGGGGCTACAGACCATTACATCACGAGAGATCTCTCCGTTAGAGCCGTCGGTGATCACAGTAGGCTCTATTCACGGTGGCTCTAAGCACAACATTATTTCAAACGAAGTGAAACTACAATTGACGCTACGTTCTTATAATCCGGATGTACGTGAGCAACAAATTGCGGCGATCAAACGCCTGACTGCAGGCATTGCACACAGTGCTGGGTTGGAGGACAGTCTTGTGCCTGAGGTTATCGTTCATGAAAGCGAAAGCATTCCATCTACGTATAATAATCCGGAGTTGGCTGAGTTTGTAGCTAGCGCTATTAAGCAGGAAATTGGTGCAGAAAATGTTGAGCAATCTCAGCCTGTGATGGCTGGTGAAGACTTCGGCTTATATGGCCGTACTGATGACAATGTACCAATTACCATTTTTTGGCTAGGTGGTGTTAATCAAGCGGTATTCGATGCGGCACAAAAAAGCGGTGAGCCTTTACCTTCATTGCATTCTAGTAAATTTGCGCCAGATTATCCTATTGCCATCGCAACTGGAGTAAGAGCGATGAGCAATAGTGCACTTGCTTTGTTTAATCAAAAATAAGCTTTATCTAGCATTTTTATCTCGCATAGTAAAAAGGTAGCCTCGGCTACCTTTTTAGTTTTTAGTCTTTATTTGCTGCTGCAAGCATTAACTCTCTATTGCGCTCTAGTTTTACCAGCATCGCATCTGCAATGGGTTTGAATTTAGCGAGCTCAGACTGAGGTAATGGCTCAGACTTCGGCAGTTTTACCGTTTTAGGATTTCGGTGTACGCCGTTCACCAAAAACTCATAATGAAGGTGAGGACCTGTCACACGGCCAGTTGAGCCGACAGTACCAATTTTCTGTCCTTGCTTCACTTTTTGACCTGTCTTCACTGCACGTTTATTCAAGTGTAAGTACTTAGTCACATACTTGCTACCGTGCTGAATAAACACATAGTTACCATTGAGTTTATTGTAACCAGACTTAAGGACCTTACCGTTACCAGAGGAAACCACCGGCGTGCCTACGCGTGCCGCATAGTCTATACCATTGTGAGACGATACTCGGCCAGTCACAGGGTGAAGACGACGCGGGTTGAAGCTGGAGCTGATATATTTGAAGTTAACCGGTGCTCTTAAGAAGGCTTTTTTCATGCTACGGCCTTCAGGAGTATAGAACTCGTCATCAGTATGACGAACCGCGCTGTAACGCTCGCCTTGGTTGATAAATTCGGCAGCAATAATTTTACCATTACCGATTTCTTCACCGTCTACATAGTGCTTTTCAAATACTAATGCGAAAGAGTCGCCCTTACGAATATCGTTTGCAAAGTCGACATCCCAACCAAAAATATCGGCGAAGTTCATTATTTGACGTTCGCTAAGGCCCGCTGAAATACCGGCGCTCCAGAAGCTGGAACTGATCTCGCCACCCGCTGATTTTTCGCGACTTTCGATTTCTTTGCTTTCGATTTTGGTTTCGTAACTACCCTCGTCGTTTAGGGTGACCAATAAGGTATCCGTTTTTGACAAGATGTATTTTAATTGAGCTAATTCACCACCATCATTGCTAGCAAAGCTAAGCACTTCTCCCGGGTGGATTTTAGTCAGCTTACGGGTTTCTGCGTTGGTATTGACCAGATTGTGTAACGTTTTGGCAGAATAACCTGCGCGTTTAAAAATCACGGCTAGGCTGTCGCCAGACTTAACTTCGTGGTCTTTAAATTCAAATACAGGTTGCTTAGGGGCAGACTCAGGCGTGATGACTGGCGCTGCATCTAATTCAGTAAGTTGCTCTGTTTTTTCTGATATTTTTACCGGCAACTCGTAACGTTTCCCAACTTCTAAAGCTTTTCCGTCATTGTCTTTTGAAGCTGTTGCTTTTTCAGAGGGGATCAGGGCAATTCCGACCATCGCAGATAGGAAGCCGATGATGAGCACTTTGTGCTTTTTGGGGAGCTTATGAACCACATGAACCATAATGCGCCTTTTCTGCTGTCAAGAATTATTGTAGATAATATTGCAGGATATACGTAATAAACCCGTAATACCAGCGTTTTGTGCATTTAAACTCGGATAAATATAGGCTAGAATCGAGCGATTACAAGTTATAGCTGTTGGAGTGAGAATAGTGGATTTAGAAACTGCATTTGCAGAGATTAGCCGTGGTGCAGAAGAAATTCTGTTGCAAGATGAATTAAAAGAAAAGCTGAAGTCAGGTAAAAAACTACGTATTAAAGCGGGTTTCGATCCAACAGCACCTGATTTGCATTTAGGCCACACGGTGCTAATCAATAAAATGAAAACCTTTCAAGACTTAGGCCATGAGGTGATTTTCTTGATTGGTGATTTCACCGGTATGATTGGCGACCCAACGGGCAAAAATGTAACTCGTAAGCCACTCACTCGTGAAGATGTACTGGCAAATGCAGAAACATACAAAGAACAGGTTTTCAAAATCCTTGATCCTGCCAAAACCACCGTTGCATTCAACTCAGAATGGATGGAAAAATTAGGCACGGCCGGTATGATCAAGCTTGCTGCACGTCAAACTGTGGCGCGTATGCTTGAGCGTGACGACTTTAAAAAGCGTTATGCAAATGGCCAAGCAATCGCAATCCACGAATTTTTATATCCGCTAGTTCAAGGTTGGGACTCGGTTGCACTAGAGGCGGATGTTGAGCTGGGTGGCACCGATCAGCGCTTTAACCTATTAATGGGTCGTGAGCTACAAAAAGACGAAGGGCAAAAGCCGCAAACTGTACTGATGATGCCGTTACTTGAAGGCACCGACGGCGTACAGAAAATGTCTAAGTCACTAGGTAACTACATCGGTATTACTGATGCACCAAACGACATGTTCGGTAAAGTGATGTCGATTTCTGACGATTTAATGTGGCGTTACTACGAGTTGCTAAGTGCGAAAACATTGGATGATATCGCTGCACTTAAAGAAGAAGTTGCAGGCGGCCGTAACCCTCGTGACATTAAGATTGAATTTGCAAAAGAAATGATTGCTCGATTCCACAGTGAAGCTGACGCTGAAGCGGCACATCAAGACTTTATCAAGCGTTTCCAAAAAAATGCCTTACCTGATGAGATCCCTGAAGTCACCGTAACTATTGAGGGCGAAAGCACGTTTATCACTAACTTGCTAAAAGAAGCGGGTTTAGTGGCAAGTACTTCAGAGGCGATGCGCATGATCAAGCAAGGCGCAGTAAAACTTAACGGCGAAGACAAAGTAACAGATACTAAATTAGAAGTTACTAAAGGTTCTTGCGAAATCTACCAAGTAGGTAAGCGCAAGTTTGCGAAAGTAACGGTAAACTAAATTAGTTTGCCTACACTTCATTTTAAAAAAGGCTAGGCTACCGAGTGACTAGCCTTTTTAATTTGAGATATAAAAAGCGCGGTTATCGCTCTTTTTCAAGACAAGTGAATTCCCGCTTCAATTTCGCCTATTCCCACGCAAACTTTCTTCTTAATTAAGCTGCAAAAATCGCCTTCAGATGTTGGTTGATTTTGATCATGAACGTTATTTGAGTGTTGTTGAATGCAAGCAAGCTTATCAGAATTACACCTTGGCAGAGTTTACCCTAGCCAGTATGCTTAGGTTAGGGTTAATGGTGTAGCGCATACATGGAACAAATTGAGATATTCGAGATCCCAAGTCCGTGTAAGGGGATCTGTCAGGTAAATAATCGCGGTTATTGTAAAGGTTGCTATCGCAGTCGCGAGGAGCGCTTTGAGTGGAATAATTTGAATAACGAGCAAAAGCGTAAAGTTATCTCGTTGTGTCAGCAACGTTATAAAAGGTACCTGCAACGAAAGTCAAAATCAGAGCATATGGATGATGATCAAAAAGGGGAAAACTTCAAATTTGATATTTAGCTTTAAGCATTTTTATTATTCCTTGTCGCTCAAACTCCTCTAATTTTGCTTTGATAAGTGGGACTAGTTGTTCGTTACGCTTATGTACAAAGTGGAAACTTTCAACGACGGCTAAATTTTTTATCTGCAATGTTTCTTCATTTATGTTCTTTAGATGTGGCTTTAAGTGAAAGTCGAGTATCAATGCGCCTTCAACCTGTTTCTGCATGACTAAGTTAAGCTGTGCCACCGCGCTTTTAACGCCAATAACATAGGCTGTGGTATGGTGTTCAGCCAAATAAGTTGTTGCGACGGGATAGCCGCTGCGGACCGTTAATGATTTGATTTCGTTAAGCTCGCAGTGAGCACATAGGGTGAATAACTGTAAATTAAACTGAAATAAGGGATAGTCAATACGGCGCAGGTTTGGATACTCATTCTCCACACTGGCAACTCGAGCTAGCTGTCCGTCTAAGTTTCCTGCGTTGGCTGCAATTAAAGAGCCTTTATGATTAAACTCCTCAAGGCGTAACTCTATTCCGAGAGATTGATAAACCATTTCCATCAGCTCTATCACATAGAGCGCTTGTGGAGTTTGCGGTGGTTTATTGAAGCGCATAACTTTTGGCAGTTCATTAGTAGCGTGTGCAACAGTTGAAATAATCATTAGTAAACACAGTAATACGGCTTTCAATCCAACTCCTTCGGCGGGTCACTCAGCGATTTTTATGCATTTAAGTATACATAATTTTTACAATAAAGGGCACGCTATCGCGCTTTAATCAAAACTAGATTTTGCTGCAATAGACAGACAGCCTTGTGATACAATTGAGCTTTCCTTTGCTTAAAATTGAATGATGCGTAATGAGCTATAACCTGTGTTTACTACCTAGACAAGAAAAATACCAAATTCAACTTGAGTATGAGGCGTCGTTTTGGGCCTACCAAATAAAACGAGGCAAAAAAAGTAGAGAAGCGATTTATGACACCATCAATCAAAGGCCGTTGTCTGAACAGGACACGCTAAAGCAAAAGTTTGAGTATTACCTGAGTCTAATGCTTGCTTGATGCTGACAATTGAATTGCTCCCAGCCGTAATGACGCCGCTTGTGAATAAGTTTTATGCAGCAAACAAAGCGCGGGGGCGAGCAGCAAAACACGACAAAGTGTGGGTTGCAAAAAATAGCAATGAAATTATCGCGGCTTGTCGTTTGCAACCGGTAGACGGATATTGGTTGCTGGTGGGCGTTTATGTTGCATCACAACATAGAAAACAAGGCATTGCGAAGAAACTAATTGAAACTGTGATTGCACAGTTTCGTAGTCAGCAGCCACAGCAGATAATTTATACTTTTGCTTACTGTCATCTTCATGACTTTTACAGCGCACTTGGGTTTCAAAGCAATTCACGAGAGCTACCACCTGAACTTGCTTCTCGCTTATCTAGTTATCTTGGACAAAATCGTCAACTCGTGGCAATGTATTACGTCTAGTTAACAACCTCGGCTTTTTATGTTTCGCCTGTGTTTTATATTTTGCATTTGCCTATTTACTGCATTGGTAAATGCTGCACAAATTTCTCGACTTTCTCCCGCGGAAGGATTATCACAAAGTTACGTAAATACGTTGCTCATAGATGAGCAGGGCTATTTGTGGCTTTCTACCGAAGGAGGACTTAACCGTTACGACGGTTATCAAGTGCTGGACGTGAATGGACCAGATGGTGTGCTTGATAAAGTGCAAGTGAATTATATTTACCAGGACAACCTTGGTGGCATTTGGATCACCACGGGGATCGCGGGATTATTGCGATACGACCCCATGAAAGACGAGTATAGAAAGTACATAGAGCCCCCCTCCACAGAGGACGAGTTTTATTCCAATTTGGTCAATATCGTTTTGACCAAAGATGATGACCATATGTGGGTTGTGCGCACCAATGATGTCGCTATCCTCAATATCCATACAGGCAAACTTGAGAGTGAAGTGACTTTACCGCTAGATGAAGAAAGCGGTTTTATACGCGCCGTTTATCAACATCAAGACATTTTGTTTATCGCCACTTCAGAGCGCTTGTTTGCATATCATTTAACAACGAAAAAACTAAGACCCCTTGACCACCTTGCTCCCATTGCACATCCCTATCAAACAAATACTAAATCACTATTTATTTTAGACCAAGATACCTTGCTCGTGGGAGCGGTTCAGGGGATGTACGAGCTAGATATTTCTCAACTCCTAAAAGATTTTGACGCAGAGGTACCGTTTAAAACGCTGCTTCCTGAGCTAAACATATGGAAAATGCTCAGACATGATGAACACACCTTGCTACTTGGTACCGATAAAGGTCTTGTTTATTACACGATTGAAGATGGTAATGCGGTTCGTGATAAACGCTTGTCTACAAGCGTATTTTTACCATCAAATACCAGTGTTATCGATATTGTCAAAGACAACTATGGTGGACTTTGGGTTGCGACTAAAGAAGATGGCGCATTTTACTTACCAGACAGCACACTGGCGTTTGATAACGTTAGCGATCTTACCGTTGAAGGTGAGGGTTTTTCTCACAGTAATGTCTGGGCAATGCATGAATCTAATCAGTTCTTGTGGCTAGCAACGAATGATGGCCTAACACGATATAATCCAAAAACCAGAGAGACCAAACAGTTTCTAAAGGGTTACTTGGGTGACGAAATTCTCTCAGAGTTTATTATCTGGAAGATTGCGGAGTATAACAATAAGCTTTGGCTAACAACTGTGAAAGGATTGTTTGTCTTTGATCCTATTACTCATGAAGTGAGAAGACCCAAGGCTAATAACCCAGAAGATAAAGAGATACTGACATCCTTTGTGAAAGGAGGGGAGCTGTTAGCTGACGGTAAGTTTTATTTCGTCAATAGTGACGTGGGGATGTTCGTTTATGATATTAATACAGCAGAGCTGACACACCTGACGAAGTCATTTGAAAATGTCGATCCGTTTCTTACTTATGGCTTCTACCCACCACTTCCAAACGAACCGCTTAAACCCCTTTATTACTATGCTGGCGTATTGCTGCAATATGATCCGCAGTTGGAAACGCTAACTGAGATCTATAAAGCGCCAAAGGCAAATAAGCATTTAGCGGTTGATATCACCACCTATACCATAGATAAAAATAATATCTTGTGGTTGTCGTTATCATCATTTGGTTTGATTGGTCTGACGCTAGACGGTTATGAGCCGATTTATAACATCGATTTAAAAGCCCATAAAATAGATACTTTGATGTATGAAATGCGCCAAGACAAAGAAGGAATGATTTGGATGTCATCTCACAAGGGAATTTGGCGTCTAGATCCGGATAATTTGCACTTACAACAATTCACCACCGAGGATGGCATACTTTCTAATGAATTTAACGGTGGCGCGTCCGTGATGTTGGAAGACGGTCGCATTGCGTATGGTATGTTAAAAGGGTTTGTGGTGTTTTCTCCTGATGACAATCGGCCTAAAAAGCCTTTACTTGATCATGTAAATATCACCAGCGTGGATTTAATTTCTCGCCCAAATCAAAAAGCCGGATTAAAGCAATTTGATCACATTGAACTTGAACATGACGATATTGGACTCGAAGTGTCATTCTCTGCGATGGCATTTAGCTATCAGGATCGGATCATTTATGAGTATCAAATATCCGGTGGTCAGAAGATCTTGAGCCGCAATCAAAATCGTGTGGTATTTCCTAAACTTAATCCCGGTGAATATGCATTAAAAGTGTGGGCTAAAGACCCATTAACGGGAGATTATACACCGCCTGCAAAATTAACCATTAATGTGAACTATCCCGCGTGGCGTTCACCCGTTGCGATTGCTGGATATGTGTTTCTCACGCTCTTACTACTGTCTCTTTGGAGCTATCGAAAGTATCGTGTTGAGCAACTTATTCTTGCCGCTCATAAGGAAACACAAGACCGCGAAGCTAGGTTGAAAATGGCGCTAGAAGGAAGTAACTCCGGTGTATGGGAGTGGCATGCGGGTAGTACCTTAATCTATCAGCCTAGATTAGTTACTGAACTCGACTACGAACTTGAGAGTGTTGGTTTAGATGATTATCTGCAAAAGATACACCCCTCGGATAGAGCCATGTTCCGCTTACAGTGGCTTGAGTTCGTCACAACGAACAAAGGGTTTATCGACTGTACTTATCGATTAAGAGATAGCAAAGGTCAGTGGCGCTGGTATAAGGATTTTGGCAAGGTACTCGAGTGGGATGAAGGCAATCCAACACAAGTGGCAGGCACCTATACCAACTTAACGCGTGAACGTTTATTTGAAGAGCGTGCCGCATTATTTGGGGCTGCGTTTGAGCAGACCCGTGACTGGGTTATGATCTTAGACAAAAGACTACGTATCCAGGCTTGTAATCGGGCGATGCAAAATGCCTTTAACCTTGACTCTATCCCGTCATCAAGCACTGCGGTGAAACTTGGGATGTCGAGACAAAAGCGGATGATGTATCTACGCCAAACCTTGGCGTTGGCAGTACATCAACACTTGAGTTCAGAGGAAGTCGTAAGTCTGCCTAATGGTGATGAAAGAGACGTATTGATTAAAATTAGTGCCGTGGCAAATGGTGATGGCGAACTATACAGTTATGTTGTGGTGCTAACCGATATTAGCCAACAAAAGCGTACTGAAAAAGAGCTATATCAGCTCGCTAACTACGATTTACAGACGAAGTTGCCGAATAAAGCGTTATTGATGGATAGAGTGCAGCATGCAATCAAGCAGTCGCAGGCTCAAGAGACACATTTTGCGTTGTTGGTAATCAAATTCAATCGCTTACAAAATCTATACGATATTTATGGTGCAGACTTTGTGGCTGAGCTGCTTCCACTGCTTGCAACAAAGCTACGCTGTTGCTTCCGAGAATTAGACAGTTTAGCAACCGGGCATGATAAGTCGTTTTATGTGTTGATGGAGCATCTCGATAACCCCGAAAAGGTGCATCAATATGTAGAGTGTTTAGTTCACTCATTTAGCACACCTTTGGAGGCTGCTGGACATACTGTGCAGATGCAACCTACGATAGGAATTGCAATGTACCCGGATGATGCGTCCGACGCTTTTGAGCTCAATCAAGCGGCTAAGGCGGCCCTTGAACATGTCAATGTACAACAAATTTCTAGTTATCAGTTTTTCCGCGAAGAGATGAATGGCAAGGTTAGGCGTTCTCGTGAAGTTGAACAAGCGCTTATGCGAGCATTAAAAAATGGTGAATTTAGTAATCATTATCAGCCAATTGTCGATGTACAAAGCGATACCTTGCTTGGCTTTGAAGCGCTATTACGTTGGCCTGAAAATAGTGAGTTTTGCGCTCAAGAGTATGCGCTCGCAGCTGAACATGCTGGCGTAGTTACCGAGCTTACCCTGCAAACGTTATCTCGGGCATTGGTTGAATTGAGACACTGGCAAACCATTGAGCGCGATTTGTATATATCTATTAATCTATCTGCCATTGATTTTGAATCCTCGAGCTTGGTCGATAATATTCAACAAGCTCTAAGTCGCAGTAAAGTGTCAGGTCACTCAGTGGCTTTTGAGATAACGGAAACTGCCTTGCTTTCTAACGTTGATAGCGCCGTGAAAGTGATGAAAGAAATTAAAGCACTGGGCTGTCGTATCTATATGGATGACTTTGGGACGGGGTACGCCTCTTTGACCTATCTGCAACAATTGCCTATTGATGTCATCAAGATAGATAAAAGCTTTGTACAACAAATTGCTGAGGATCCTGAAAGCTATTTGATCATTCGCTCATGTGTAAATTTAGCGCATGGACTGGGATTAAAATGTGTCGCTGAAGGGGTGGAAAACGACCTACAGTATCAGCGAATTAAAGCTGAGCAAGTTGATTATTATCAAGGCTATCGCTTCAGCTTGGCGATTAGTGGTGAGCAGGTAGCGCAATTACTCTCTGAAACCTCGCTGTAGCCTCTTTGGCTACAGCTTTTTACCGCAGTGGCGACAGTACATATGATGGACGCGTTGACTACTCATTAGTTTAATCGCTTGGTTTGCTTCTAATTGACTTAAGCCAAGTTCAATACGAAGGGCTTCTAAATGGGCCCTTTCACTTTTGTCGACATCGCCATCGACTAATGCATGCAGCACAGCCTCATTGAACGCATCTCGACGTTTGCGCATTTGGTCCGCAAAGCTTGAAGCTAAGAGACCGGTAGGGATAGCGACCATGCCCATACTGAGTAAAGTGATAAGACCCCCAAAAAATTGCCCGAGCGGGGTGATAGGCACTACATCGCCGTAACCCACGGTGGTTAGAGTAGCCATCGCCCACCACATGGCTTTAGGAATGGAGCCAAACTTATCCGGTTGCACATCGTGCTCAATTAGATAAATCCCGCAAGATGCCATGATAAGCACCACACTCATAATAAAAAAGGCAGCAAGTAATGAGCTCGACTCTTCTTTAAATGCTGCGAGTAGCAACTGCATAGCCCGAGAGTAGCGCGTCAGCTTAAAGATCCTGAGTAATCGAATAACACGTAAAAAGCGCAGATCAAAGGTGATAAAGGCCATTAATATGGTTGGTAAAATAGCGATGAGATCAATCACCGCCAGCGGTGAGATCAGATACTTTAGGCGCTTTTTCCAATTAGGTATATCCAAATGGCGGTAATCAAGTTTATCGACACAGCACCAAAATCTCAGCAAGTATTCTATGGCGAAGATGGTCACACTGACTAACTCTAGGGTTAGAAAGTAGTGATGGTACACACTTGCTAAGTCGCGCTCAGATTCCAACACGATAGCAACGACATTGGTTAAAATCAGGGTGATGAGGAAGATATCAACTGCCCGCCCGAGTCGGCGATATTGCCCTGTAGCCTCGAGCACCGCAGCCGTTTTTTCTCTGATGTGAAGTTGCATCAAGTTGCCAGCATCCCTTATCTTTTTTGTGTTTAGTTTAAGTGTAACACCATCTGAATGGTGCCTTCCTCAAAATCTCGAGACACGGTAAATCCAAGCTTTTTGGCAAGGCCTATCATACCGCTGTTTTCTGGCAGGGTGATCCCTTCAATGCTTTGTACGCCCTGTTTACGGCAGTGTTTTATAGCAGCTTCCATGAGTATGCGTCCAAGCCCAAGGCCTTGGCAATCTGAGCGTACCACTACGGCAAATTCAGCCACTTGGTTATCAGGGTCCATCAGCACGCGTGATACTCCAAGCGTTTGGTAGCTAGATTTATTAGGCACAGTGACGATAAACGCCATTTCTCGGTCGTAGTCAATTTGCGTCATTTTGGCGAGCTGTTCATGATTAAATTGCGGCAGTTCACCAAAGAAGCGGCGGTATCTATCTTCTTTACTTAAAGACTGATCAAACTCTTGGTGCGCTCTTTCATCCTCAGGACGAATAGGTCTCAAGGTTGCTGGGCGGCCATCTTTTAACGTCACGGTTTTTACCAGTTCTCGAGGGTAAGGTCGGATGGCCAAGCGTTTACGGCCAGATATCGGTTCGTATCGTCTGAGCGTAATACTGGCGTCGAGCACTTGGAACTGACCCGAGCAGGCCAAAATAGGATTGAGCTCCATATCAATGATATCGGGTTGGTCGACTACCATTTGAGACACTCGAGTGAGTAGGGCACACAGACGGTATTTATCGACCTTTTCAGGTAGTGCTCGCTCTTTGATAAAGCCTTTATCATGGGCGGCTGCAATCAGGTACTTTGCAAGGTTCATATTCAGTGGTGGTAATGCCACCGCAGCTTGCGAAAAGTTAAGCCCGGTGCCCGCTTCACCCAGCAAAATAACAGGGCCAACACCGGGTTCGGTTTTTACTGCTATCCGTAATTCTTGTCCACCAGCGCGTTTTGCCATGCGTTGCAAAGAGAAGCCTTCTATTTCAGCTTCGGGGGCAGCCTCACGGATCCGTAGTAACATCGAAAATGCGGTTTGTTCTACTTCTTCGGCATCATTGAGGTTGAGTACAACCCCACCCACTTCCGATTTAGAGGGAATATCATGGCTTATCAGTTTAAGTGCAACGGGGAAACCAAGCTGCTGAGCCTGCTCTTTCGCTTCTGAGGGGGTGAGTGCGATTTGTGTCTCTATACATTCTATATCGTAATTAGCCAGCACTTGAGAAGCCAAATGGGTCGCGAGTTTATTGGCACCTGAATTTAAAAAGTCATTGATTAGACGTTTGCTTTGCAGGTGTTGCAGCTGGCCTTCATCACTGTAGGACTCAGGTGTTTGCGTGAGGTGTTTTTGATTTCGGCGGTAGCTCACCAAGTGCATAAAGGCGCCAACTGCGCCTTCGGGTGTACGATAAGTTGGGATCTTAGCATTTGCACATACAAGCCTTGCAGCGTAGGCCGCTTCTTCACCCATAAAGTTTGTCATCACATAAGGGCGTGCCATTTTTGGAATTTTGGCTAGGGTCTGTGCAATGATCTCGGCATAAGCGGTACTTGGCGCAAGCGCTGAAGGAGTATGAATTATCAATAAGTTTTTGACTTCGTCAGCCTTTAATAAAATCTCTAGTGCTTGTTGGTAACGTTTTGGCGAGGAATCACCAAAAATATCTATCGGGTTACAAGCATGATCCGTTTGTGGGATCAGGGCGCTGAGCGCTTGCTTGGTCTGCTCGCTTAGCACCGCCAGTTTGCCTGAGTTCTGCAGTAAGGTATCGACCGCCATAATGCCAGGGCCGCCGCCATTGGTTAAAATGGTCAGCTGTTCTACTTGCAGCAATTTGGGGTGTAAAGCAAGCGTTTGGGTGGCAGCAAATAGCTCCCTAAGATCGTTTACCCTCAGCATACCTGCACGTTGGAACATGGCATCATAAACTGCGTCATCGGAGGTATTGCCGCCGGTGTGATTCAGCGCAGCGATTGCGCCAGCCTTGGTTTTTCCGGTTTTTATTGCAATGACGGGCTTACTAAATGCAGCGGCTCGAGCTGCGGAAATAAAGCGTCTAACATCGTCGATATTATCGATGTAAAGCAAAATAGCTTGGGTTTTTGGATCCCGTCCAAGGAAATCAAGTAGTTCGTCGAAATCGATATCAAGGCAATCCCCAACGGAAACAAAGTAAGAAAAGCCGATTTTTTTATGTTGTGCCCAGTCCAGTATGGTTGAACATACCGCCGCCGATTGTGAAATAAAAGCAAGCTTACCGGGTGCTGCAACCGTATGAGAAAAACTGGCATTAATACCCAAGTGAGGAATGAGTAAACCGAGACAATTAGGACCAAGTAAAGTGACCTTCGCTATTTTGGCAGCTTCTTTTAATTGTTGTTTGTGCTGATTATCAAGACCTGCCGCGATGATGATTGCATGTTGACAGCCAATATCACCAAGCTCATTGATGATTTGCACTAGGGTTTGTTTGTTGGTACAAATAACAGCGAGATCAGGGACTTTGGGGAGCTGTTTGATGGCGCTGTAGGCGAGCACTCCATGCACGGCGGTATGCTTTGGGCTGACGGGCATAATGGGCCCTTTAAAACCGCCTTGTAGCAAGTTACGCATTACGATAAAGCCGGCGCGATCAGGATTGTTAGAAGCGCCAATCACCGCGATGGATTGGGGGTTAAAAAATTGGCTAATACGCTTTACGCTCATACTGTTTCCTAGTTCAGCCGCAGCTCATAAGCACCACTCTACCATTTTGCTCGCGGTTTTCGAGTGCAATTAAGGTAGACTTTGATCTATCTCCATAATAATTGTTTGAAAACCATGACAGAGGCGTAACGTTGAGGACAGAGATATGTCTACTATGAGTAAATATTTGGCTCCTGCAGCTTTGCTATCACTAGCGGTGGTAGTGAGCGGTTGGATGGTAAAATCGACCATTCTAGAAGTGAAAGGAATGGAGCGAACGGTAAGTGTAAAAGGGTTATCGGAAAAGGAAGTAACAGCAGACACTGTGATTTGGCCCGTATTTTATCGTGATGCAGATAACGATCTGGAAGCCTTGGTGGAGCGCACGGAAAAGAAAAATGCGGCGATCCGCGCGTTCTTAACCTTGCATGGCTTTGATGCTTCAGAGCTTTCGATATCAGCGCCTTCCATTACGGATAAATACGCCCAAGAGTACGGTCAAAACAATCAAGGATTTCGCTATGTGGCAAAAGCCGGTGTGACTGTGTACTCCAATAATCCAGATAAAGTCTCGCAAGCACTAGGGCAGTTAAGTGAGCTGGCCAAGCAAGGTATTGCTATCACTAAAGACGACTATCAAAATCGGGTTGAATATTTGTTTACTGGTCTTAACGATATTAAGCCTGAAATGGTGCAAGAAGCCACACAAAAAGCACGAGAAGTGGCGGTCAAATTTGCTAAAGATTCCGA
The DNA here is from genome assembly GCF_004208915.1 of Pseudoalteromonas sp. CO342X. Classification (NCBI taxonomy): domain Bacteria; kingdom Pseudomonadati; phylum Pseudomonadota; class Gammaproteobacteria; order Alteromonadales; family Pseudoalteromonadaceae; genus Pseudoalteromonas; species Pseudoalteromonas sp. CO342X. The sequence goes on from NZ_SGPH01000010.1 coordinate 91,284, forward strand.
CTCTATGCTTGGCAAAATAAAATCGGCAAGGCAAGGACAATTTAGTATTCGCGACAGAGACAGTAATACGCCGCAGATAAAAATCGTGCGTGTCGTGACGAGCGTGGAATATTACTTATCGGATTAAAACGCGTGTATTGCGCGACCAAGCAATCGAAAGTGACGAATTCGTCAACAAGCAAAGCCGTTTTTATCAAGGTGCTTTGCTTGTTTATTTCTTGCCAATCAACATTCGTTTTCAATTGGTATAAACTCACTGGCTGCACGGATCAGTGAAGCTGCGGTAAGCTGCGGCACGCCGTAAACTTCGACTCGGGTATGGTATTTATCTCTGAGCTTATTCGCGAGTAAATCAAAATCACCATCGCCAGTAACTAGAATTATCACATCGGATCCTGACGCGCATTCCATGGCATCAATGGTAATGCCAACATCCCAATCACATTTCGCGGAGCCATCGGCACGTTGAATATAAGGCTTTAACTTCACTTCAAAGCCAATCGCTCGCAAGATATTTTGGAACTGTCTTTGTTTGTCGTCACCCCGTTCGCTGGAATAGGCAATAGCTTGATATACCTCGCGATTAGCCGTTGCTTTGCGCCAAAACGCATTATAGTCAAAGCCTGTTTGGTAGGCTTGCTTGGTGGTGTAATAAACATTTTGGGCGTCAACTAAAATGGTGACTTTTTCCATAATGGACTCTTCGCAATAGATTTGCTTTATGATAGCAAGATTAGCGTTTGTTTAGCCATTTACTCATCGCGGCATCATAGGCTTTTTTGATGGCACCGCCATCGCAAGGGCGAGGCGCAGTACGCCAATTCTTATTTAATCCTTCCGGTGTAGGAATACTCGGATCGGGCCTAACTTCAGCGTAACACAGGCCATTTTCACGGTAGACTGTGTATTGGGGCGTAGACTCGAGTTGCTCTCTTTGTATGCTCGCAACAGTGGTTTGATGCGTTTTAGGTACGGTGAGCCGCTGTGGCTTTTCTTGGCTTTGGCTGAGTACAGCGTCACTCGGAGCGCGCTCTAAAAGTTGCTGACGAAATTGAGAGATTGCTTTGCGATGGTCTAATTTTTTAGGTTGCGTGACGACCGCTGCTTTGGTTATGTGCTTAGTTGTACTTTCAACCGTAGGCTTTTTTGGTTCTGCTTGTGCAGTTTTTGGTACTTCAACCGTATCGTCCGGCAGCGTCGGTTTTAACTCCTCTACTGGCTTATCTTCAGTTATCTTCGGTGTTGCAATACGCTCCATCTTGGGCTTGGCAGGCTCAATAACCAAATAGGTTTTCATTGCCTTAATTTCTTCAGGCTTTGAGGGGATATAAATACTTTGCTGCAGATACCAGCCGAGCAGTAGATGCAGCACAATAGAGGCGATAATGGTGAAACTAATCAGGTTGTGTTGGAGCAGCCGCATTATTCTTATTAAATCCTTGAGTCATGCGGAGTTAGAGCTTAATAAAGACTTAATTGTTCCCTCAATAGGCAAATTAATCTGTGACTAATTGCGCGGAAATGTGTTTTAGCAAAGTGAGTTCACGTAAAACGGACATCCCTTTGTTATTCGCATCATTGAGTTTTGCTTCGTTATGCGCGATGGCTTGGTTTATATTGATCCACACCGGCTTCATACCATTGGCGCGTTCATAATCCTCCATAGCTGGCGCATTAAATTCGCCACAAATCTCACAAACGTAGCAATAAGAAATAATATGCACATTGTCATGATCGGGTTTATACCAAGGGCGGTACTCTTCATAGCGGCCAAACGGCGTCAATCCTGTGATGGATACTGCACCCGTTTCTTCTTTTAGCTCGCGCTCCAATGCTGCTTCTAAGCTTTCACCCTCATCGACGCCGCCACCTGGCAAGGTGTAATCGTCATAACGTTTGGTGTAAAGCATAAGGATGTCGCTGCCTCTAAGGACAATGGCGCGAGTGGTTTTTCTGGTAAAGCAGCTGCCTTGAAGTGGAATGACTGGGGTGTTATTTAAGCTTTGCATGGGGTTTTAACTTCAATCTAGGTAACAAAGGTGGATTTATGGGGCGATACGCCAGCGTAAAAGCGGCGTATCGCGAATGAAGATATTAAAACGGAGCAGGGTACGCTTTAAATACAGTATCAATCTCGGCTAAAGATTCTGCACATAGCGGTTGTTCAAACGCTTGAATATTTTCTTTAAGCTGTGCCATGGTTGTCGCGCCGATAATAGTTGAAGTCACGCCATCGACTTGATTGCACCAAGCTAGCGCCAGTTGCGCTGCAGTCATATTAAATTCTTTGGCGATTTCTAAATATTTTGCAACGGCTTCTTGTGCTAGTTGTGTGTCCCTAAATAGGCCTTGTCTTTGCACTAAGGTAAAGCGGCTGCCTTCAGGTCTCGCGCCCCCTAAATATTTACCGCTCAGCATCCCACCAGCCAGTGGCGACCAAGGTAAATAGGCAATATCTTCGTTTACGCAGCTCTCAATCAAGTAAGGCCAATCTTTGGCATGTAGCAAGCTAAACTCGTTTTGAATTGAAACCGGCTTAGGTAGGTCGTGCTGCATCGCCAAATTAAGGTAAGTGTGAATACCCCAAGGCGTATCGTCAGAAAGACCCCAATGGCGAATTTTACCTGCTTTAATACAGCTCGCTAAGCCTTCTAAAATATCTAGCATGCCAGCGCGTTCTTCGTCGCGGTCAAGCGCGCTCAAAGGCACCATGCCTGGCCATTGTTTACCAAAGTGCGGTGAAGTACGGTTTGGCCAATGTAGTTGGTAGAGGTCGATATAGTCGGTATTCAGGCGCGCTAAAGAATCATCTACTGCTTGGATCACTGATTGTCCCGTAATAGGGCCGCCTTCACGGATCCAAGGCAAACCGCTTCCCGCAATCTTGGTTGCAAGCACGAGCTTTTCGCGCTTTTCTTGGTGGCGCTTTAGCCAATTGCCAATGATAGCTTCGGTTTTACCATAGGTTTCAGGTGAGGGAGGGACCGCATACATTTCAGCGGTATCAATGAAGTTAATACCACGGCTTAGTGCATAATTGATTTGCTCGTCGGCATCATGCTGGTTGTTTTGTACGCCCCAAGTCATGCTTCCTAAACAAATACGTGAAACTTCAAGTGGGCTACTACCAAGTCGTGAGTACTTCATGCAGGCTCCTGATTGATTGCTGAATGATTAAATATAGCCAAAGTAACGGATTTAGTACTTTGAACTGTATTGATATTGTTAGCATTATCTCTGTTTTGCAGTGCAACTTGCAACAGACATCCACACAAGTATAGCCCAGAACACTAAGGCCTATGTTCAAGATTGCAACAGTTGGAAAATTAGCACATAATAAACACTGTTTATTTAGACAGTGTTTTAACGTGCGTAAATTTATTCATATTGATATGGACGCGTTCTATGCATCGGTAGAAATGCGCGATAACCCCGAGCTTGCAAAGGTGCCGATGGCGATTGGTGGGCAGAGTCATCGTGGGGTGCTATCCACGGCTAACTATATTGCTCGGCAATATGGCGTGCGATCGGCCATGTCGAATTATCAAGCGAAAAAACTCTGCCCTCAGCTGGTGATTGTACCGGGGAGAATGGAGGTCTATAAGGCAATATCGCAACAAATTCGCGCTATTTTTACCCGCTATACTGAGCTAATTGAGCCACTGTCTTTGGATGAAGCCTATCTAGACGTCACTGAGTGTCAGCAATGTAATGGCAGTGCAACGCTTATCGCCGAGCAGATACGAGCGGATATAGTTGCAGAAACGGGCCTTACAGCTTCGGCGGGAATTGCGCCAATCAAGTTTTTAGCCAAAATTGCCAGCGATGAAAACAAGCCCAATGGTCAGTGTGTGATCCCGCCTCACCAAGTGAGCGCTTTTATTGATGTGTTACCTCTTAAAAAAATTCCAGGTGTAGGTAAAGTGACTCAACAGCGTTTGCTAGCCATGGGACTTGAGTATGGCCGAGATATTAAGGCACTGTCTGAAACTCAGTTACGCCAGTCATTTGGCAAGTTTGGCGCTGTATTATGGCGGCGTTGTCAAGGTATTGATGAGCGCCGAGTTGAGACCGATAGAGTGCGTAAATCGATAGGCGTTGAAACCACATTTGCAGAAGACACGCTCGACCTTGATACCTTAAAACAAGTCATAAAAGAAAAGTTGTTACCTGAATTGACTCGCCGAGCACAGCCTTATTTACAGCGTGGCTTTAATAAGCTTGGCGTTAAAGTGAAGTTTTACGATTTCACCCAAACCACCAAAGAATGCCAATACCAGCATATTGATTTGCCCGTTTTCGAAGAGCTATTGATTGAAGCAATGTCACGGCAAAAGTTTAAACCCGTGCGCCTCGTGGGCTTGCACTTAGGGCTAAATGAAAAATCTAATACACAAGCTCAACTGGGGCTTTTTGATGGCTAATTCTGACCTACCTAGACTAAAAGATAACTGCAATTAGTTTAATTTGTGCTAGCTTCGAAGTTGTCGTGCAACAAACTAATCACGCGAACTGCGTGCAATTAAAACAACAACAAGAGGTAAGCATTATGCAATCCATAATGATCGTACTCTTCGGCATCATAGGGATGTTATTTGGATGGTTTGTCTATTCCAAATTTATTGCTGAAAAAATATTTAAAATGGATGACAACTTTGTCACGCCGGCTCATGAGCTTGAGGACGGCGTGGACTATGTTCCCACTAACAAAGTGGTATTGTGGGGACATCACTTTACTTCAGTCGCAGGCGCAGCACCAATTGTAGGTCCAGCTATCGCTGTTTATTGGGGTTGGGTGCCAGCTGTGCTTTGGGTTGTATTCGGTACCATATTCTTTGCGGGTGTCCACGATATGGGCGCGCTGTGGGCAAGTGCTCGCCATAAAGGCAAGTCGATGGGCGCGTTGTCTGAAAGCGTGATTGGCAAGCGCACGCGTTCATTGTTTATGATAGTGGTCTTTCTTGTACTGCTCATGGTAAATGCTGTGTTCGGCGTGGTGATCGCAAACTCCTTCGTAGGTAACCCAAATGCGGTATTTCCCGCCTGGTCAGCTATCGTCGTGGCGCTTATCATCGGCCAATTACTGAAACGCAAAGTGCCGCTAGTACCACTTTGTATTATCGGGGTTATTGTGCTCTACGCGACCATTTATATGGGCAGTAGTATGCCGATTACCTTACCAACCGAAATGTTTGGTCTAAGCGACAAAGCCAATTGGATAATCATTCTGTTTATATATGCTGCCGTGGCGTCATTGTTACCGGTTTGGATGCTATTACAACCTCGTGACTTTATTAATGGCATGCAGCTGTTAGTGGGATTGATCCTGCTTTATGGTGCAGTATTTGTGGTGATGCCAGATATCACCGCGCCTGCGTTTAATACCCAAACGGTAGAAAATACCCCAAGTATCATACCCCTGCTATTCGTGACTATTGCTTGTGGTGCGGTATCTGGTTTCCACGGTATTGTTTCGTCGGGAACGAGTTCTAAACAACTAGACAAGGAAAAAGACGGTCGTTTTGTCGGCTACTTAGGAGCAGTTGGTGAAGGCTCACTTGCACTTATTACGTTGGTCGCCGTGAGTGGTGTGATGCTCGCAGTATCACCTGAAGAGTGGCACGAAATTTATAGTCATCTTGGTGCCGGCAGTGTATCAGCCTTTATTAACGGTGGTTCAAATCTTATCAGTACAGGTTGGGGACTACCAGTCGAGATCGCATCAACCCTACTTGCCGTTATGGTTGTACTTTTTGCAGGCACTACCATGGATTCTGGCGTTAGACTTCAGCGTTATATTATTCAAGAGTGGGGCGAGATCTATAACATCAAGTTCCTGAACAACGGTATCATCGCGACTTTGTTGGCCGTTGCATGTTGTTTGCTACTCGCCTTTGGCGCTGGTGGCGCATCGGGTAGTGGTGGTATGGTGATTTGGCCGCTGTTTGGTTCAACCAACCAAATCTTGGCAAGCTTAACCTTGTTGGTTATCTCAGTATATCTTATCAAACTAGGGCGCCCCGCTAAGTACACCTTGATCCCTATGGTATTTGTGCTGGTGATGGCGTTTTTTGCCGGAGTGATCAAGCTAGGTGAATACTATCAAAAAGGCAATTGGCTGTTGGTTGTGCTTGACGTTATCGTGCTGGTGGTCAGTATTTTGGTGATGTTAGAAGCTTGGTCTGTGATCAGCAAAACCAAAGCGAAACCAGATGAAGCCCGTGATATGTCGTAGTTCCCTTGGAACTTGACCACAAATCACCTATAGTCGGCCCTAATTCTAATATAGAAAAGGGCCGTTTTTATGTCTTTTCCAATCGCATTACCTTGTAACACCCTATTTGAAAGCGATGCAGATGCTATCGTTGTTGTTACTCATGATATTCAAAACCTTGGCAGTGCAGAGCTTGACCAAGTTGCTGCACCATTTATAGCTGTGGATGCGCGCATTGCGCAAAAGGCAAGTCTGCTTGTTTCAGACAAAGTACCTGGCAAGCGTTTGGTGATTGCGCCAACCGGACCACTCGATAGAGATTACGATGACGTTCGCCGTTACTTTGAAGCGGCAAAAGCTGGTATTTTAGAAGCGAAAGCGGCTGGTGCGGTAAAACCTGTGCTTGCTGTTGTAAATGTGCCTGCCGATGCTCGTTACGAAAATGCGCGTGCAGTCAGCTTTTTAGGTGCTTGCCAAGGCTTATGGCAGCCATTAGAAGCACGTGAGTACCGTGGCGAAGCGATTGAACCAATCGAAGCGATTTATGTTTTTGAAGCGTCAGCACAATGCTGCGATCAATTGAGTGCAATCGCAGCAGGCCAATATGCTGCTCGCGATCTGTGTGGTACAGAACCTGAGCGCATGGCACCACCTCGTTTTGCTGACTATTGTGTTGAGCTATTTCAAGGTTCAGCGGTAAACGTTGAGGTTATCGCTGATCGCAAAGTTATGGATGAGCAATATCCGCTCTTAAGCACGGTAGCGCGTGCCTCTTACGCCGTTGAACGCCATCATCCTCGTGTTGTAAAAATGGCATACGAGCCAGAAGGTGACGTTGAACGTACTCTTATCTTTGTTGGCAAAGGTCTTGTGTACGATACCGGCGGTGCAGACTTGAAAGTAGGCGGTTTTATGGCGGGCATGAGCCGTGACAAAGGCGGTGCGGCGTCAGTGGTTGGTTTTATGGAAGCGGTTGCTAAGTATCAGCCAAAAGGCGTTAAGGTTATTGCTTACCTTGCCGTGGTTCGTAACTCGATTGGTTCTGACTGTTTCGTGCCGGATGAAATCATTGAGAGCAGAGAAGGCGTTCGCGTTCGTATTGGTAACACCGATGCGGAAGGTCGCTTGGCGATGGGGGATTTACTCAGTGAAGCGAAAGACTTAGCACTGGGTGAGAAAAACCCTGAGATCTTTACGGTTGCAACACTGACAGGTCATGCGGCGCGCGCCATGGGTCCTTACAGTGCCTATGTTGAGAATGGTCCTGCACGAGCAGCACAAGTATCTCGCAAGATTGCAGATATGGGCGACCTATGGGCTGATTGCGCAGAAGTATCGCGTAGCCGACGTGAAGACTATGACTTTGTAAAACCACGCACCCTTGCGGATGATGTGCTATCGAGCAACAACGCACCATCGGCGGTTACCGCTCGTGGTCACCAATTCCCAATGGCATTTTTGGCAATTGTTGGTGGCTTAGACAAGCATGGTTGTAATGCAGAATTGCCAATTCCGTATGTACATATGGATATTGCAGGTAGCGGTGTTGAAGGTGGCGACTGGCAGCATGGCAAACCAACCGCTGCAACCGTTGCAAGCTTGTTTGCTCGGTACTGCATCTAAGCAGATAATCGTTTAAAAGGAAGCGAATTTGCTTCCTTTTTTATGCCTATAATCCATTCCACGTATCGTTATTGCTTTTCTTGACGTTGTCTTGTCGTTAAATTATCAGCCACAAATGCGCCTCGTTGTCCTCTCTCTTTCTCAGGACCTACGGTACTATCTTTTAAAGTTTGTAGCTCAGTACTGGCATTTAGTGCGGCACCAAAAATAATGATGTATGCGCTTAAGTATAACCACATCATCATAATGACAACGCCACCTAATGAGCCATAAGTTTCATTGTAAGAAGCGAACTGCGCGACATAATATGAAAATCCCAATGACGCCAAGATCCATAAACCGGTTGCGGTAAAGGATCCGAGTGTTATCCAGCGCCATTTTGCGGCTCTGCGATGTGGTGCATAACGATAAACAAACGCCAAAGAAAAGTGAAATAGTGCTGCTAAAATAGACCAAGTGATTAGTTGGATAATCGAATCGAGTGCTGTGGTAAATCCTACGAGGTTAAGCACAATCGGTAAAATTCCGATAATAGACAACGCCACAATCGCGACGAAAATCGCCCCCACAGAAAACAAAAAGCGCACCACTAGCGCTTGCAAAAACTGTCTTTTATTGTGCTCATGATACGTAATGTTACATGCTGTAATAAGTGCTTGGCAGCCTTTACTGCTACTCCAGATTGTTAAAAAGAGGGTAAAAATCGCACCTAGACTTAGGCTTGTCTGCGATTTTTGAGTGAGCGCTTTGAGTTGTTGCAGCATAATTTCTTGGCTGGATGGTGGTAAGAGCTCAATTAGCGGCAGTAGCTGATCAACCATTTCAGTAGGAGAAGAAAAATAGGCGTAGATAGAAACGACGGCAGCTAATGCGGGAAATATTGCTAGCAGAGCATAAAATGCCACTCCAGCGGCAACCAGGGATAAATTATCTTGGGATAAGCTGTGGTATAGCCGTTTACTAACATCCCACCAACCGAGTGCTGGAATATCGCTTGGCCTGTCTGCATTAAAGCCATGTTTATGAGCTGCCATTGGTCTTTCCTAAATCAATTCTGGGCCTGTTGATCTAAAGTGATATACAGCAAAAGGTCTGCCAATCTCGTTTGGCGTTATATTTGCTACTAGTTAACTCGTGACCTTGTCAATAAAAACCCAAAGAGTGCAATATGGAAATCAATAATCTTATTAAAAATCAAATGACTAATATGATTCAGACGGCAGCTTCTCGCGAAGCGACTGAAGCCGTGAGCACATCAGATACACTAAGTTTAAGCGCACAGGTTGTGCACTTTTTACAAACCGCATGGCAATTATTACCTGCTCTGGCGTTGGGGATTATGGTTATTGTGCTTTGTTATTATTTAGCACGGCCAATCTCTTATCTTTTGATTAAACCTATAGGTTATGTCAGTAAAAGTCGATTATTGCATCTAGTCACTCGCCGTTTTATCAGTGTGTTAGTCATATTTTTTGGCATTTATATCTTTTTGCGCTTGGCAGGGTTAAGTGAGTTTGCCGTCGCAGTAATGAGTGGCACTGGACTTGTCGGTCTTATTCTTGGGTTTGCGTTTCGTGATATCGCCGAGAACTTTATTTCGAGTATGTTACTTAGTGTCCAACGCCCGTTTAGAATTGATGACGTTATTGAAGTCGATAACCGTTTGGGGATCGTTAAAAAGGTCACCGCCCGCGCAACGACCTTAGTTGATTATGATGGCAATCACATTCAAATACCCAATGCTACCGTCTACAAGAATGTAATTAAAAACTTTACTGCCAATCCCAAAACGCGTGGACACTTTAAAATTGGTATTGGCTATGACAACGATATTCGCCTAACGCAGCAAATTGCAATTGACTTACTTAAAGAACAAAGCGCGGTTTTAAACGACCCGCCACCTCAGGTTCTACTTGAAGCATTAGGCTCTGCGACTATCAATCTTACCATTTATTTTTGGGTCAATAGCGAACAACATAGCCCGATAAAAGTGGCGTCTCAGCTCATGCGAGAAACCGTTAATTGCTTTACTGAACACGGTATTAGTATGCCTGACGATGCCAGAGAGCGGATAATTATAGCTGCAAATAGTGAAACTCAAGAAACAATCGAAGAAGCGACTAGTAATTTGAGTAGTAGCAGTGGAGCATTCGTGAAACAAAAAAACAAAACCACAGCAAGTGCAGTAGATGCGGATATTGACGATGTGAGTAGCGATGCGGATGAGATCAGAGAGCAAGCAGAGCGCGCTCGAAGTCCAGAGGAAGGGGACAATATTATTTAGCAGTAAGTTAGGGCCTGTTGAGCTTTAGTTTATTTTGGACAGTCGATTCACTTATCCTAATCTAAGCGCTATCGAGCTTTACGTACTCGATAGCAAAATACTGGTTTCACTATTTAAAATGCCATCAATCTCTCGAACTTGCCTCAGTACACCATCGAATTCACTGAGGTTAGCGGCTTGTACTTCAGCGATTAAATCCCATGCCCCGTTCGTGGTATGAATTTTACTTAGTTCGGGGATCCCTCGCAGTGCATTAATCACTTGCGTAGTGGACTTACCAATCACTTCTATCATCATGATAGCGCGCACAAGCTCGGACTCGATATGTTCATGAACCCGCACAGTAAAGCCTTGAATTGCACCACTGGAAATAAGTCTATCTAAGCGGTTTTGTACGGTACCGCGAGACACATCGAGCGTCGTGGCTAAGGTTGAAATGGCTGCTCGGCCATCTTTGCGCAATTCAGCAATCAAGGCTTTATCAAGCGCATCATATAGATAAGGAGTCATAGTACAGCTTTGTGGTTTTTTTGTTGTATTAGTCTATTTGTATAATTTAACTTAGCAAAGTGATAGAAAATTGCACGAATTGTATAAGATTTTGGCATTTAAATTGTCTTATGGTGTGGTTACACTGATATTGAGTATGACAACGCCCAAATGATGAGTGCAGTATGACAACGATATTCCAAGCACCAAGAGCTGTGGTGATGATCCGCCCACACCATTTCACTTCGAATCCGCAAACCATGCAAGATAACGCGTTTCAGCAAGCTTGCAGTGAAAACAATCCTAACAACAGAGCCTATGTTGAGGTCAGCAACGCCGTGCAAGCGTTAGAGTTGGCGGGCGTGAAAGTGCACTTATTTGAAGATACCTCCACAGACACGCCAGACTCGGTCTTTCCAAATAACTGGTTCTCGACGCATAGCGATGGTCAGTTAACGATTTATCCTATGTACGCCTTGAATCGACGATTGGAGATCCGTCGCGATATTATCGATTTTCTGAGTGCTCACTATAAAGTGACAAACATCAATGATTATAGTCATCTAACCGCAGAAGAAATATTCCTTGAAGGCACCGGCTCTATGGTTATCGATCATCAAGAAAAAGTGGCCTATGCGGTAGAATCCAAGCGCACTAACGCCGTGTTAGTTAATCAAGTTTGCGAGCAGTTGGGACTACAGGCGGAGATATTTAATGCCTATGATAAGAATGAAGTGCCTGTTTATCACACCAATGTCTTAATGTGTGTCGCCACTGATTTCGCCATGATATGCCTAGATATGGTGCCAGAATATCAGCGGGCACAGCTTATTAATCGTTTTACGCAAAGCGGCCATACCTTGATTGCGCTATCTTATCAGCAGATCCAACACTTTTGCGGCAACGCGATTGAGCTACAAGGCAGTATGGGACGCATACTTGCGCTTTCCACAACGGCTTATCAGGCGTTGTTGCCTGAGCAAATTGCTGTCATTGAAAAGTCAGCTAAGCTAGTTGCTATCGATATACCGACAATTGAAGCCGCAGGTGGCTCGGTGCGTTGTATGATTGCTGGAGTCCATTTAAATAACCGTTAAATAATACTAGGGCCTGTTTATCCTTCAAGAAGGTCAACAGGCCCTAGATAAACGGCAAATAATAATAAAACAGGAACCGCCTATGTTTGAAAGTGCAGTTAAGAGTATCAATGGGCTCTTATGGGGAGAAGGTCAGATACTTATTTATATCCTGCTATTTGCAGGGTTTTGGTTCACTATTCTTTTGCGAGGGATACAAGTTGTAAAGTTTCGCCACATGTTTAGTCTGTTACGAGGTAGCAGTCAGGGTGATGACAATACAATCAGTTCATTTCAAGCGTTATGCACGGGGTTATCAGCTCGAGTTGGAACCGGTAACCTAGCAGGTGTTGCGGTTGCAATTTCTCTTGGTGGCAGTGGTGCGATATTTTGGATGTGGATGATAGCCATTTTGGGGATGGCAACAGGCTTTGCCGAAAGTGTGCTTGGGCAGGTCTATAAAGTGCGAGATAGCCAAGGTGAGTTTAGAGGTGGCCCTGCTTATTATATTCACATGGGATTGGGAAGTCGGGCGTTTGCAGTATGCTTCGCCTTTTGCTTGTTTTTGGGATATGGATTTACCTTTAGCGCGATGCAAACTAATACCATCACCGATGCGCTCAATAATGCGTTTGATATTCCAACCTTATATTCAGGTATTGTGATCACAGTCCTTGCAGGCTCTATTATTCTTGGTGGCTTCAAAGCGATTGCGCGATTTGCTGAAAAGGTAGTGCCAGTAATGGGATTAGCCTTTGTCCTTGCGGCCATTACTATTACCGTGATGAATTACTCGCAAGTCCCTGCCATGATCAAAGATATTTTGCTTTCAGCTTTTGGCTTGCAAGAAGCGGGCGCTGGCGCACTTGGCGCAGCTATCAAAAATGGTATTCAGCGCGGGCTCTATTCTAACGAGGCCGGAGCGGGTAGTGTGCCGCACGCATCGGCCAGTGCGTCGCCAATTCCTAATCACCCCGTAACCCAAGGTTATATCCAAATGCTAGGCGTATTCTTTGATACCATAGTGTTGTGTAGTTGTACGGCCGTGATCATTTTATTGGCAGATATAGATATTGGCAGAGAGATGGAAGGCATACGGCTAACACAATCTGCGATGACTGCGCATTTAGCAACTGGGGGCGTATACTTTGTCGCGGCGGCGATTACTTTATTTGCTTTCACCTCTGTAGTGGCTAATTACGCCTATGCTGAAAGTAACTTACACTTATTTCATCTGGATAATAAAGTTGGCCGTTCAATTTATACTGCATGCTACTTGTCTATGATGTTGTGGGGCGCTTCGGCAACGCTAAAACAGGTATGGGATCTTGCAGACATCGCATTGGGTTTAATGACGGTGGTGAATGTTATTGCTATCGTGCGTCTTACTCCCACTATCCTGGCGGTTACGGCTGATTATCATCAGCAAAGAGCAAAAGGGAAAGAACCTGTATTCGAGGTCGATAAGGTCAAAGTGCAAGGAGTTACTGAGTCTGGCATTTGGGGTAACATTAATGCGAAGAATTCAGCCTAATACGTTTTAGGTGGAATAAATAGAGGCCGAATTTTTCCGGCCTTTATTTATTTTGACAATAGAGTTTAGATGCACCGTTAGTGACGAAGTTATCTAACCTCAATAGGTATGTATATAACCAATTACCAGCCGTCGTAACGCTTTCTGCGAGATAAAAATAGCGTCAGGATCACACCGATAATAATGCCACTGATCCCGATGATGCCACCGTAAGTGAGCAACTGGTGTTGTTCTTTTTGGACTTTTTGCTGCTGTGCTAAACGCTCATCTTGTAGCTGCTTTTCAAGCCCTGAAATAGTGTCTTGAAGTGAAGCATTTTCAGCTAGTAAATTGGTATTGTTTTGCTGCAGCATGGGAAGTTGCTGCTGAGCATCGTTCAGCGCCTCTTGGGTTTCCACCAAGGTTTGGTTAACCGTTTCTAATTGTTGCTTTAAACCCGGTTCCGTGGTGACAAATTTACTTTCTACCCAACCTTCTCTTGCTTTGTCGTCTTTAATTTGGACAAACTCGTCATTAGCGCCACTCAAAATAGTGATTGGCGTACCAGCATCAACAGAACCTAAAATTCGATAATTTTTACTTGGACCTGTGTGCATGAAAATAAAAAGATTGTCACTAATATAGCCGTTTGGTGTTGCCGCGTTTACTGTGCTATTTTCGTCTGGCTCTTCGGCAAAGCTTACAAAGCTAGTGAAGAGCAGGCTCGCAATGATAAATTGCTTAAAGTTGAACATGCGTGGGCCTTTTATTCTTTGGGTCGTAAAGTTTACAAAATAGTAGGGATTTCGCGGCCTAATAGCAAGGCTTTGTTTATTTTGAATGGCGCGAAATAATTGATTACATAATGAAAATTGCAGCATTTAGCGCAATGATTCAGTGTTATTGATCCGTTGATGTTCAGCGAATTTAGCCTGACTATCTATTGATTTAGCGCATATTTGGTGCACTTCTCATCGGATAAAAAGATTGCAAACTTAGCCTCCTTTGTATATTTTGATCCTCCCTTAGACAAATAGGTAAAACACTGCCCTAATGGACACTGAAATAGAACTGAAATTTTTGGTTTCAGATAATGAAGTTCCGCTGATCCCTGCACTCATCACACAGTTTGCAAAAACGGTCACTAACAAGCCTGCTAAAAACTTAACTAACGCCTACTTTGACACGCCAAATCGTGAATTGCGTGCGCTAGATATCGGCCTAAGAACGCGTTGTTGCAATGATGAATGCGAGCAAACGATTAAGCTTGCGGGAGAAGTTGTCGGAGGGTTACATCAACGACCTGAGTACAATTTACCTATTCAGTCAGGACGTCCTGACTTGTTAGCGTTTGACGCGAATATTTGGCCTCACGGCATGCAACTTGAGTCTATCGCAGAAAACATATTCCCGATCTTCAGTACGAATTTCATTCGTCGTACTTGGTTAATCGAAACGGATTCGGGAACCAAAATCGAAGTCGTGTTGGATAAAGGGGAAATAGCAGCCCAAGGGAAGATGGAGCCAATCAATGAGCTTGAAATAGAGCTGATTGAGGGAAATAAAGAAGATCTTTTCTTATTAGCCGATCACCTAATTAAACAAGCTGGTATGCGCTTGGGACTATACTCAAAGGCCGCCAGAGGATATCGAATTGCCGATGATAAACCTCTAAAACCAAATAAGTTTATAGGATTTGTACCGCTCAAATCTCAGGTAACGCAAGAACAAGCGCTAATTGCGACAGTCAGTTATGGTATTCAGTTCGTCCAAAAACATGAGCAGTGCTATTTTAATAAACCAAGTCTCAAGACATTAAAACGAGTTATTGACGGAGTTTCGCTTATCCGTCACGCGTTTTGGTTGTTCGATGACATCGTTGATAAAAGCTCGACTGAGAGTATTCGCAATGAGTTAAAATGGTTGTTGTCAGAACTTGCTTGGGTCGAAAATGCAATTCATTTGAAAACCTATACCTCAAAGCGCCATGCTTATCATAAGAAACTTAATCAGTTTCCTGAATTGGCGCAGGTCATTACTGATCTGCAAGATGTTCAGCCAACACCGACGGACATTGAAGATTTATTTCATTGCACCCGCTATAACCGTTTGATCCTTTCACTTACTCGCTGGCTTGTTGATAGAGCGTGGCGTAAAAACTGGGATCAAAAAGCACTGAGTGCAGCAGAGCTACCGGTCACAGAAATCGCAAGCCAATTATTTGATAAAGACTGGCAAGAGTTGAAAAACTTGCTTCCACAGGATAAATCGCTTTCTGAAAAAGATTATTTACATGTCAGAATAAAGCTAGAAAATACGCTGCTAAGCGGTAACTGTCTGGGTAAGCTTTACGATAAAGAAGCGCGCAAAGCGTTTAGAACGCCTTGGATTGATATCGTTTATGGTATTTATGAGCTAGAAACACTGGCGTATTTATATCAGCTTTGCCAAAGCCAAAATGCAGACGAGCTGCAAGAAGTGCAGGCATGGCTTAAGCAAAAATCAGACTTTTTAATAAGTGCTATGGAGCAAAGTCGACAATCTTCCATGCATAGCGAACCATATTGGTTCTAACCAGATTAAGCGGGGTTTTATCCCGCTTTTTTGTACCACTTCATTACAATCAATACTGCAAATATCAGGCGATGAACTAAACTTGGGTGTATCAATTCTGAGGTAGCCCAATGATCGATATAGACGATAAAGTGCTGAATGATTTGCGCGGCGGATTTAACTTACCTGCTAAGCCTGAAATATTACAAGCCTTACAAAATGAACTATCACAACCGGAGCCTGAGTTATTTACCGTGGCGGATATTATTGCGGCAGATGTTGGTGCGTCTGCTGCGGTATTAAAGGTAATTAATTCACCGGCTTATGGTCTTGCCCGTACAATCACTGATATAAAACAAGCTGTGATGTTTTTGGGCGTTACCTGTATTACGCAGCTAGTGACTGGGTATTTGCTTAAAAATGCGTTTGAGCAGTCAAAGTGCTGTATTTCACTGCAGCAGTTTTGGGATAATGCTGCGGATATCTCAAAAGCAGCAATGGTGGTTGGACATCATTTAAAAGCATCATTACCCCTAGAGAATTTGCAGCTGCTCGGACTCTTTCACGATGCCGGGATCCCAGCAATGGCCGTAAAATATCCTGACTACGCTGAGGTAATAAAACAGTCTATAGAGCGGCCTGAGCAAACATTGATTTACTACGAGCAGCAAAAGTATCCAGTGCCCCACACTGTGATAGGCTACTTTCTTGCGACGTCTTGGCACTTACCCAAAGAAATATGCCAGATGATTTTGCGCCACCATGACGTTAGCTATCTTGAAGAGCAAAAAAATGCACAACATGTGCAAACCTTTGCGGCACTTAAACTGGCTGAAAACCTCTGTTTCGAAGCAAAACATTTTAGAAGCGCAGCGGATTGGTATCTATTTAAAGACAAGGTGATGATTGAGCTTAATCTTCATGATGATGAGTATCAAAACTTAAAAGATGATGTCGACGAGGTATTTATCGGGTAGGGGTTATCTATGGGCATTAAAAAAGGCGCACTTGGCGCCTTTTTTACTTTTTCAGCAGGGGTTATAGGCCTGCAGCTTCACGTAGTGCGTCAGCTTTATCTGTTGCTTCCCAAGGGAACTCTTCACGACCAAAGTGGCCGTAAGCAGCAGTAGGCTGATAAATTGGACGCTCAAGGTCTAGCATAGTGATTAGACCGTAAGGACGTAAGTCGAAGTGCGCGCGGATAAGTTCGATTAAACGCGACTCATCAAGCTTGGCTGTACCGAAAGTTTCTACACTGATAGAAGTAGGTTCAGCAACACCGATTGCGTAAGACACTTGGATCTCACACTTGTCAGCAAGGCCAGCGGCAACAATGTTCTTTGCAACGTAACGCGCTGCGTAAGCTGCAGAACGGTCAACTTTTGATGGATCTTTACCAGAGAATGCACCACCACCGTGACGAGCCATACCGCCGTATGTATCTACGATGATTTTACGACCAGTTAGACCACAGTCACCCATAGGACCACCGATAACGAAACGGCCAGTTGGGTTGATGAAGAACTTAGTTGCTTCAGTGATAAGCTCTGCAGGTAATGTAGGCTTGATGATAGTTTCCATCACAGCTTCTACAAGGTCAGCTTGTGATACAGAATCACAGTGCTGTGTAGATAATACGACTGCGTCGATACCTACTGCTTTACCGTTTTCGTACGCGAATGTTACCTGAGACTTAGCGTCTGGACGTAACCAAGGTAGCGTGCCGTCTTTACGAACTTGCGCTTGGCGCTGAACTAAACGGTGTGAGTATGTGATAGGCGCAGGCATAAGTACGTCAGTTTCGTTACACGCGTAACCAAACATTAGGCCTTGGTCACCAGCACCTTGCTCTTCTGGACGAGTACGGTCAACACCTTGGTTAATATCAGGTGATTGCTTACCAATGGTGTTAAGGATTGCACATGAATCAGCGTCAAAGCCCATGTCAGAGTGTGTGTAACCAATTTCACGCACGGTCTTACGAGTTAATTCCTCGATATCAACCCAAGCGCTAGTTGTGATTTCACCACCAACCATAACCATACCGGTTTTAACGTAAGTTTCACACGCAACACGTGCTTTTGGATCTTGCTCAAGGATGGCATCTAGAACCGCATCAGAGATCTGATCGGCAATTTTATCTGGATGGCCTTCAGAAACAGATTCAGAAGTAAATAAATGTTTAGCCATTGTATTTATGCTCACAAATATTGCGCTTCACAAACATCAGGGACAGCGCGAAAAATTAAGGGGCGTATTCTAACCAAAAAACCTAGGCATTGACTAGTTATTTTACGCCTAGACGTCCAAAATTGTGCAAACTTTTTTAATGGTCGGAAAAAGTCCGTCTGTACCCGTTTTTTTATGGCCTTTGCCGTTGCAGTTAGCCATATAAATAAGTAAGAATGGGCTCAAACCCCCGCGAAACACATTTAAAGGTAGGAGAATTCATGCCATCTCGCAAAGAACTTGCTAATGCAATTCGCGTTCTTTCCATGGACGCTGTACAAAAGGCCAAGTCTGGCCACCCAGGAGCCCCTATGGGCATGGCGGACATCGCAGAAGTACTTTGGCGCGATTTTTTAAAGCACAACCCAAGTAATCCTGAGTGGTTCGACAGAGATCGCTTCGTATTATCAAACGGTCACGGCTCGATGTTAATTTATTCATTGTTGCATTTGTCGGGTTATGACTTATCAATTGATGACATCAAAAACTTCCGTCAGCTACACTCAAAAACACCAGGTCACCCAGAATATGGTTATGCGCCAGGTATTGAAACGACTACAGGCCCATTAGGTCAGGGTATTACTAATGCGGTAGGTATGGCGATTGCTGAAAAAGCATTGGCTGCACAGTTTAACCGTGAAGATTACGACATCGTTAATCACTATACCTATGCATTTTTAGGTGATGGCTGTTTGATGGAAGGTATCTCACACGAAGCTTGTTCACTTGCGGGTACCCTTGGTCTTGGCAAACTGATTGCATTTTGGGATGACAACGGTATTTCAATCGACGGTGAAGTTGAAGGTTGGTTTAGCGACGATACACCAAAACGCTTTGAGTCTTATGGCTGGCATGTTATTGCCGGTGTTGATGGCCACGATAGCGATGCGATTAAAGCGGCAATCGAAGCGGCGCAAGCAGAGTCTGACAAGCCAACCCTTATTTGTTGTAAAACGGTTATCGGTTATGGTTCACCAAATAAATCTGGTAGCCATGATTGTCACGGTGCACCGCTAGGTGATGATGAAATCAAAGCGGCACGTGAATTCCTTGGTTGGGAGCACGGTGCATTTGAAATACCAGAAGATGTGTACGCGAAATGGGACGCAACAGCACGTGGTCAAAATCAACAAAGTGACTGGTTGATTAAGTTTACTGAATACCAAATGCATTATCCTGAGCTTGCTGCTGAATTTGAGCGTCGCATGAAAGGCGAGCTTCCAGCAGACTGGTCTGAGAAAACAGAAACCTATATCGCAGAGCTTCAAGCGAATCCTGCAAACCCAGCAACTCGTAAAGCATCACAAAATGCATTGAATGCCTATGGCCCAATTCTACCTGAGTTTATGGGTGGCTCTGCTGACCTTGCGGGTTCTAACTTAACACTTTGGGATCAATCTAAAGGCTTAACGGCAGAAGATGCTGCGGGTAACTACATTTTCTACGGTGTGCGTGAATTTGGTATGTCTGCCATCATGAATGGTATTGCACTGCACAGAGGCTTTATCCCTTACGGTGCGACATTCCTGATGTTTATGGAATACGCGCGTAATGCCGTACGTATGGCTGCATTGATGAAGCAAAGAAGTATCTTTGTGTATACTCATGATTCAATCGGTCTTGGTGAAGATGGTCCAACACACCAACCTGTAGAACAAATGGCGAACTTACGCACTACGCCAAACCTTGCGAGCTGGCGTCCATGTGACCAAGTTGAGTCAGCAGTTGCTTGGCAGCAAGCGGTTGAACGCGCTGATGGTCCATCTGCACTTGTATTTACCCGTCAAGGTCTTGCACAGCAGCCACGTACAGCTGAGCAAGTTGCAGCGATTAAGCAAGGTGGTTATGTACTATCTTGTGATGGTGAACCTGAAATCATCCTTATTGCAACCGGTTCTGAAGTGCAACTTGCGGTTGAGTCTGCGGATAAGCTTCGTGCAGAAGGTAAAAAGGTGCGTGTTGTGTCTATGCCTTCAACGGACATTTTTGATGCGCAATCTGCAGCATACAAAGAAAGCGTACTACCAAGCTCAGTAACGCGTCGCGTCGCTATCGAAGCGGGTATTGAGGACTTCTGGTACAAATATGTAGGCCTAAATGGTGCTATCGTTGGTATGACAACGTTTGGTGAGTCAGCACCTGCTGATGAGCTATTCAAGCTATTCGGCTTTACGGTAGAAAATATCGTTGAGAAGGCAAACGCATTGTTTGCATAATCAAAGAAAAGAAACAAAAAACCCATGCCATGCATGGGTTTTTTTATGCTTAGCTGTTTTGCTAAACCACCTAAAGCTTTGAGACTGTTTTCTGCTCAAAGCTCAGGTTAGATAGTTAAACCTTAAACTGTTCTACCGATAAGCGTAACTCTTCGGCGAGTTTAGCAACCTCAGAACTAGAGATCGAGGTTTGGCTTGCGCCTTCAGCTGTTTGCTCTGCGATTGTTACAATCGATTCCAAGCGTTCACTAATTTCCTGTGCTACTTGTTGTTGCTCATTCGCCGCGTTTGCAATCTCTTCACTCACATCATGGGCCTGAGAAACGGCAGCAGTGATGGAGTTTAGTGCTTCATTAGCAAGGTCGCTCTGAGTTACGCACGACTCCGCCTGCTGTTTGCCTTTCGACATCGCGCCTACCGCTTCTTCGGCTCCTGCTTGTAAGGATTCAATCATTGCTTGAATTTCTTGAGTTGACTCTTGAGTCTTACTTGCGAGCGAGCGCACTTCGTCTGCCACTACTGCGAAGCCACGACCCTGTTCACCAGCACGCGCAGCTTCGATTGCAGCGTTTAGTGCAAGGAGGTTAGTTTGCTCGGCAATACCACGGATAACATCCAAAATACTGCCTATCGAAGCGCTGTCTTGGTGTAGTTTGTTAATCACGCGAGAGGCTTCATCCACTTCCCTTGCGAGTTGCTCAATAGTGTGTTTGTTCTCATGTGAAATACCTTTAACACGCTCCGCTTCTTTATCAGCATTTTTAATTTCTTGTAATGCTTGATGCGCGCTGTTGCTAACACCGTGAGAGGTGCTACTCATCTCAGTGGTAGCGGTAGCTGCTTGCTCTACTTGTGCCTGCTGATTCTTAATTGCTTGGCTGGATTCTGTAGTGATAGTCGATGTTTCTTCGGACGCTGCAGCAAGCTGTGTCGAACGAGAAATAATACCAGTGATAAGTTCACGTAAGCTAGAGATTAGGGTGTTACAGCTTCTAGATAATTCACCAAACTCATCTTTTGCCGTGTCATCTAAGCGCTGTGTCATATCGCCACTGGCGACAATGTTTAAAACTCGGTTTACTTCCGATAGTGGTTTTGTGATTCGGCTAACGGTAATGTAAGCCACGCCGACTGCCATTAGCGTTGCTACTATCATCCCAATCCAAGTCCATAGGTTTGCTGTGCCTACATCGGCACGTACGCCTTGTTGTAAGTTAAAGGCGACTTGGCTCGCTTCGGAGAGTAAATCATCTAGCTGAGACAGAGCGGCTTTTGTGGTTTTCTCAGCGTCGGATAATTCCTTACGTGTTTCGGCTAATGCGTTGATCAAGCGTTTTTGATTTTCCGCGATGCTGTTGCTGCCGGTAACTGCACCTTTTAAATTAGTGTAATAGCCTTCGAGATCAGCAAACAAACTGCTATCAAGCGCGCTAACGGGGCCACGCATTAAATCAATATTACGACCTAGCTCTTCAACGAGATAGCTTTGATCTCGACTTACTATTTCCAGTGTATTGATGTCTTCAACCGTAACAATATCATTGGCGCTGGTCACAACAGAAGAAAAGTTATTTTCTAAGTTATTTGCAGCTTGAAAAGCACGTTTGTCAGCATCTTCTAAGCCATCCAAATCAATGATATCAACCGTCACCATAGTCGCATCTTCTGCGGCAACATCGATAGTTGATAACTGCTCTTTTAATTTGTCCCGTAACGAAAGCTCAGTTGTTTTTTCGTTTACCAAGCTGTTCATGGCTTTTACGAACGCATCATAACTTTTGCCAACATCACGACTGCTTGAGGCCAATTTATTATTAGCAGCAACGACCTGCTGCAGCTCTGAATAGGTTTTGTCAAAGATCTTCTGGCGCTCTGCAAATTGCTGTTTTAGCGTCGTCAGCTCAGTCTCTGAACGTGCATAAAAACTTCCCTGAGCCATTTTGCTCATTAAAGTGAACTCTACTTGTAGAGCAGAGCTTTTAGAGAGAGCTGGTAAAGACAGGTTATTAACCTGTTGAGTTGAGTTGTCAATGTTCGCAATTCTAAATAAAGAATTGCCCCCGATAAGAAGAAGCAACAAGGTGATGGTAATAAAACCACCCCAAATACGTTGGCTAACAGTCAAATTCATAGCTGTCCTACAAAATTTACAAAGCAATACGGATACTTATCGGATTTATTGCGGATAAGTTAAGTATTTTATAGCAGATGTGACAAAAAATTTCAGTAAAAAAGGTCGGATTACAAAAAATAGCAGCTCAACGGATAAAAAGTATAAGCTTCACGTTTTCTTCGAGTGTAGCTTAGGGCCTGTTGACCTTTGCTGTTTGACTTTTGTTCTCCTGGGTGTGTTTTGGTCGCGGCGCTCGACTTGCCGCCTAGTAATCTAAGCAAAAGTTGAGCAACAATGAACAAAGCGCACTCAGGTGAACCCAAAGGGCAGCGCTTGATTGGCATTTCTACTGTGTTATCGCCTGACTCACATAGAATAACTATGCTACGCAGGCTCTGCCTTGTATAAATACCAATCAAACTGCTGCAAAAACAAACTTGAAAGATCAACAGGCCCTAGTTTAATAAAAGTTAAAGTAAGTGCTTACCCTAACGTTGATTTAGGGCTGTTATAGAGGTTAGCTATGCTGGTACTTTTCGCCACTGTCGATATTTATCATTGTCATAGGGCCTCCCCACACGCAGCCAGTGTCTAAGGCAATAATATTTTTCTTGTTGGTTTCGCCTTCCAAAGCAGCCCAGTGGCCGAAAAGTAGGGTAGTGTCGGCTGATGTTTGGCTGAGCTCAAACCACGGAGTGAGACCTGCCGCATCTTTTAGGCCAGACTTGTTCTTAAGATCCAGTTCGCCATTTTGTTTTAGAAAGCGCATTCGAGTGAAGACGTTAACAATGGCTTTAAACTTATCTTGTTCACTGAGCTTGTTGAGCTCAAGTCCTGGGTGAGCACCGTACATATTGGCGTAAAACTCAGGGGCTTTTGTTGATTGATAAATGGTTTCGGCAAAGCGTGCATATTCTAGCGCTTGCGTAATATTCCAGCTTGGATGAATACCTGCATGAAAAATAAAAGTTTGCTGTGTTTCAAGCCAAATAGCCAGCGGCTGTGAACGTAATAAGTCAGCATATTTTTGGCATTTAGGGCTGGCAAAAACCGCGTCTAATTTATCTTTTGGGTTCGGAGCGACACCCAAAGCAAGACAGGCTAAAAAGTGGAGATCGTGATTGCCGAGTGTAATGCTAATAGAGCCAGCGTGTTGATAGAGGAACTCTAGGCAAGCAAGTGAATCAGGTCCTCTGGCGATGATGTCACCGACAAAGTATAGATGGTCTTGGCTTGGGTTAAAGTCGACTTGATCGAGTAGCCCGATGAGTGGAGTGAAGCAACCTTGCAAGTCTCCAATTGCGTATTTTGCCATTTATTACCTGTGGTTTTTTATAACTCAATGTTTTTATTCTGATGTCTAGCACGTATGAGGAACGCGGGGTAAACCCGCTTCCGCAAAATAAAAACGGTATCAATGCAAAATATTTGGACAGGAGAGTCTAAATACATTGATTGGCGCTTTAAACTCGGTGCCAAACTCATTACGCATTAAATAATACCCTTCCATCGTACCAACTGGGGTATCGAGCACCGCGCCGCTGGTGTACTGATAGCTTTCGCCAGGACGAATGGTGGGCTGCTCACCGACAACACCATCACCTTCTACTTCGGTCTCTTTGCCATTAGCATCGGTAATGAGCCAATAACGACTATGTAGCTTAGCGTTACATAAGCTATGGTTTTTGATGGTAATGGTGTAGGCAAACACATATTTGTCCTTTTCAGGCTGTGATTGCGCTTCAACGTAAAAGGTCTCTACCGATACCTTGATCGGTGAGCCAATATTAGTTTGAGTTGTCATATATCCAATTTGCAATTTCAATAAACTGGTTAAGCGACAGGTTTTCAGCACGAAGCGTAGGGTCAATACCCAAGTTTCGCAGCTGCTCTTCGGTTAACAGGTTCGATAAGCTATTTCTTAGTGTCTTACGGCGTTGGTTGAACGCTTCTAAGCAAACAGTATTCAAAAGTTTAGTGCTTTTAGCTGTACGTTGTGACGGATCTTTTGGGATCAATCGAACAACTGCCGAGTC
Organism: Pseudoalteromonas sp. CO342X; assembly: GCF_004208915.1. NCBI lineage: Bacteria > Pseudomonadati > Pseudomonadota > Gammaproteobacteria > Alteromonadales > Pseudoalteromonadaceae > Pseudoalteromonas > Pseudoalteromonas sp. CO342X. Next base: position 115,630 of record NZ_SGPH01000010.1, read on the forward strand.
AACTTTTGGTGCCGGTTTAAAGCAATGTGGTGGTACTTCAATCACGGGAATAGCGTGACAATAGTACTGCGTCATTACGCTCAAGCGACCAAAGGCCTTGCTGCCAGGGCCTGCAACCATACGGTTAACCACTTCTTTTTGCAGCATAAAGTGCATATGCTCGACCTGATCGGCAAATTCAAATAAGTGAAATAGCAAAGGGGTTGATACGTTGTAAGGTAAGTTACCAAAGATCTTCAGTTTTTCCCCTTCTTTGATTAAAGAAGAGAAATCAAACTTCATCGCGTCACCTTGGTGAACCGTTAATTTAGGTCCCAAGAATGGATGATGGATCAAGCGCTCGGCAAGATCTTTATCGAGTTCTACAACGGTTAGGTGACCACTTAAATCACAAACAGGCTCAGTGATAGCACCTAAACCAGGACCAATTTCAACCAGATTGTCTTCAGGTTTTGGGTCGATAGCGGTTACTATCTTGTCGATAATATTGTTGTCATTTAAGAAGTTTTGACCAAAGCGTTTACGCGCTCTGTGTCCGAGATGTACTTTATCTGTCATGCATTCTGTGCTTTTTTGGTTGCGAGCTTAATTGCTTCGCGGATCGCTAATTCAAAACTACCCACTTCAACATCACCAGAGCCAGCTAAATCAAGCGCTGTACCGTGATCAACCGATGTGCGAACAAAGGGTAATCCTAGGGTGATGTTTACTGAGTTTCCAAAACCTTTATATTTTAACACAGGTAAGCCCTGATCGTGATACATTGCGAGCACAGCATCAGCATTATCTAAATATTTAGCTTGGAAAAGGGTGTCAGCTGGCAGCGGTCCAACCAAGTTCATACCTTGTTTATTCAGCATTTCCAGTGTTGGTTCAATGGTTTCTATTTCTTCACGACCAAGGTGACCACTTTCTCCAGCATGCGGATTTAATCCACAAACTAATACTCTGGGTTGTTCAATACCAAACTTGGTTTGTAGGTCGTGATGTAAAATATGAATGACTTTGCTGAGACGCTCAGGCGTAATCGCCTTTGATACATACGCCAGTGGGATATGCGTAGTAACTAGCGCTACACGCAGCCCTTCGGTTGCGAGTAGCATAACGACATCAGCGGTATCAGACTGCTGTGCAAAGTACTCAGTATGGCCGCTAAACGAGATCCCAGCTTGGTTAATAATGCCTTTATGAACAGGACCCGTGACTACCGCTGCGAATGTCCCATCCATATTCTTTTCAGAGGCAATGCGCAAGGTTTCGAGCACATAATGGCCATTGGCTTCATCTAATTGACCAGCGACCACTTCAGCACCTTTGTCTACTTGAAGGTAGTAAATAGCACCAGCAGGTGCCGCTTCAGGCGCAGCATCGCTGTCAAACGGCAATAACTTGATTTGCTCACCAAGTTCTTTGGCGCGCTTTTCTAGAATACTTTTATCAGCCACCGCAACTAACTGAGCAGGCCATGCATGCTGAGCCAGTTTGATAACAAGATCTGGGCCAATACCTGCAGGCTCACCCGGTGTAATTGCGATTCTGAGTGTCATAGCCGTTATTCCGCTTCGATAATTTCAATATGCGCTTGGTCACGCATTTCTTTAATCCATTTAAAGCTTTCTTCTTTAAATTTACGGTTAAACAGCAGACGGTGTGCGCGATTTAACTTGGCTTGTTCTGTTTTATCGGCCACGCGTTTATCTAGCAGTTGTACAATGTGCCAGCCAAATGTACTTCTAAATGGTTCACTGATCTGATCTTTTTCTAGCGACAACAGAGTGTCTCTAAACGCTGGTACGTATGTAGTTGGATCTGTCCAATCGTACTCACCGCCTTTAAGTGCAGAGCCCGGATCTTCAGAATATTCTTTAGCTAGCGCAGCAAAGTCAGCGGTTCCTGCGCGCAAGTCTTTAACAAAACCTGTTAGCATTGAGCGGGCTTTTTCTTCACTTAGGATAATAGACGGTTTGATTAAAATATGGCGTGAACGTACCTCAACGGTTTCAACGACTTCACGACCACGAATATCTTGTACTTTTAGAATGTGGAAACCTGCACCTGAGCGCAGTGGACCAACGATGTCGTCTTTTTTCGCACCTTTAATGGCCTCAGCGAACAAGGTTGGCATTTCGTTAATGCCCATCCAGCCTAATTGACCACCATCTAGTGCTTTTGAGCCGCTCGAAGAGGCAATTGCGATGCGCTTGAACTCTTTACCTTCGTTCAAAAACTTAATCACGTTATCAGCGCGCTCACGAGCGTCTTCAATTTCTTCTGGCGTTGCTTTGTTTGGGATCTTAATCAAGATATGGCCGATATCATACTCTTCCGAGTTACCCGTTTGCTCACTCAAGATTTTTTGCAGGTTGGTCACCTCTTGAGGGCTAATATAAATACGGCGATCAACACTGGCACGGCGCACTTGGCTTGTGGTTATTTCTTTACGGATCTCTTCTCGATATGCCTGAAAGCTTTCGCCACTCGCTTCAACTGAGCGACGTAGGTCAGCGATAGTACCGCCTTGATCTTGGGCAATATTTGCAATGGTCTGATCCAATTGAGCATCGGAAATTTGCATACCCATGCGATCACCCAGTTGCAACATTAAAGATTGCTCAATGAGTTTATCGATGGCTTGTAAGCGTAATGTTTTATCGCTAGGAAGCTCTGTGCCTTGCTGCTCAGCCTGTTCTTTAACACGATTTATTATTTGATCGACTTCGCTTTGTAAAATTACACCATCATTAACCGTGGCAACAACAGTATCTAGCTTTACACGCTCAGCATGTGCTTGAGTAAACAGGCCTGCACTTAATGAGGCCACTAATAACAACTTTTTTAAATTCATACGGCTTTCTAAATTCTATTTATTCAAAAAATACGGTCTACGGTAACCAAAAATACCCTGTTGAAGGAGTTTACTCGCATCACCACTGCTTTGGCTTCCAAGCCCTGTAAGGACAAATTTCAGGCTGAAGCCAGAATCAAACACTGCTTCATCATTTGTAAGTGTTTGGTTTAAGTTTGTTTCAATTTGACGATTCGCAGTCACCTGAATAGCCCAACAACAAGACTGGTATTGAACACCAACAAAGGATTCAACACTTCTATTTGCCGTCATATCTCGGTGATAGCTTGCTACAAATTGCCAGTTATCGTCAATTGGTAAACTTGTAAAGAGACCGACTTGGTCAATTTCATAGTCTGAGACATCATTAACATAACGATGGTTCAATTGCACTAACTGCTTGTCGTCTCCTTTATAGTCCAAGGTAAAGTGAGACTGCACTAACTCTTTGCTATCCACATCGTATTGCACCCCACCTGAGAGGTACCAGCGCTTATGCCAATGTAACATGGATTCAGCGGCAAATAGTGCATTATAGTTGGTATCATCAGTAAATAGCTGTTCAGAAGGCTTTACAGATGACTCAAGATAAATGATCTGACCTGCACTGAAGTTAAAGCGTTCGACATTACTGCTATCGAATACACGCGTGGTTGCACCCACGGTGAATTGATTGGCTTCTGCAATACGGTCATAACCTGAGTAACGGCGTGCTCTAAACAGACCAATAAAGTCATCTTGTAACTTAGCCGTATCGTACCAGCCAATTTGGCTTTGCTCTCTGTGTGGTGTGTAAAGGTACTGAATTTGTGGCTCAAGCGTTTGTGTACCTTGTTCAAAAAAGAACTCGGTACTGCGTTCAAAATTCAGTTGTCCATGTACCCGTAAACTTGGCAATGTACGCGTGACAGACTCCTCATACTCTGTATCAGGCACATCGATATTTTGTTCATAACGCGTGTGAAGTAGGCGTGCTTCTGAAGTAAATGACCAAGCGTAGTCGCTGCGTGAAAAAGACACGCGAGGTTCTAGGTGTAATCGCGACGCCTCTGAGATTGGCAAAGCATCATTTTGAAAATAGGCAAACTCACCTTCAAAGTCCCAATCAAGGCCGACAAGTTCATAACTGTCACGTGTACGGAAGCTAATTTGCGGTAGTGCAGTGTAGGATTCTCTGTGATCGCCCAACACTTCAAAATCTTGCAACTTTAAGTCGACTAACCAGTCTTCACCAAGGTAACTTAGACTGCCGGTGCGATATAACTGAGTGTCAGTTTCATTGGCGTATTCGGATGTTAAGTCAGTGAGATAGTTATCGTCACTGACATTTGTGACATCAACAAATGCGCGCCATTTATCACTTAAATAGCTTTTTTGTTGCCAATGCACAAGATAGCGATCGTCTAGCTGCGGCTCGGAATCATCCTTACTGAGATATTCCACCCCAATTTTACCTTGATGTTGTTCAGTTAAATACCTGAACTCGGTAATAAGCTGAAATCCTTTATTGGCCATATATCTTGGCGTTAAGGTCGCGTCGTAGTTGGGGGCTAGATTGAGATAATAAGGGGTGATCAGCTCCAAGCCAAATTTATTTGAGCTGGAAATTGTCGGCGTCAGCAGGCCAGATTTTCGTCTATCGTCGATTGGAAATGTAAAATAGGGTAAATAGATAATGGGCGTGTCCATAATTTTGAACACCGTATTATAGGTCTCACCCCAACCGTCTTCTCGAGAAAGTACAATGCTGCTTGCCTCGATACTCCAAAATGGGTCATCAGCAGGACACGTGGTAAAGCTGGAGTTGTCGAGTGAAATTTTGCTGCCAGAGGCATGCAATTTCTCTGCACCACCGCGGCCCTGCTGGTCTGTTAATTCATATTCAGCACCAAGCAAGCTCACGGTGTTAGCATTTAAATCCGCGAATAGCCCATTGCTGTGAACTTTGGTAAATTGGTCACGATAGAGTAGTGGTCCAGAAGCGCTGAGCAGGCCTTCTTTTTTATCGATTAGCGCACGTCTAGCTTCTAAGCTCATGGTTTCAGTGTTAATCACCACATTACCCGAAAACTCAGCGCTATCAGTACCTTGTAGTTCTAAGTCATCGGCAACGATATCAATGGCATTTTTGGGCAGCGAGGCTAACGGCTTCCAGTTTTCTGGCTGCATATAGTCTTTACATTGTGCGGCGACAATGTTCGTATTAGCAAAAGCTGTAGAGTGAATCGCGGATAATACAGCCAAGCCCCAAATTTTGCGCATTTAATAACCTATTAGCTGAGCATTTAATAATAAGCTCATCATGATAAATGAAAACTGTCGGAAATACAGTAGCATTTAAATATTTACAAGTAGAAGGTGTAATAGTTAATCCATGAATAGTCAAAACCAGCGCGTCGAGTTTATACAGCAAGCAATACATAGCGACGATTTTACGTGTGAGGCTATCACCTCGGATGCCAGTTTCCGCCGTTATTATCGCGTTAAGCGACAAACGATGTCGTGGATCTTAATGGAAACACCAGTCGATAAACTCGATAATGCCCCTTTTATCGGTTTAAATACGGTGTTTGCAGAGCAAGGCCTCAATGTGCCACAAATCCTTGCGAGTAATGAAGAGCAAGGGCTGTTACTGTTACAAGACTTGGGTTCTGAGCATTTGGCCGATAGGTTGGCATTGCCTTCTCGGCTAGAGGACTATCGTGCGCTGATAGCGCTTATTCCAGAAATAGCCAAAACACCAAAGAGTGAATGGATGAAGCCCTATGATGCTGATTTCGTTGATATGGAACTTAATATCTTTTACGAGTGGCTTGTAACAAAATGGCTTGGTTTAACACCCACCGAATATCAACAAGTGCAGTGGCATAATGTGAAGTTGAAACTCGTTGATGCGATGACTTGCCAGCCGCAGGTTACGATGCATCGAGACTTTCATAGTCGCAACCTGATATGTCATCAGTCTCAGTGGTATCTCATTGATTATCAGGATGCGGTACAAGGACCTGTCACCTATGATGCGGTTTCTTTGTTGCGGGATTGTTATACTCGCCTTGATGCACATGAGTTTACTGAGCTTCAGCAACATAGCTTTGATTGCTTAAAAGCGGCAAATTTATTAGGCGATATGGATTTTAGCACCTACCAACATTACTTTGACTTAACGGGGATGCAAAGGCACCTTAAAGCTGCCGGGATTTTTACTCGCCTATTGCAGCGAGACGGCAAAGGCGGGTACTTAGAAAATATTTTGCCAACCTTACGCTATCTTGTTGAAGTGGCGAATAAGTATAAAGAATTTCAGTGGCTTGCAAGCTGGCTGGAGAATGACATAATGCCTCAAGCGCAGGCCAAATTAGGCACTAAATAGAAGTAACAATGAAAGCGATAATTTTATCTGCTGGTCGTGGTAAACGCATGATGCCACTGACCGCGAACCAACCAAAACCTATGCTTAACGTCGCAGGAAAACCACTACTTGAGCATCATATCGAGCGTTTAAAAGCGGCTGGGATCTGCGATATTGTGATAAATCTTGCATGGCAAGGTCAGGTGATAAAAGACTATTTCGGCAATGGCATTCACTTCGGTGTCAATATTGAGTACAGCGATGAGCCTGAAGGCGGATTAGAAACTGCAGGTGGAATAATTCAAGCATTGCCGATGTTATGTGAACAGGATGACAGCTTTATTGTACTCAATGGCGATATTTTTACGGACTATGATGTCAGCAGCCTAATGCAGTTACAGCTCGGCAGCATAGCTGAGGGCCATTGCGAGGCGCACATTGTGTTGGTAGAAAATCCCAAGCATAATCCTGAAGGCGATTTTTGCCTTGCCCATCAGCCGCTCAATCAGCAAAAGTATACCTTGTCCGGCATTGGTAAATATCACCAAAGTTTTTTTGCCGAGCTTGGGGCTGGCTTTATAAAGCTAGGGCCGTTGCTGCGCAGTGGGCTTGAGCAGCATAAAGTTTCTACTGAACTGTATTTGGGCGCATGGGACGACATTGGCACGCCAGAGCGACTAAAAATGATCAACGAAAAGTTAGGGTATAGCGATGTGGGGTAAATTATTAGGCACAATTTTCGGCTTTTTATTTGGTCGTTGGTTAGGCGCTATTTTAGGTTTTTATCTCGGCCATTTATTTGATAAAAGTTTGCGTCAGGATTTTGATAAAGTCGGTGGCTTTCAAGGTTTCATGAAAGGTGAAGATCTGCATGAGCGCCAAGCCTTGTTCTTTTCCAGCTGTTTTTCTGTGATGGGACATATCGCCAAGTCTAATGGTCGAGTCAGTGAAATCCACATTCAAGCTGCGTCTGCGTTTATGAGCGAAATGGGCTTGCAGGGTGAAGAGCGAAAAGAAGCGCAACATGCGTTTACTGCGGGAAAAAGCAGCGACTTTTCGATAAAAGAAGCGGTTACCGATTTTAAAGAAGCTTTTGCTAGACGCTATGACTTGAGGCAGCTGTTTTTAGAGATTCAAATTCAAATGGCATTTTGTGATGGTCATGTGTCTGATGCGGAGAAGGCCTTACTTAAACAGGTGAGCAAGTATTTAGGTTTCGCAGAAACACACTTTTTGTTCCTGCTAAAGCGCTACCAAGCAGAATTTGAGTTTCGTCGCTCTCAGGCGTCGGGGAGATCGCAACATCAACACCAGCAACAGGGCGGCCGTCAACCAGCACCACAAGATAACGGTTTAAACCGTGCTAAAGCATTGGCTGTACTGGGATTGAGTGAAGGGGCGAATGAGCGTGAAATCAAAAAAGCTTACCGCAAACTAATGTCGCAGCATCACCCTGACAAATTGGTGTCTCAGGGATTACCTAAGCATATGATGGAAGTGGCAAAGCGCAAAAGCCAAGATATTCAGTCTGCCTATGAATATTTAAAAAAGAGCTAACTTGAAACACTATAAGACGCGTAAAAAACCGAGTAACTCCTTTCTGAGCCTTTGATGTTGGAGTGGATCGGTTTTTTCTCCAAAAAGCTCCCGTTGGCGATAATCAAATTTACTGTTTTTTCTCGCCCAGCGGGCTCTGTCTGGCGTATTGTCGACCACAATAGGATTGTCAAAACTGTAGTAAACATCCAGTAAAGCAGGGCTTATCAAAGAAAGGTTGGATGCCAAGTGCTTTTGCCGCGTTGCATTAGGTAGTTGTGGGCTTACAACGGCAAAGGCATCGATACGTAGATTGGGTAGGGTGGCTAAGTGCTCACCGAATAAACCTGCGCTATTACCAAATGCGACAACCACCAACTTTTCTGTTTGAGTCATGGACAGGGTGTTATAAAGCACCTCAAAGCGGCTGATCAAGGCCATTTTATATTCGTCGAGATTAGATTCTGAAATGGGGGCAAGCGTTTGCTGAGCCGGTTTTTCAGCATCGGGGAGCGCGATGTCTTGCTCTAGTAGACTCGGTGCATAAGAAAGGTCTGGCGGAGTAAGGGTATAGGTGTCGTAGCCATCATCGCTTAAGCGTTTTGCAAGAAAGCTTATGCCGCTGTTATTGAGGGGCGGAGTTTGCATGTCTGGTAATAAGATCACGATGCCTTCACGAGCAGCTGCCATATATTCTTGATGAAATACATAAAAGCTTTTGTTTTCGCTTTCCAGCTTTATCAGTTGCGATGGCTCGTAGAAGCGATTAGCGTCTTGCTGATAAAGAGAACCAAGCGGTGCTGCATCAATATGTTCTGCTGCAAAAGTCGTCGCGGGTAAAGCCGTAACAAGTAATAAAAGCGTTCTGATGATCATGGTACAAGCGCGTAAAATATCATAATTGGTTATCGACCAGTTAAGCGAAAGCTTTAGCTGTCGCTATTTTTTAGCGTTTTAAGTTAAACTGCTCGGCAGTGGAAATGAAAGGAGAAATTTGTGCAGTATAAAGATAGCAAACGAGACTATCTCTTTATGTTTTTAAAAGGTGCCGGAATGGGGGCTGCGGATGTTGTCCCTGGCGTTTCCGGCGGCACCATTGCTTTTATTACCGGTATCTATGCACGTTTTTTAAATGCCATTAAAAGTGTGAACTTACAGGCTTTGAGTACACTGCGCCGTGACGGCCTAAAAGCAACTTGGCAGTACATTGATGGTAGCTTTTTACTGGCGGTATTTTCTGGTTTGCTCATCAGTGCAGCGTCTTTGGCGAAGGTGATCACTTATTTATTGGAAGCACACCAAACACTGGTATGGTCATTTTTCTTTGGTCTTATCGTCGCTTCTTTTATTTATGTTGCAAAACAGGTCTCTCATTGGAACGGCCAAAATATTATTGCCTGCGCAGTTGGTGCTGTCGTGGCCTTTGCTATTACTTCCCTTTCACCAGCTGAAGCACAAGCATCTCATTGGATGTTTTTTATCTCCGGTGCTATTGCCATTTGCGCGATGATCTTACCTGGGATCTCAGGGAGCTTTATTCTACTGTTATTGGGTATGTATGGCCATGTACTCAGTGCGGTGAACCAGCTTGAACTTGGCTTAGTGAGTCTATTCTTACTAGGTTGTATTGTGGGGTTAATGTCGTTTTCGCGCCTACTCAGCTGGCTATTGGCGCACTATCAACAAGTAACGTTTTCGCTACTAGCTGGCTTTTTACTTGGCTCGCTTAATTTATTGTGGCCTTGGAAACAAGTGCTTACGACTTACGTGAATTCCAGTGGTATCGAAAAGCCATTGAGTCAGGCCAATATTTTGCCAGCGCAATATAGTACGCTATACGGTCAAGACCCAAATACGCTGGCATGTATTGCGCTTGCCATTGCAGGCCTTGCGCTGATCTTAACCATTGAAAAGATAAGCGAAAAATATTAATAAAATAGACACCTAGAACAATAGACACGGGTTGAGCTTACGTGTCTATTGTTCTAAACCACCCCGTTACAGAAAGTCGCGGCGCTTTTGCAAATGGTGCGACGTAAGTCACAGAATGAATTTTACTTACATCAAACACCACCAGTGAATTGAACTTAGGTGCATAACTTTTAGTGGGTGTGCCATCACGTTCAAAAAACTGCAGTAGCCCGCCCCAGTCAGGGTGCCAACTTTTGCTTAGGCTGAGTACATAGGCATAAACCCGGCCCTCAGCTTCAACAATGTCATTATGTCGAGTTAAATACTGACCACCAATAAATCGTGTTGCTTGGGCAGAGGTACGGATTATGTTCTGTCCAGAGATAGCGGAAAAGCAGGACTGTACAGCGCTACTATTGAGGTTATTGTAGAGTTTTTTCAGAGCCTCAGGGCTCGTCGATTCTATGGAGTGGCGGCCATACATAAAACCAACCCCACGTGATGCATAGCTATGTATATCTTCAAGCAAGGCTTGCTGCTCTTGCGGTGTTAAGGCAAGAATATCACTGTCTTTGACTGATTTTGCTGCCCCGTTATGAAACAGTGCGAGCTGGTAGTCTAGGTTACAGAGACACTCATGTAGTTGTTGAGCGTTTGTATCGTCTAGAATATTTTCAATCCGTGCAAAGCCATCGTTGCTCAATTTTTGCTGTAATTCAATTTGTTGTTGCTGCGAAAGTTGAAGCATATATACCTACTGCTGATGTATGGGCCTGTTTGTAATACTGTAAACAGGATGCCTTAGACTTCAGTCCAATGCTGATTACTTTTTATCTATGCTAAAGTGAGTTTGGCTGAAATGCCATCCCTCTGCACTCATCGATAGGCAAAAAAATGAAAATCAATGGACTACTGCTATTCTGTTGCGCATGGGTCATATCCGTGATCCCATCACCAGCCTTGGCGGCTCAAGGCACCTTAGATCTTACCAGCTCGACACTCGGCTTGGTTTGTATTGTTGTCTTCGTTTTAGCATACGCACTTGTAATGCTCGAAGAAAAACTCCATATGCGAAAATCAAAGCCAGTGCTTGTAGCGGCAGGCATCATTTGGCTCATGATTGGGGCGTATTATGTTAATCAGGGACAACCCGATGTTACCGAGCATGCGTTTCGGCATAATTTGTTAGAATTTGCGGAGTTGATGTTGTTCTTGCTCGTTGCGATGACTTATATCAACGCGCTAGAGGAGCGCCGCCTTTTTGATGCACTACGAGCGTGGATGATCCAAAAGGGTTTTAGCTATAAGAATCTATTTTGGATCACTGGGTTCTTATCCTTTTTTATCTCTCCAATTGCAGATAACCTAACAACAGCCTTACTAATGTGTGCCGTGGTGATGAAGGTGGCTGATGGTGACAAAGAGTTTATCAATCTAAGCTGTATCAATATCGTGATAGCAGCCAATGCTGGCGGTGCATTCAGTCCCTTTGGTGACATTACCACTTTGATGGTATGGCAAGCCGGTATGGTACATTTCAGTGAATTTTTAGCGCTATTTGTTCCTTCACTGGTCAATTACATCGTACCTGCACTCGTAATGAGTTATTTTGTGGCGGATAGAAAGCCGAGTGCAGTTTACGAAAGAGTAGAGCTTAAACGCGGCGCTTTAAGAATTTTAACTTTGTTCCTACTGACTGTCGCAACCGCTGTGCTTTCACACAGCTTGCTGCATTTACCACCGGTTCTTGGCATGATGATGGGGCTGGGCTACCTACAGTTTTTTGGTTACTTCCTAAGAATGACATTGCCTGGGTCGTTAGCACGCAAGCGAGCGATGGCGGAAAGAGAAGGGGATCAAGAGCGTCTCGAGAAGTTAGGAAGTGTTGTGCCATTTGATGTCTTTAGCAAAGTTTCACGCGCTGAGTGGGATACCTTATTATTCTTCTACGGTATTGTTATGTGTGTTGGTGGTCTTGGGTTTCTCGGTTATTTAAGTTTAATGTCAGAGATATTATATGGTGAATGGTCTGCAACCTATGCCAACGTATTCTTAGGGATTATTTCCGCGGTCATCGATAACATTCCTGTGATGTTTGCGGTGCTGTCGATGCAACCTGAAATGTCACATGGCCATTGGTTGTTGATCACGCTTACGGCTGGGGTAGGGGGGAGTTTACTTTCTATTGGCTCGGCGGCAGGTGTTGCGCTCATGGGGCAAGCTAGAGGCTATTATACTTTTATGGGGCACTTAAAATGGGCACCCGTGATTTTGCTTGGTTATATCGCAAGTATTTTATGTCACCTGTGGCTTAACGAATCTGCTTTTAGCGTGTTTGGCTAGCGCTTACACAAGCTGTAGTGAGAGTGAATAATCAATATGTGCTTCACTCTCACTGTATTTATTGCTCGGCGAGGTAGTGCTGATATCGTTGCACCCATTCCTGTGATACTGGTTTATCCATATTCAGCACTTTCTCGACTTCAGTAATTACAATTGCACCATGTATTTTTCCTACCATAATAGGCGTCGCAACTTCAGTGTTTGCTTTGATGCTGCCACTGACCACTTCCACAGCCGCTACCCCTAATTCCGTGGCGAGCATTCTATCTTCAACAGATGGTGCCCCACCGCGTTGAATATGCCCTAACACGCAAAGTGCGCAATTGATATCGGCATTGCTATTTAACTCTGTTTTAAGCGCTTGAGCGCCGCCAGGCCATAAATTTTCGGCCAGTATAATCAAAAAGCTACCGTGTTGATGTTGCTGCTCTATGGCATTTTTGAGATGAGCTAAGACCTGAGAGGTATGCTCTGCCGTGCAATTTTCAAATGAAATGATAGCCTCAGCACCTGTCGCAATACCTACATGGTAAGCAATATGCCCGTTATGACGACCCATCACCTCGGTGATAAAAACTCGCTCAAAGGCATTTGCGGTATCACGGATTTTATCTATTGCAGAAGTGGCAGTATTGATGGCAGTGGAAAAACCAATGGTGTTGTCACACCCTGAAAGGTCGTTATCTATAGTACCGGGAATACCAATTAGCTGACCTTGCCAGTGAGCTGCCAGCGCCTGCATTCCCCTAAACGAGCCGTCACCACCAATCACAATAAGTACGTCAATATGGAGCTTTCTCAGAGCATTTGCTGCTTGCAGCACGCCAGCGGGTTCTAGCATCGCAGGGCAGCGGGCACTTTTTAGAATTGTGCCACCAAGTTGGGTGATATCGGTGACGGAAACCGCACTTAGCTCGGTGTACTCTTGATTAATTAGACCATTGTAACCATGAAAAAAGCCAAAGCACTGAAATCCAGATCTCAAGGCACTTAACGTGATAGCCCTAATCGCTGAGTTCATACCGGGCGCATCGCCGCCACTTGTCAGTACTGCTATCCTTTTCGTCATGTCGCCACTCTATTATTGCTAGGTTATTCTTTTTGTATACTACCAGAGTGATTTGAAGACAAGTTGATCGACATTAAAGATAGAGATTAAATGCGAGGATATAGAAAGGTAAAACGGCATTTAGGTCTACCTAAATGCCGTTTTAATTAACGTTGCGTGACTTTGCTAGCAAGTTCTTCACGTTGTGCGGTCGGTAGGTTATCTACGACGATTTGATAAGAATCATCGATCATTTTCTTTATTTCGTCTTCTGGAATAGTGCCATCTAAGATGACTGTGTTCCAAAGACGCTTATTCATGTGATAACCAGGCACAACAGACGAATACTTGTCTCTAAGCAATAATGCTTCGTCAGGGTCGCATTTTACATTTAACCACCAAACAGGTTCACCATTTTCATCTACTTGCCCCTCTTTCCCCTCAGTTAGAGTTGCAAACATTTTATGCTGAACTTTGTACACATCTACGTCTTGCGCAAAAGGCTTAGTGATAAAGGTTGCAGGCTTGGCCTGCAAATATTCATGTACGCTTTTCTGATCCATAGCCCGTGTCCTTGAAGTAACAGTTAATACTACATGAGAGTAAGTTTAGCAGCTCTTGTGATAATACTGTAATCGTCTATCAGTAAAAACTATCAGAAAGTCTATACTATGGCGTTATAACGCAGACAATTATTGAATAACTGACCGTTTTATATCGGTTTAACTCACAGTTGACGATTAAAATAAGTACAGTGTGTAAAAGCACTAAAATTTCAGTCGTCTACAATATTAGAAAAGCTAACTTTTAATTTCCAGTTAAGGACTAAGTTGGCTTCACAAATTATGCTAAAAATACACTCATAACCTAAGTGGACTAAGCTAGGAAATCATTGCCAGTTGACCGTAAAAAATTTCCCACTTGTCTCTGTTTCCCAAATTAGGAAAAGTTACGGCATAACATCCCTTGTGCAATGCTATACCTCTAAACAGTCCGCTATTAAATTAAATAATACAAAAATATGCAACAATAATTTCTTCATTGATTAAATATTAAACGTTGTGTAGACTCATCTGCCGCATTAGTAAATAGCATCGAAATGTGATGTTTCTTTCCTAATAAAGAATGTTTTAGTTTTCTTATTGAATTAAAAAACCGAGGAGTATCAGTGGCTTTTGGAATAATTTCAGCTTTATGTGCGATGGTAATGTATCTTCAAACTCTATGGACTGGAATGCCAAGAAAACGCTGGTTAAGTTTGGCCGTAGTAACAGGCCCCGCGGCGTTAATTCTGTTTCGAGTGCACTATCGCAGAGCGTGGATGCGTCGCTGCGCAAATTTAGTTAGTTGGAAAGCGTAAAGTGGTTAGGTCAAATGAAGTTAGACTATTGCACCAGCTGTAGGTTTGGCTTTTCACTCGGGGTGTGTTGCTTTAAAAATTGTTCAAATTCACTGCTTGAAAGCGGTTTTGAATAGTAATAGCCCTGAACTGTTTGGCAGTTTAGCTGCTCTAAAATATTGAGTTGTTCTTCATTTTCAACCCCTTCCGCAACAACGTGAAGATCTAAGTTATGCGCGATAGTGACAATAGAGTCAACCATGTTTCTACCGCGCTCGTTACCCATATCATCGATAAATGCTTTATCGACCTTGAGTGTATTTAGCGGAAATTGCTTGAGATAAGCCAGTGACGAATAGCCAGTACCAAAGTCATCCATGGCTAAATGTATCCCTCTAGCACTAAGTGAGCGCATTATCGAAATTGCTTCTTTTGGATCGTCCATCACCGTTCCTTCTGTGATTTCTAACTCAAGAAAATAAGAAGGAAGTTGATTTTTTTGCAAGATAATGTCGATACGAGTGGTTAGATCCGGCAAGCTAAACTGTTTTGCTGATAAATTAACCGCAACTCTGCCATTGAACAGTCCTTTATCAATCCAGCGCTTTACATCACGGCATGCTTTGTCTAAAACGACTTCACCAATTTCGATGATCTGTCCGGTTTCTTCTGCGATAGGGATGAATACACCAGGACTTATCACCCCCTTTTTTGGGGTAATGAAACGGACTAGCGCTTCCATGCCAACCAGTTCACCGGTTTTAATATTCATTTTTGGCTGATAGTAGACAACAAAGTGATCTTCTTTGAGACCATAGCGCATTAAGTTTTCAATTTGCAGACGCTTAACCGCTTGCTCGTTCATGGAATCATTAAAGAATAAATAATGGTTACCCTTTTGCTTGGCATGATACATAGCCGTATCCGCGTTTTTCAGCAGACTTTCAGGAGACTTACCATCTTCAGGGCACAGTACAATTCCAACAGAAGAGGTGATCACTAACTCGTGATTAGCAATTTTAAAAGGAGTCGCAATCGCCGCTAGAAACTGTTTTGCTGTGCGTGTAATCGTGTGAATATCATTGGTGCCTGAAATCACCAGCGCAAATTCGTCACCACCTAGTCGGTAGAAGGTATCTTGTTGGCGAGCTAATTTATTTAGCCGCATTGCCAGTTTCGCAAGTAGCGTATCACCTAACTGGTGGCCTAGCGAATCGTTGATCTTTTTAAAGTTATCTAAGTCAAAGACAAGTAGCGCATGGTGTGTCCCTTGTAATGACAACTTTTGTAAATTGGTAAAGAACAAGTTGCGATTGGGAAGACCTGTTGTACGATCGCGATTAGATAAATTATGGAGTTGAGACTCTGCTTTTTTACGCTCAGTTAAATCAGAGTAAACAACCACATAGTTACTTATCTGACCGTGGTTATTTTTAATTTCATCAATCGTAATTTCGATTGGTAAGAGTACGTCTGCCGCATTACGAAGTTTAAGTTCTTCTTGCCAATGCTCTGTTTGTTTAAGCTGAGCCTTTACCTGAGCAACAAACTTATTGTCATAGCCTGGTAAGCTAAAATGTTTATTTAGATAATGTTCTCGTTGGCCACCAAATAATTTAAGGTAACTCGGATTGAGATCGACCAAATTATAGTGTCGGTCATAAATTGCGATCGCGTCAGTAAGAGATTCAACACATTTTGCAAACAGATTTAGCCTTTCCTCGGTACTCTTGAAGTGACTAATGTCGCGAACCGTACCTGTCATTCTTAGAGGGTTAAGGTTGGCATCTTTCTCGATAATTTTGCCTCGGTCTAACACCCAGTGATACTGGCCTAGTTCATCTTTAATACGATAGCTTGCTTCAAAGAATGGTGTCTTTTCTGCGAAGTGCTGTTTCATCAGCTTTTCAACGATTAATAGGTCTTGTGGATGGATCCTATGCTGGTTGGGGATGACGCTGCCAGGCTTCGCAGAGTTCATGCCGTATTTATCGTTGATCCGAACAATCTCACCTGATTGAATATTCCAGTCCCATAGTGTATCGCCACTGCCTTCAATGGTACTTTTAAATCGTTGTTCTGAATGCTTAAGTTGAAGAGTGGACTTTTTGAGTTGGTGATTTGACCAAACTAAGTAGGGAATGCTGAGCAGAGCAATCACGCATGGTACGAGCCAAGCTAACTGGGCACCTGTTAATACACTTGCGTCACTGGCGTAAATTACATGCGGAGTCAGTGATAAAAGTAGTGCATTGATTGTTATTGTTTTTATTTTTAGGCTCATATAATGCGTAATTCATAACTGCAATCTCTAATCTAAATCAAGCCATTGTAGTAGTCAAAAGGAAAACGTTGATTAAGGGGAAATTCAGGTTAATTGCGGTTTTTCACAACAGCGAAACAAAGTTTCAGATGAAATTCATTGTTCTAACGAGTATGGCTGCGTATTTTTTGAACTTTTATTAGCTCTCAAATTAATGGACTAGGTGAGAAAAGTCTTATTAGTAATTCAAAAGTTTGATAAGCACTCCTTGCTTACACTAAAACACTAATTACACTTTAAAATCAGTCGTGGAGCATTTGGCTCTAACATCTTATCTATATAAGTAAGGATGTCTTCTAATTCCAAGTCGGCCAAAGCTTGGATTAATCTTTGTTGCATATCAAACTGGTGGAAGTCATTGGTAATTGAAATCCACAAACGCTGCGCCCTTAGCCTTAGATTTTTGTCTTGCTCCGATATATGTAGTAACAAGCTTTCTTTCGAACGTTGCCAACTCACTTCATCGAGCTGATGTAATTGTTTGGCAAACTGCTTAAGAAATTGATTGTGCCGTGCAAGTAGGTGTTCACTATCAAAGTTGGGAGATTGAATATAAAAAGCGATACCTGCACGTGTATTGAATGGTGCATACCCTGCGCCAACTAAATAACCAAGTTGTTCCTTTGTTCTTAATTGCTCAAAATAATCTTGATTAATGAGATTATTAATCGCCATCATGGTGACTTTTTCTTTAACGGAATCGGTACGTGATTGAAAATATTCAATGAAGGCATAATCACTGCCTTTGCGTTCGATATGTTGTTCCGTTAATTTCGTCAACTCGTTTAAGGGACGTTTCAAATCTTCTAAAATTTCGCTACTTGAAAATAGCCCGTGCACGGATGTTTTTAATTTTTCAGCATGTTTTAGTTGCCAGTTGCCATGCATGAAAGCTTTGACATGAATGGCTGAAAAAAACTGCTTTCGAAATAGTTGAAATTCGTTAAAACTAGCACTTTTAAGTGCGCTGGCTAAGTCTTCAGGACTTGGGTTCCAGGGCATCAAATGGGCACCAAGTCGGCTAAACAGTTCGCTAACAGGCTTATTCTTATTGTGATTCTTCCAATGGCGGATAAGTTGCTTTTTATATTCCGCAAAGCGAGCTGCATGGATTGGTTGATTCAGTAGCGCCTCGACTAGCTCTAAAACCAAGGTGATTTGATTACCAGTAAGCCCTGCGGTGTGAAGTGTTAAGCCACCTTGATGGGAATTAATATGATAACTAAGGCCGGCTAATTCTGCGCTATAAAAACGCTCAGCGACCGCATCCATAAAGAGATCGGCAAACAGGCGAGAGAGTGCCATATGCTTGTGACAGGTGACGGATGGGGCGGAATCTATTTCGAGATAAAAATGCCCTTTGGTGACTCTAAAAGTCAAATCCTGCTTAAACCAAAATTCAAATCCAGGCTGATCAGCTAGACGGATCGGCGTATCCTGTTCTCTCTCTACATCATGAAGTGGATTCTTCGCGCTAAGATATGGATTAATTAGTGGCAGCGACATTTGTGGCAAAGGCATATGCACATTATAGAGCGATTCAATCCAATCTTTGGCTATTGGCGAGACACTATATGGCGTGTTGTACCACTTGGCCTTTTTATTTACTTCCACATGAGGGTGGATAAGCACAAGGCGCATATTGGTAGGGCACAAATGCATCAGTAGTTTTTCGTGCTGCTCTTGAGAAAAGCCATCCATGCGATAATCACCATAGAGAAAATCTTCTTCCTCATAGTGGTGCATATTCACGCTGATTGAATTTACCCAGTCTAACATGCGGCCGACTTCTTGGTTATCGAACGCGATATCTAGTAAAGTGCTTTTGTCTTGATAAAGGCGTGGTAGTGCGGCGGTATTTTGCTTAATTAATGCTATGTACTCGAACAGCATTTCCACTATGTCTTCATAGTATTCAATCCCTTCATCGGTAAGTGCAAAGCTGATATTAAAATCTCTGAAATTACTACCCGTGATCCCACCACCAGCCGATAGTGCATTGATCCAACCTTGTGACTTGAGGATAGAATACAGTGAGCCTTTACCTTCATACCCTAACAAATGTGCTAAAAAGCTCACACTTTTATGGCGGTATAAATCTGTAGGGTTGGGCATAGCAAAACTGACAATAAGTTTTTGCATATGTTTTCTAGGCTTTATTTGCAGTTCTAGCTGCAGATCTTGCTCTCGGTACATAGGGGCTTGGATCGCTGGCTTTTGTGTATTGCTGCCAACAATTTTTGTAAAAGGTGAGCAAAAGGTCGCAAGTGTAGCCAGCGGTTGTGGTGCAGCTATCACCAAAGTCATCCACTGGGCCTGATAGTATTGATTGAAAAACGCTCGTAATTCACTGGCAATATTACCATTACGATCTGCGAGCGTGTCTCTGGTACCAACAGAGAACTTGGCAAAAGGATGCTGAGGGTTGATGGTTTCTTTATGAACTTGATAGATGCGACGGCCATCATCTTTGATTTTCATTTTAAACTCGGCATCGATGGCTTCACGCTCTTTTTCAGTATCGTTCTCGCTCAGCAGTGGAGACACAAAAAATTGGCTAAAGCGTTCTAATGCTTCGTCTAGTTGTTCGGCGTCGCAGTCAAAGTAATAGCTCGAGTGCTCGGTACCAGTCCACGCATTGCTCTGGCCACCATACTGACTAATAAATTGCGAAAAGCCACCTGAGTCAGGGTGCTCTGCCGTACCAAGGAATAGCATATGCTCCAAAAAGTGCGCCATCCCTTGACGCGTTTCGGGGTCGTCAAAGTGGCCGACATTAACTGTTAATGATACGGCGCATTTAGCAGTTGAATCGTCATTGATCAACAAGACTCTAAGACCATTGTCCAGTGTTAGTAATTGGTACTGCCGACTATCATTATTACTCAGTTTCAATATGCTGCTGCCGATAAATTAGTTAAAAGATAACTGAAGGTAATTAGAATTTCATTTCATGTTAATCCTTCATTTGTTTTAATATAGCGAACAAACCAGTGAGATAGCTACCGGTTTAGAAGAAAATAATACCAAGCTGCATATGTGAGTAGTCAGCAAGTATAAGATCCCGAGTGTGAGTGGCGTAGAAGGGAAAGGCCATTAGCGACAATAGGTTAAACGTGGATCTCATCACGCATAAGTCCGCATATACGTAGGGTGATTTAAACAGAAGGTGCTGAACAGTATGAAGACTATCTTGATAATGCGTCATGGTGAAGCTGAACCCATGCAAGCCGACGATGCAAGCAGAAATTTAACCGAACAAGGATTACAACAAGCCAAGGATGTAGGTGAATGGTTGAAACAATATTTTGAGATAGACGCAGCACTTGTGAGTCCCTTCGTCAGAGCACAACAAACCGCGGAGCAAGTGCTTGCACTTCAAACTCCTAAATTTGTTGAAACCTGTTCAGATATAGTACCGAGTGGATCAGCACACACAGCTATCGATTATTTAGAAACACTTATCTCTATGTATCCAACATACCAAACCTGGATTTTAGTCGCACATATGCCAATAGTTAGTTACTTGGTAGACCGTTTGTGCCCGGATACAATGCCTATCTTCTCGACTGCCGCGGTAGCTATAATTGAATACAATGAACAGACTGGCCGTGCCGAATTCACATCGATGCAGTTACCTTAAGCCTTTTATTCATAATTGGCATAGAAAGGCTAAAACTTCCCTTTAATCGGTCTAATGTCCTCTTTTTAATTTTGTTTGAACTTTATCATTACGCCGGTGTCATATCATTGGCATTGCAATCATGGTTTCCGATATGGCCAATACGTTTGTTTGGGCGCAAATTTGTATTGTTTAGGTAACCGGCACAGTTTCGACCACTGTGTTATGGTTCTGTTATCGGTAAAGATGGTTTTTTGGAACTTATATACCATTAAGTTTAAAGGACAATTGTCCGCTTTTTTGTGTTTTTTGTTGCTAAATGTTGTAAACTGTCAGCTAACGTCGCTGAAAGTTGCAAAAAAATTGATTTTTTAGTTCGGTTTATAAAGCAAAGTAGAAATTACCTGCTATAATTACCGCCGTCTCGTTCAGCCTTACAAAGTTGTATCGCACTCTCGACTGTAAGGTCCGCGTTATTGTATTCAAATCGCGAAAAATTGAACGTTCACGCCAAGTGAAACGGCGCCCAAATTTTAAACCGTTGAACAAAGAGTGCACTAAAAGGTCGAAAACCAACATGAAAGCAATGAAAAGATCTACGTTAGCTACCCTTATTAATGCTACGTTGTTCTCTGCTGTGGCAGGTACTTCATTTTCTGCACTTGCTGAAGAAGAGCAAGCCAAAAAAAATCAACTAGAAGTTATTCAAATTACCGCACGTAAACGTGTTGAAAACGCGCAGGAAGTACCTGTGTCTGTTTCAGCGCTTCAAGGTGATAACTTGAACGCTTACAGCTCAGCGGGTATGGACATTCGCTTTATGAATGCGAAGATCCCAAGTTTATCGGTAGAATCTTCGTTTGGTCGTACTTTCCCACGTTTTTACGTACGTGGATTAGGTAACACAGACTTCGATCTAAATGCTTCTCAACCTGTATCTTTGGTTGTTGATGAAGTGGTTCAAGAAAACCCTATTCTAAAAGGCTTCCCTGTATTCGATATTGCACGTATTGAAGTATTACGTGGTCCTCAGGGCACGCTATTCGGTCGTAACACGCCAGCAGGTCTTGTTAAATTTGACACCGTTAGACCAAGCCAAGAGTTTGATGGCTATGCTGCTGTTTCTTATGGTAGCCGCGGCGCGGTAGACTTTGAAGGCGCAGTAGGCGGCTCAGTAACTGAGCGTGTATCAACGCGTATTTCTGCATTGTGGCAGGAACAAGAAGACTATATCGATGTAAAAGCGCCAGGCTTCGAGAAAGAAGACTCTCTAGGTGGTTACAGCGAGCAAGCCGTTCGTGTTCAATTCCTATATGAAGGCGATGATTTTAACGGCCTACTTAACTACCACTACCGTGATTTAGATGGTCGCCCAATTGCATTTCGTGCGAATCTAATCGAAAAAGGCACAAATAACATTAACCCACTGTATGACAACGATGTGGTATACCACGATGCGGCCTCTCGTTCGACGCAACAGGTTGAAACTCAAGGTTTGAGTCTAAAGCTTGAATGGGACTTACCTGAGCATACTGTAACGTCAATTACTGCTTGGGAAAGTGCTGAAATCTATTCTCGTGCAGACGTTGACGGTGGTTACGGTGCTGACTTCCTTGGTTTCCAAGGCCCAGGTATCATTCCATTTGCTTCTGAAACAGCTGACGTTATTCCTGAGCATAATCAGTACACGCAAGAGCTTCGTTTATCTAGCAACTTCTCTGGCGATTACAACTATCAGGTAGGTATCTTCTTATTTGAAGAAGATCTCATGATTGAAAGCTACAGCTTTGATACATTTGCATTTGATGCTGGCCTTGGTCAGTACGGTGCACAAAATGGTTATGCTTACCAAGATCAAGATACATCAGCATGGGCGGTATTCGGCTCTTTTGATTACACCGTATCTGATGATTTAAAAGTAACAGCTGGTTTGCGTTATTCTGACGATGAGAAAGAGTTTTACGCCAAGCGTACTAAAAACCCAACACCTTGGAACGGCTCTCCAGACGTACTTGATGGTACCGCTAACCCAAGCGATAGCCACGTAAGCTGGGACTTAAGTGCTACTTATAAGCTAACTGATGACGTAAACTTGTTTGGTCGCGTAGCTAACGGTTTCCGTGCTCCAAGTGTTCAAGGCCGTATTTTGTTCGGTGATGAAGTGACTGTTGCTAAGTCAGAAACTACCAACTCAATTGAAGCAGGTATTAAGTCAGACGTACTTGATGGCCAAGGTCGTGTAAACGCGACAGTATTCTACTATCAGATGGATGACCAACAGCTAACGGCTGTAGGTGGCGGCTCAAACTTCAACCGCTTAGTGAATGCTGATAAAACAACCGGTTATGGTTTCGAACTTGATACCGAATGGGTGTTAACGGATGAGCTAAATGCAACCTTTAACCTAAGCTATAACAAAACTGAGTTGGAAGATAAAAACTTAGCAGTAGCGGTTTGCGCGCAGTGTACCGTGACGGATCCGACCTATATGGTTGAGGGTGCGAACGGTCCAGAAGCTCGAGCAATTTTGGATGGTAACAGCTTGCCTCACGCTCCTGAGTGGATCGCAAACGCAACACTTCGCTACACGAAAGAGTTAGAAGGCGGCGAGTTCTTTGTATATGGTGATATGTCTTACCGTAGTGAAGTAGACTTCTTCTTATACAAATCAGTAGAATTTGAAGGCGAAGCGTTATTTGAAACAGGTCTTCGTACTGGTTATATGTGGTCTGAAGGCGATAATGAATATGAAGTGTCAGCCTTTGTTCGTAACCTATTTGACGAGCAAGTGGTTATCGGTGGTGTAGATTTCAATAACAACACCGGTATGCTAAATGAAGCGCGCTTCATTGGTGCTGAATTCAAAGTGAAATTCTTCTAATTCACGCTACAGTGATTATAATAGAGTAACTAAAGCCCGCATTAAGCGGGCTTTTTAATGAAATTTTTATGTTAGGAGTGGATATGTCAGGTTTTTGGAATTATCGAGTGATATATTGTGAAGCAACAAAAGACGAAGCGGCTTTATATCAAATCCATGAAGTGGAATATAACTTAAATGGTAAGGTAACGAATTGGTCTGAAACGGGTGCAGCACCCTTTGGTCGTTCGATGGAAGAGTTGCAAGCGGATGCAGATAGACTGAAGTCAGCTTTCGATAAGCCAATTCTAAAAGTGATTAGACAGCCACGAGGCTATACATTAGTTGAAGTTGATAGCGGTGAAGAAGCAACTGCTGAGCCACCAGCAGGGATCAACGGTTAATTAATACAACCAAATTAAGGAGTGTAAATGCGTTTTCAGGCAGTTTTATTTGATTTTGACGGTACATTAGTTGATTCAGAAACACTCCATTACCAAAGTTGGATGAAGGTGTTAGCCCCGTATCAGGTTACTTATACGGAGCATGACTTTTGTGATGAGTTTTCGGGTGTACCAACGCTTAAAGCCGCGCATATACTCAAAGAAAGACACCAACTTGCGCCTTCTGCCCGCGATTTATGTGATGAAAAAAATGTCGTCTTTGTCGCAACTGCTGCGGAAGTACTCCCTAAGTTAATGCATTTTGCAAAGCAAGTTGTTGAATTAACCTCAACGCGTTGTCCAATCGCACTCGTGACAGGAAGTAGCAAAGCAGAAGCGCTTCCTGTTTTACAACACTACCGGTTATTAGAGTTATTTTCTGTCATTGTGTGCAAAGACGATGTAGAACAGCCGAAGCCTCATCCAGAACCTTATCGTAAGGCGCTTGCTGCGCTAAATATTGCGCCACACGAAGCCGTAGCAATAGAAGACACCAGCACAGGATTAACTTCAGCCAAGGAAGCTGGGTTAACTGCGGTTGTCGTGCCAAATATGCACTCTAATAAACAAGATTTGAGTCTTGCCGATCATTCATTTACCGATCTAGAAGCGGTTTTTGACTGGCTTTGCCCTGAAAGGTAATAGCAATTGGTATAAACAGGGGACTGTTAGTCAAAGCTGTTCGATTTTACAAACGTCGATTCTTGTGTAATCTTTAAGTGTGAAATTTGTTAATTTTTAATATCGGCGAACGCAAACAATGCACCAATTCGCTGGTATTAACTATCCACTGCAAAGGATTATGCTATGCGATATGTACCATTCTTATTCTGTCTATTATTAGGTTTTTCCAATCTCCTTTATGGAAGTGAAACCCACACAAAAATCCAGCTTGCTTCGCTATATCAAGGCGACGAAGATATTTCTAATTATCTTGTTAGTGAAAAATTCGATGGTGTTAGGGCCATTTGGGATGGCTCGCAACTGCGTACGCGTGGTGGTCACTTAATTAAGGCGCCAGACTGGTTTACGCAAGGGCTACCTGATACATGGTTAGACGGCGAGTTGTGGGCTGGGTACAATAACTTTGCTTTTGTGAGCGCGATTGCAAGACGCCACTCGCCTAATAATGAGCACTGGCGTCAAGTGACTTATTATGTATTTGATGCGCCAAATTCTACAGAAATATTCTCCCAGCGTCATGAGCGTTACTTAAGCCTACTAAGCCATATTGAGTTATCACACATCAAACCCGTCAAGCAGCTATCATTTGGCTCCGTTGATGAGCTAAACGACTATTATCATGATGTCTTAAAGCGAGGCGGTGAAGGGGTTATTTTGCATGCTAAAAATGCCAAACACGAAGATGGAAGAACAACCAATGTATTAAAATACAAGCCGTACCTTGATGACGAAGCCATCGTGATTAAGCATTTACCCGGCAAGGGAAAGTACCAAGGGATGATGGGATCGCTATTGGTGAGAGATGAACAAGGTATGGAGTTTAAAGTTGGGTCGGGGTTTAGCGACGAAGAGCGCGCATCACCACCACCGATTGGTAGTCAAATTACCTATCGATATCAAGGATATACTAAGTTTGGTAAACCGCGTTTCGCGCGATTTTTAAGAGTAAGGCCAAAGTTATAGAATGGCACTACTGCTGCAAAGAAAACTTGGGGGTTTTTAGACTATAGCGAGCACTACGGCTCGCTATCAAAAGTGCAATGGACTTATTCTGCACGGCCCATGAACTTAGATTCAGCAGTGTTGATCTTAATTTTGTCACCGCTTGAAATATGCTCAGGAACTTGAACAACAAGGCCTGTCGTTAATGTCGCAGGCTTTGTTCTAGCGCTAGCAGATGCGCCCTTGATTGAAGGTGAAGTATCTTCAATCACAAGCTCTACGCTTGAAGGCAAGTCGATAGAAACAGGCATGCCCTGAACCACGACGATAGATAAACCTTTCGTTGATTCATCGATAAATAACAATTGCTCAGCAATAGACTCTTTATTTAGGTGGTATGGCGTGTAATCTTCATCATCCATAAACACATATTCATCACCATCTACATATGAAAGCATTGCAGGGCGGCGGTTAAGATCTGCAAGTGTCAGCATTTCTTCCGCTTTAAAAGTTTCATCTACTTTAGAGTTATCTACTACATCGTACATACGCATACGGTATAGGCTACCACCAGCGCGACCTTGTGGTACTGAGCGCTCAATGTCACGAACAATCATTACGCGGCCGTTATACTCGATCGCGGCATGTTTTTTTATTTCACTTGCCTTTGGCATAGCTTAATTCCTAATACAAATAAAGTTGGCACAATATAATCATTTTTCGGCTTTTTGGCGAGTTTCAAAACTCATTCTGAGCCTCAAATACCGTATAAAGTCGTCATTTCTGAGTACTTGATCCCAAAGTGCTGGTCAAACCAACGGTTGATATAGTCATGTTCAGGTTCAAGCTTGGCACAGCGTAGAATATTTTCACCTTTATTGGTGCCAAGTGCCTGCCCACAGTAATTTTGCTTCCAAGTTAGCGTAAGATCTTGAGAGAATTTTTTGAGTAATTCGTCAAAGGTCTTTTCTGTTATTTGTGAAAGATTAAGAAAGTCTGGAGACAGCGGGGTGATATCAAGTTGTTCAAAATCAGCCTGATGTGCACGGGTTTTATTATGCTTACTATCGCTTGCACTGCCTTTGATATAACGATGGGCTAAACTCGCCTCATAATTAACGTTGATATCAAATTTCTCATCGTAGATGGTCACCGGGTAAGTGAACTCTCTTGTGACTTCTACGGTGTGCGTCTTATCTGAGTTATTTGGGTCTGGTCGTTCAACTTCCTGTTGATAATGCTTACGCTGGATATATTGATTGCTAGTGCGGTAATAATCTGCATCTGCATATAACTCTAATGAAAGCTGTTGACTGCCATCACTATCAAACCACAGGCTATTATTAAATACCGTATTTAGGCTTGAGATAAATGCGCCATATTGTCCTCTGATTGAGTTGCCAAAGCGCAAGCCAATATCGACACGATCTCGTATGTTCATCGCAAAATAACGACTTTTATCTTGGTTATCTACACGTAAACGTTTTGGAGTTTGCCACGCTAAACAGTATTTTTCCGTGAAACTTTTTAAATAGAAACGCTGCCCACTGACCTGTCCTGCAAGTTCATCACACTTTTTCTGCGCTTGCGTTCTTAGCGTGTCATAGTGGGTGCTCATGGCGCTTGCTAATTGCGCATTACTGATCAGATGGCGATAGTTATGTTCAAACAGCTTAAACTTATCGGGGTAGGGCGTATTTGAGAGTGAACGGGCTTCGTCGAGTAGCCATTGCCTCGCATAATCTAGTTCTTCTCTTTGGGTATTTGCCATCGCGCCGGTCGGCTTCATTTGCCATTGTGCTTGGTTCTCTACGATTTCTTCTAGCCTAGTTGCAGCAGCGGTGTAGTTATTTGCTAAGCGCAGCATACGTACATCGATAAGACCTTTATCTATAAGCTTATCTCGCGCCAGTGTTAAGCCTTGTTTCGCTTCAAGATCTTCTGGGTCCTCCGCGAGTGCTTGTGAATAATATTCAGCAGCTTGGCGGTACATTCCCGCTTCGTAAAGTTTATTACCTTTATAAACTAGCGATTTACAGCCGCTAATAGCAGCCAATATTGCAATGATGATGGCGGTTTTCTTGATCATAATATCATTCCATTCGCGCAAAAAGTTCCATAAGCACAGTTATTGATTTTAGTATCCATTCGCTTAGCGTACAGGTGCACCCGTTCCTAAGCTTTTAACAGGCTTATAATACAGGGTTCTGGCGAAATCTACATCACTGAATTGTTAAGATTTTGTTTTGGGAGGTATTGAATCTTGCTGTGTTGGTTTGTTGTCCTCCTGACTGGTTTCGACGCCCATCCATGGGCTACGACTTACTTTTCTTTGATGCCCAAAGAATCGTTGCGCAAAAGAAAGGGCACTTCCGACATCACACTGACTCTTCAAGTAAATTGCCAATATGAACGTCACCGCTGTGTTGTTTTATTGTCCTCCTGACTGGTTTCGACGCCCATCCATGGGCTACGACTATCTTTTCTTTGCTTGCCCAAAGAAAAGATAGCAAAAGAAAGGGCACTCCCAACATCACACTGACTCCTCAAGTAAATTGCCAATATGAACGTCACCGCTGTGTAAGGGACATCCCTGTCCCTGTCACCGCTTTTCACGCATCCATGCGTTGAAATGACTCATTGGCACTTTACTTTCGGGTGTGATGAGGGAGACACAAGGCGCTGATAAATTCTTGTGGTGCTTGTAAGCGACTTAGCTGCTTCAGGAGATAAAACCAGAACTAACAGACAGCGCGATTTCCCCTCCATCACACCCGAAAAGCATAAGCCGATATGCAATGTGCCGACAGGATGTCGGCCAAGTCTTGTCAGGCACAAGGACGTGCCTTACAAGACGGTTGCACTATATCGGCTTAGGATTTGAGGATTGAGTGTGATGCTGGGGCGACGTTTTCTTGGTTCGCTCGATCGCGTCGTTTCAAAAGAATGAACGAGGAGCGCATGGATGCGCTTTGATATAAGCCAAGGAGGGTAAGGCTAATATGTCCTCCTGACTAGTTTCGACGCCCATCCATGGGCTACGACAACCTTTTCTTTGATGCCCAAAGAATCGTTGCGCAAAAGAAAGGGCACTCCCAACATCACACTGACTCCTCAGGTAAATTGCCAATATGAACGTCACCGCTGTGTAAGGGACATCCTTGGCCCTGTCACAGCTTTTCACGCATCCATGCGTTGAAATGACTCATTGGCACTTTACTTTCGGGTGTGATGAGGGAGGAAAACGGTGCTGAGAGATTTTTTGGTGCTTACTGGCAAATTTGTTGCTTTTGGAGAAAAACTAGAACGCACGGTCAATATTACACCAGAAAAGCATAACTTCTCGGCGGGTGAACCATCTCCCACAAAACTATTTGTACTGTGAGATCGGAGCCGCAATTTTTTGAGCTTGTAAACTACTCTATCGCTAATAAGAAAGTGGAAATTCCACAGGCGACTTATTTCCCCTCCATCACACCCGAAAAGCATAAGCCGATATGCAATGTGCCGACAGGATGTCGGCCAAGTCTTGTCAGGCACAGGGAGGTGCCTTACAAGGCGGTTGCATTCTATCGGCTTAGGGTTTGAGGATTGAGTGTGATGCTGGGGCGACGTTTTCTTGGTTCGTTCTTTTGCGTCGTTTCAAAAGAATGAACGAGGAGCGCATGGATGCGCTTTGATACGTACCATGGAAGGTGATTTTTCCAAAAGACTCGATACGATGAGTAAAATCAGCCCGTCCTCCTGACTGGTTTCGACGCCCATCCATGGGCTACGACTTACTTTTCTTTGATGCCCAAAGAACAAGTAAGCAAAAGAAAGGGCACTCCCAACATCACACTGTCTCCTCAAGTAAATTGCCAATATGAACGTCACCGCTGTGTAAGGGACATCCTTGGCCCTGTCACAGCTTTTCACGCATCCATGCGTTGAAATGACTCATTGGCACTTTACTTTCGGGTGTGATGAGGGAGGAGAACGGTGCTGACAGTTTTGTTTGGTGCTTGCAGGCAAATTTGCTGCTTCAGGAGATAAAACCAGAATTAACAAGCAGAGCTATTTCCCCCATATTCAAGAAAATGCGCAAGTTGCGCATTTTTATCTTTCTCAAAAAATCGTAACTTGAACTTTTAATAATGTTGGCAATGAGTTATCAATTTTGTTAAAACTAAATCAATCATAAAAGTGCGCGATTGCAAATCAGAAATATGCGCGATTTGCGCACTATTAAATTGTTGAACTAAGCCGCTACGCGGAGATCCTACTCTCACCAACTGAGCCACACTTACCTTGAGGTTATCCCATAACTTGGAGGTAAGTCATGAATCCACTCATAGAACAAGTCAAAACAGAAATAGCCTACCGAGGGTATTCGCAACGTACATGCAAAAGTTACTGTGAGCATCTACTTAAACTGAGTCACTATTTCAATAAACCACTCGATTCCATTACTGATGACGAACTGAATATCTTTTTTAACGATCCGGCAATTCGTAAGCTCTCTAGAGCAAGCCAAAAAGTACAAATAAATAGTATTTGGTTTTTGTTTAAACATATTTTACATCGACCGCTGAACCTAGATATCGCATTACCAAAAGCAAAGACTCGCGCACCAACCTATTTATCTCGAGATGATATTCGGCGGCTGATAGAAAACTGTACGGATATGCGATTAAAAACGTTAATTGTGGTTTGCTATGGTTGTGGCTTACGCATTGGTGAGCTTTTACATATTAAAGTGCAAGACATTGATGGAAAGCGAAAAACCATTTTGATTGAGCAAGGTAAAGGAGATAAGTCACGCTATGTAGTGGCCTCCGATAGCGTACTCAACCAATTACGCAGTTACTGGAAAATGTATCACCCAACAAAGTGGATGTTTTACTCACGATGGTTAATGGATAAACCCATGTCAGCATCAAGCTTTAGGAGACCATTACGTGAGCATGCACAACATTGCGGTTTAACTCACTGTAATCCACATGCATTACGCCATGCTTATGCAACACATCAACTTGAATCAGGCATGCCATTGCACCAACTTCAACATCAGCTTGGACACAGTGATATTAAAACCACGCAAAGCTACTTACATTGGTTACCCGAATTGGGGCATGGCGGTGTTGATTTACTCGCAAGTTGGGTTAAACCATGAGCACTTTACATCTCGCGGATATTTTAAATTCAAGTCTTAGTAATTACCGCCAAAATCATACAGTGAGCTACCAACAATTGCGTGTTTGTCAGCACCTTCAATCATGCAGAACAGGTCAGCTCGGTTATCAAACATGGCAATGTGATAACTGCGGTGAGTCACAGCAGATTGGGTGTAGTTGCCGAGATCGGCATTGTCCACGATGTCAAGGAATGGCAACGACAAGGTGGATACAAAAGCAGCAAGAAAACTTATTGCCATGTCGCTATTTTCACCTTGTTTTTACGCTTCCTCATGAACTTAATGTCATTGCTCACTATAATCCAAGTACCTTATATCAGTGTTTATTCAAGGCCGCATGGCAAACCCTGAGTAAATTTGCTAACCGAAAAGGGCATGGCCAATTAGGAATGACTAGCGTCTTGCATACTTGGGGGCAAAATTTAAGTCAGCATATTCACTTACACTGTTTAATCCCAGCAGGTACGCTCAATAAGCTCCAATGGAATGAGATAGAAAAAGGGTATTTATATCCCGTTAAAGCGTTATCAACGGTCTTTAGAGGAAAAATGCTAGCGGCGCTTAATGAGTTTAATACTTCATTCGTGAAGATAAACACGCCGGCAAAATGGTGCGTGTATAGCAAAGCCTGTTTAGCTTACAGTGAAAAGCTAGTAAGTTACCTAGCACGGTATACCCGAAAAGGGGTGATGTCTGAATCACGTTTAGTATCAGCAAATGCACAGTCGGTGAGCTTCAAATACCGAGATTACGCAGATGATAATCTTGATAAAGTGATGACACTGAGTAATGACGAATTCTTACGGCGTTATTTGCAGCATGTACTACCGAAAGGATTTATGCGTATTCGGCATTACGGTTTTTTAGCCAATGCATGTCGCAAGCGAAAGTTAGCGCTGATAAGGTCGCAGGCGTCATGCACATGCAGAGCAAAGAGGCCAAAGACAGGAGAAAACGTGACATTGATACCGAATTGGCCTTGTCAGCATTGTAAGGTAGGTATCTTGCGGCTAATTGGCGTATTCAAGTTAGATGCAACACCGACCAAAGTAGACCGAACGAGTTAGCTGCTAGATAGCTGCGTAAAATCAATTAGTTAACCTGCTTAATTGCTCAGGCTAGCGGCCTATGTGTGCATAAAAAATATAATTGCTTATTAAGGCAAATTTAGGTGTAATGAATACATAATAAGCGCTGAGCAATGCAGGGAAAGCTTACATAACACTAGCTAAACTGATTACACTAGCTAAACTGATTACACTAGCTAAACTGATTACACTAGCTAGGAAAGTGAGAGCCTCTAAAAAGCAAATTCCTACAGCATAAACAACACCAACTCTGTCACACCGAGCAGGTAGCAGCTCAGTCCAACAAGCGATTATGCAACACAAACTACGTGTCGCATAAATACTAAAATGTTATACGTATCGAAGGATCGGTGTAGTAATATGAAATACTTTTCAATTTTTTTGATTCTACTTTCAATTGTTGGCTGTAAATCTACTCGAAATACCATCGAATACACTGACCCTGGTTTTTATCTTCAACCAGTCTTAAAAATGAAAGTAGTACCTACTTTTTCGAACCCTGTTATCTATGAGGTTACTAGGCACAAACCCTATCAGTTAATAACTACAACTTATGAGGGCGCTGGTGGTTATGACTGGAAAGGTATTAAATCAAAGAAACGTATTGAATTAACAGAAGAACAGTACTCAAAGTTAGTTAGTAAGTTAGAGAAAGCACTGGTGTTTCCGAAAGATAAAACTCTAGGAATGGATGGAGATACTTGGATGCTAGAAAGCTCTTTGTATCAATACACTGCCGTAGCATATTGGGAGCCAGAATATCAAACACATAAACGTGGGCTTGAAGATTTTGTAAGATTAAAAAGTTACCTTGAACAATTAAGCCGCGAGAAATAGGTGTAAGATACGTATAACAAACAGTTTAAAAGCGGACAAAATTCGGTTGGCTGTTTTCGCTCTGCTTCACATTATAGCCAACCAAATTTTGCCTTTTAACTGAGGCGTTAGGAGTTTATTTAGAATTGTCTTTGTTCTTTGATATCGTGGAATTCTTGGCTGTATTCCTACTGGCAGTAGAAGCAATAAAACTCAACAATTTAAATGCATTTGTTGAAAGGGTTATAAGACCATTGTTATCTCATGTTAACCCTAAAATAAAATGGGTTGGAGATGGCGAGAGCGAAAAACTTACATTCATTGAAAGGAATGCTGTTCACTTATTCTTTTTAGGGTTTTATCTAATAGGCATTGCATTAATATTTTTAGTATTTTATAAATTTGATTTTAATTTCATGAATTGGTTACTAAACGCTGCGCCGATTTATTGGTTCCTTTCATTGGTCGCTGCATTAATTTTGCCTCTTTTTGTAGGTTTCCTACCTTACCAATTTTTAGTTTGGTCTCTAGAAAACTCAATAAAAGCACTAGTTTGGGTGCAGGTGAAAACGCATACAGGTATTGTTGGAATATTAGGTTTTACTCTCTTTTCAATACAGTTCATTGGGAGGAGAATTATCAACTCCTAACAAACGCTTTAACCAAAAAGGACGCAAAACAGCAGGCTTGCGCTCCTTCGTCGCTAATTTTAGCCTGCTATTTTGCGCCGGTTAAGCGAGGCGTTATGTGCAACCTCAAGTTACAAGTCCGTGTGTATCTGCTCAGCTGTAAGAACTCGCGTTAGTAGTTTATCCATATCGTCATAAGGAATGTTTCCGTTTGTTTGTTTGAGATGGTGAACAAGAGTTTTAATGTCTGATTCGTCTTTAACAATCAGGTACTTGATATGGCTGATATCAAATTTTAATACTTGGTTTTTAATTTTTTGCATTGCGATTGATCGCAAAGGATCATTTTCTGAACTATTAAAAATTTCTTCTCCCATAACCATTAGACAATCTGCACAAGTATCAGGCACAAACCTCCACTCTCTCTCATCATAAAATCTATAGTTTTCATAAACAGTGCTCTTTCGAATTAAATCGGCCTCATAGTTCTTGATGTATCTGAAAACATCGTAGAAACAGCGATTTGCTTTTGGTAAATGGTCGATATCACCTTCAATTTCATGTACAAACTTGTCGTAAGCTAGGTCTAAACACTGACCAATATTAGATTGCTTTTCTATGTACAATACTGGATTGAGTTTTGCTTGTTCAGCCCAAGTTTTTGTTAATCCTATACCGTATTTGCCATACTTTTTGACATGATCTTTAATTTGCGATAATGGAATGTCGCAAAAGCTTACCATTGGCACGTACATTACATATTCTTTATTATTCAAGAAAACAGTTTCTTTACAATAACTTACTCTAAATCCTGATGTTAATATTCCAAGAAGTGCTTTCTTCGTATTTGTAAAGTGAATTAATGAAT
This sequence comes from Pseudoalteromonas sp. CO342X, assembly GCF_004208915.1. Classification (NCBI taxonomy): domain Bacteria; kingdom Pseudomonadati; phylum Pseudomonadota; class Gammaproteobacteria; order Alteromonadales; family Pseudoalteromonadaceae; genus Pseudoalteromonas; species Pseudoalteromonas sp. CO342X. Next base: position 149,452 of record NZ_SGPH01000010.1, read on the forward strand.
TTGAACTAAGTGCCATGTCTAATTGTCTGTATGATTTATGTGCAATCTATTACTTATAGCACATAATTCCTTTGAAATATTAGACTTAGTAAAACAAGCCTACGAGATAAACAGTGAAAAACTTGGTGGCAGCGATTTAGAAAAACAAAAGAACATGACCATTATTGAAAGGGGAGCGAGAGCGGAATACCTGTTCTGGGCTGGTCGAAACCTAGTCGCGGCACTCTTAACTACTTGTATTTATGCTTTATCAATTTACATTATATTTGAAATCATTCTTGTTCAAGCTGGAAGTGTAATAGAAATGGCTGGATGGAGTGATTTGACAGAACTTTTTAGGCTGAATGGTAAGTTATAACAAATTAATTAACTTCGCACCTTCGGTGCCGGACGCAGCAAAGCTGCGCCGGTTATTAAGGCGTTAGGCATAAGGAAGTTTAGACATGGCATTGACCGTTAAAGATGTAAATCTACTTTCTGAGTATATTTCAGGGGTGATGTCTCGTGCAGATCATCATGCGGGGAATGTTGAAGAAATATCGTTAGCTTTGGCAGGTGCCATACTATGGCGAAAAGATGATGCCAATATAAAAGTAATGGCTCACGGAAACGCCACAAAAAACGTTCTCTGGGTAACTATCAGTGGTACAAAGTACGCGTTTTCATACAATCATGATTCTGAAAAAATTGAAATGCGTGAGGGTAGCACCCAAGGGAATACCATGCATGAATTTGATAATTCAACCCCATTAAGTTCATTAGTAAGTATATTTAAGTCGCTATAAAAATGCCTAACAAGCCGCTCAAATTCGTTGCGGCTACAAAAAAACGTGGCCTCCACCGGACTCGCTAACGCTCGCCGTTAAGCGGGGCGTTATATGTAACTCAATAAGTTGATTATCGCCGTCAGAACAAAATCATTTAAAAGTCATTAGGACGTCAAGTATTTAAAAGTCAGTTTGGTTAATTTGACAGCTAATTTTATCAAATTTAATCGATGTGAAATAATTTGCTGATTATAAAATAAGGACAAAAATCATGAAATCTAATTACCGTTTCGTATTTCTGCTACTTCCTGTGTTGATAATGAGTAGTGGAAGTCATGCTCAGGATGACTTTTCAGTGTTAGAGGGCCCTTATCTTGGGCAACATCCTCCTGGCTTAATGCCTGAAGTTTTCGCCCCTGGTATTGTATCGAAAGAGCATCGTGATTGGACCGGGCGCTTCTCACCCGACATGAAAGAGTATTATTTTACTAGGAACAATAAAAAAAGTAGAAAAAGTACGACGCTTGTTTTTAAATTCGAGAATAATCAATGGCACGAGACAGTATTGGGCCCCCGGATGGGTGGATCTATCTCGCCTGATGGTAAAACGATGCACTCTGGAAATAAGTATAGGGAGCGCACCGATAAAGGTTGGTCAGAGTTAAAAAGTCTTGGTCCCCCGTTTGAGGGCATCCCTATCATGGTCCTTACAGCTTCCGCTAATGGCACCTACGTTTTTGATGAACGAACAGAGATTGGCACCATTCGGTATTCCAGGTTGATAGATGGAAATAGGGAAGCACCAAAAGCATTTGGCAAAGAAATCAACGCAGGAAAATGGACAGCTCACCCCTTCATTGCCCCAGATGAAAGTTATTTAATTTGGGACAGCGAACGAGAAGGCGGGTACGGCGATTCGGATTTGTATATAAGTTTTCGACAGCGAGATGGTTCATGGGGGGCCGCCATTAACTTAGGGGATAAGATAAACACAGAAGGTCCGGACACTGGAGGAGTCGTATCGCCAGACGGAAAATATTTTTTCTTTAATAGAAAGATTAGCTCAGAAGATTCCGATGTATATTGGGTGGATGCGCAGTTTTTTGAGACACTTAGACCTGAATAATAAACCATATAACAATCGCAGCAAGAGCGACGCCAAAATACGGCGCGTCTTCTGCGGGCGTTAATTCAAAGAGAATTTAAGTGCAATTTCCAGAATTAGAAATATCTCGGTTAATTCTTAATAAGCTATCAAGAGATAACAGTCTTGCTTTGTTAGCTATTTTTCCGACGAAAACGTGGTTAAGTTTTACGATATTGAAGCATATAAAACTGAACATCAATCATTAGCGCTGATAGACTATTTTCAATAGTCGTTTTACCGAAAGTAGGTAATCAATGAAACGCATGCTGATAATCTATCTATTTGCCTCGTGGGGTTGTACTGGTTTAGCTTGGATCAACGGGGCTATTCTTTTATGGGATGGTTTTGATAATGCGGAGTATCGGGCTATTACTTTCGCGGTCGCACTGCTTTTTGGCTTGATCGGTGGCACTGTTTTTGGGGTGGAAAGAAGCCTGCGTAGAATCTACCGATGTTCCGACAATACTTCAGAGGGGCAGGGGGGAGCAAAATCTTCCAGTGCTTGGACATTACTCTATGTATGTCTTATTTTCGGAACGCTTCTTATAGGTGTGATAATGGGAAGCGGTTTAGTCGCGATCGTCGGAAGATTACAAAGTGGATTTCATATCTTTGGGTAAACACTAATGCAGATGTGTTCGACGCTCTAATAAGAAAGTGCTGGCTAAAGTGCTACAAATCCGTTGAAGAATACCACCAAAGCGTTTTACGCTTCTAGCAAGGTGCTAACACTATTCTTTTCTGATACACAGACAATCGGGTTTGATTAAATCTGATTAATCAAACCTGATAGATAGAGCTAACCCCTGTTAAACCAAGAATTAAACCAAGATAAGGTTATGGTTCTAGTTTGTCTTGGGTGCTGGTATCAAAGTCGCTGGCGTCGTGTCTTTCATGAAGCTGCTCATGAGGCTCTCCCCATGTTTTATTTACCATTTTTCCGCGTTTGACCGCTTCTCTTGAGGCGATGAGTCCAGCCCAGCGGATCACGTGTTCATAGCCATTGACGTCTAAAAACTCTGCCGCATCATATAGGTGTCCTTGGGCTAGCACGCCATACCACGGCCAGATTGCCATATCAGCGATAGTGTATTCATCGCCACAAATATACTCTCTTGTGGCTAGGTGTTGATTTAGTAAGTCCAGTTGGCGCTTTACTTCCATCGTGTAGTGGTTGATTGGATATTCGTAGTGCTCGGGTGCGTAGGCATAGAAGTGACCAAATCCACCACCAAGTAGTGGTGCAGCCCCCATTTGCCAAAATAACCAGTTGAGGCACTCGGTGCGTTTTGTGGGATCTTGAGGAATGAACTTTTGGAATTTTTCAGCTAAATAAAGCAAAATGGAGCCAGATTCAAAGATTTTGGTAGGTTCCTTGGTGCTGGTATCTAATAACGCGGGGATCTTAGAATTTGGATTAAGTGCAACAAATCCTGAGCTAAATTGCTCACCTTCCATGATATTAATTAAAAAGGCATCGTATTCTGCTTCTTTTACCCCGGCAGCTAAAAGCTCTTCTAGCAAGATAGTCACTTTCACGCCGTTTGGGGTCGCGAGGGAGTAGAGTTGTAACGGGTGTTTGCCTTGCGGTAGGGACTTTTCGAATCTTGCGCCTGCAGTAGGGCGGTTGATATTTGCAAACTTACTACCATCGCCACTTTGCCATGGCCACTGCCAAACTTTAGGTGGGGTATAACCCGATGTACTCATTTCATGAACTCCTTCTGTGACTGTCCAAATCCATTATAGAGTGTAGAAGTGAAATGGAAATGAACAAATCTTTGTGGATACAGGCTTACTCGTTGTGTCCAGATCTTAAGAGAGGGATATGAACAAGCTATCAACAAAAGATGGGAAGAGTAGTAGAATAAAAAAATGCCGATCAAAAGACCGGCATTCTTGAATTGGTTGGGAGTTAAAACACAACAGTTTGTGTTGCTGAACAGGCCGCAGTGCTACCTTGTTCGCACACTTGGTAGCCGTATGTACCGCCGCCTTTAACACTGATGCTGTCTGTATGACTATTATCATTGCTAGTTGTGACAATTTTACTACCGTTACGATAAATATCGACTTGTGACGTGCTTGCGCCGTTCCAGCTTAAGTCAACATAACTGTTACCTTTTTGCTTATAACCCGAAGCTGAAAGCTCAACGCTCGTTGTGTTATCACCGTCACCTGAGCCTGTACCACCGCCAGCACAACCATTAGCGGTTAAGTAAGCGCTCGCATCTGCTGCTTTAACGATACCGTAACCAAAGTACACATCTTTACCTGCAGCGCCCGCATCTGCTGCGGTTGCTTTTAATGCACTACGGATTTCTTCACCAGTACACTCTGGGTGGTTAGACCATACCAATGCTGCAAGACCTGCAACAGCAGGAGTCGCCATTGACGTGCCGCTCATTAAGCCATAATCACTCGTACCAATGCTGATGTTCGCGTTTGTAGCGGCCATCAACGCAGTGCGATCTTCAAATGCAGCGCCAACCGCTGGGATTGATGTGCTGTTAGTATCACCTAAAGTGCCGTATAGCATGCCAGCTTCATTATTTACGATAATCGCACCGATACCACCAGATGCTTCACAGTTTGCTACTTTATCGTGGAATGAAATATTACCACGGTCAATTAGGCACACCTTACCGTTTGCAGCGCCATCAGTTGCTTCAGCGGTGCCCATAAAGTAAAGCGAGCCTGAAGCGTTACCACTGTTTTCCATTGCTGAACTTGCAAACGCCGCACCGTCAGCGGTCATGCTTGAAGAAGTCGCCATGTCTGCTGGGTAAGTTGAAAGTGTATCAACACCGCCTGCAGTTACCTCTACACAAATATGCTCGTCGTTAGTCGCGCGTTTTCCACGGCCAGAAGTACAGCTTGGATACTGAGAAAAGTCTGCAATTTGATTATCTGCATCGTTTGCACCGATCATCATTACTGAAGGATAGCCTGCAGGATATGAACGAACATTGTTGCCATCGTTACCAGCTGCCGCAACCACTAAGCCACCAGCATTACGGAAGTTTTCAAATGCGTTTGATTCTGTATTGTTTGAGCCACCGCCGCCCAAACTCATATTGATGATGTTTGCACCTGCTTGTGAGCATAGGTTTGCTGCGTGAGCAAGATCAGAAGAGTAGCCCCAGCCTTCTGCGTTAAATACTTTAATAATGTGCATTGGCACGCCAGGTGCCATGCCGATAACACCAATATTATTGTCAGTAGCACCGATAGTACCGGCTACGTGTGTGCCGTGTGGACCACCATTTTCATACCAATTACCTGTGCCGCTGTCATTATCACCGGTGATATTACCCCAAATGAAATCAGTGTTTGATTGGTCAAGACCTGAGTCAATCACACATACTTTCATGCCTGCATTCGCATCGAAAGTAAGTTGATCAGCTTGTGATTGGTACACAGCATAAGGCGTAACCTGTTGCTGCATTGGGTTACCTGCGTCGTCGTTATAAATCCCCAGTGGGTAACGCTTTTGGTCTGCTTCAACGAGTTTGATGTGTGGGTTGTTTAATAAGCCTTTTACTTGACTAAGATCTTTGCCAGTAAAAGTTGCAGCGAAGAAGCCATCGCCATCAACGTGCAGCTCAGCGCCAAGCTTTTTAGCAAGTGCTTTTACGACGCCTTTTTTCGAATTATCGACCTGAATGATGTATCGATCGTCAGATGCCTGTGCTTGTGACATAGCGCAAGCGCCAGCGATGATTAGTGCCCCAGTTAACTTGTTTAATTTCATTGTTATTTTCTCAGTTACATTGCGTGAATATTGTTGTTAATAAAAACTAACAACTTCTTAACAGTGGTTAGCATATAACCAATAACAAGAACTCGTAAAGAGTAAATTATGCAGATTTGTGGAATTAATAAGAATATTTAATTACTTTAATATAATGTATGGTTATGATAGGACGTCTAACCATACATCGTAGTTATTAATAAAGGAACTGTACTGATAATTGCTATTATATCAATTCTAATTAAGCAGCACTGTGAAGCTGATGACGGTGCTTTGTAGCCAGCAATAGCAGGAAAGGTAGTGCGAGTAGTAAGTGCAACGCGAGTTGAATAGGGGCATCCAATGCTAGTGGTTGCGTCATGGTTGCAAGCACCCCTGCGCCACTCATCTGTAGTACCCCAATCAACGCTGAAGCCGTCCCAGCTTGTTTCGCAAACCCAGATAATGCTTTACCTGCCGCTGCTCCAATTGTAAATGCAAAGCCGACTGACGCCATATACATAGGCAATACAAAATGCGCTATTTCAGTTTGTGGCAAAGCCAGTAACAACAGGCCGCTAAAGCTAAAAACGGCAAGGCCAAAGGTGAGTGACTTCTGGCTATTGCGCTTGATGAAGTGGGGAGCAATAAAACTTGCGACAATACTCAGCGCCGCATTGCCAGTAAACCAAAACGTGAAGTCGGAAACACTGCCGCCCATTTTTGCCATGATCCACCCCGGAGCCGAAATCACAAATACCAGCATTGCAGCCATACCAAGCATCGCTAAGGCGGCATTGTAAATGAAAGTCGTGCTACTGAGCATCGGCTTAAAACGTCTCAAATCAAGGATATGACCGCTGTAATGTGTATCTTCGGGGCGAGTCTCTTTATAGATAAGAGAAACCAAGATGAGGCCAACAACGGCAAAGCCAAACAAAAAGCTAAAATTACTTTGCCAGCCAAATTCGACGGTGAGCCATGCACCTAAAATAGGGGCTAATGCTGGGATAAAACATACAATACCGTTGAGGTAAGTGATCATTTGGCCACTGCCTTTGTGTCCAAAGCTATCACGAACAATAGCAAAAGCGCTGACGAAAGTGGCGCAAGCGCCCAGGCCTTGTAGCACTCGAGCTACCATCATAAGTGGCCAAGTGGAGACTGTGCTTGCCATCACGGCGCCAAGTGCAAACAACACGATTCCAACCAGTGCGACTGGCTTACGGCCATATTTATCCGCAAGCGGACCTGCAATCAATTGTCCAAGACCCACAGCTAACATATAAATACTCACAGTTTGCTGAATTTGGCTTTCTGATACTTGAAGGCTGGACTGCATGTCCACAAACGCAGGTAGATAGAGATCGATACCTAAAGGGCAAAAGATAACAAGTAAAGCGAGAATAAAAATCAGTGCTTTTGAATTTGATTGGGTCATGGCGTCTCCTTTTGGCCGTTATTGTATTGTGGAGAATGAGAAAAGACAGGACAAAGCGCCGATTTAGCAAATTTTTAAGATATTTTATTCGCTGATAATTGTAGACGGTTGATTAACTGGTCAGATGTGTTAATTTTAAGCAAAATCATTTTAGAAAAATCTTATGTCTGCACCACTTTTAAAAATTTATAAAAGGATGAGTTGGTTGCCATTTGGTAAATGGATGTTCAGTAAGGCGGTATGTCGTAAGGCACCTTACTTTGGCACCATTAAGCCTAAAATCACACAATTGAAGCCCGGCGTTTGTAGGGCCACAATTCGTAACCGTAAAGCCATTCATAACCACATAGGTACGGTTCACGCTATTGCTCAGTGTAATCTTGCGGAGTTGTGTGCTGGAGTCATGACAGACGCGACCATCGACCATAAAACCCATCGCTGGATCCCAAAGGGGATGTCAGTGCAATACCTAGCTAAAGCCGAGACCGATCTACATGCCGTGGCGCAAATAGAATATCCGCGAACATGGCAAGATAAAGAAGAGCTAGTTGTACCGGTGGAAGTTTTTAATACTGCGGGAGAGAAAGTGTTTCACGCCGACATTAACATGTATATCAGCGCGAAAAGATCTTAATTGTTTATGATTTGATCGTCAGCAGAGTCAATTGCCGTGACGTTATTGGCCCGCTCGTTACGGTGCGTCAGTTTACCATCGACATGCGCACCGGCTTCAATCGTTAAGGTCTCGTGTTCGATATTGCCAAATACTTGAGCGCTAGGAAGCAGCGTAACTTGTTTGGCCTGAATATCACCTTCGACCTTACCTAATATCGTCAGTTCATTGGCTTGGATATTACCTTGTACTAAACCTTTATTGCCGATGATTAGTTTTTCGATGTCGAGGTTACCATGGACGGTACCATCTAATTGCAGTTCACCTTCGCAGACAATATCGCCCGTGACTTTAGTGCTTTGAGCAATAATGGCCGGGACGTCGTTTCGTTGATTTTTAAAAGAGTTAAACACGAGTGCCTCGCTACCGCAGCGCAATTGCAATTATATGTTACTTATTGAATGCGCGAGCGATTTTAATTGGGTTTAGGTGTTTTTTACCTTGAATCACTTCATAGTGCAAGTGTGTCGCCGTACTTCTTCCTGTGCTACCCATTAATGCAATTACATCACCTTTATTGATTTGTTGACCCGCTTTTACTTTGATGGTGTGAAGATGACCATAGCGTGTGGTGATATCGTTGGCGTGCTCAATTTCGATAAAGTTGCCATAGCCGCCATTTTTCCCCGCTCGTTTAACGGTGCCAGAAGCTGGAGCTACGATCTGTGTCTTGTGCCAACCTGCGAGATCGATACCTTTATGATAGGCACGGCGACCAGTGATCGGGTCTTTACGAAAACCAAAAGCACTGGAGACATAATATTTTTCCTGAGCGACAGGCAATGTATCTGGCAGTTGACCAATCATCGTCGCTAACTGCGCATAAACAGCGTATTGGTCAATGGCATTAATAAAGCTGGCTTCTACCAATTCTAAGTCGGCTTGGAAGTAGGGACCACCTTGTGCTTCTGAGAAGTCAGATGATAATTGTAACCCTGCACTGTCGATGGATTCTTGCATCGCTGCAATTTCAGCGCTGAACGATTGCCCAAGTTGTTCGCTGAGCTGTCGTTGCTGGATGAGTAGGTGACTGGCTTGGGGAGCAAATTCGGTTGTGGTACTTGGTTGTGAGCTGTTAAGGTCTGTCGGTGTTTCTTCTAGCTCGCCTTCCACTACGTTGTCGTCAGTTGTTTGAGTCGAATCAACCAATGATTCAAGCACACTGTGCTGCTGTGACAGTTGGTCAAGCATGCCTTTTTGCTGTGCTAATTGTGCTTGAAGCTGTGATTTTTCTTTTTGCCACTTGGCTTGCAGCTGCGCTAAGTTTTGTTGCTCTTTAGTGAGCTGGTCACCGTTTTCTTGTAATTTGAGTGAGGCATTGGCTATCCAAATGGCGACAGCAAGCAAAATCAAAATCGAGCAAGCTTGAACCCAAGATGGCAGTTTCAGCATCTTGACAGTTGCGTCTTGACGAACAATTAATTGAGTCGGCTTAAACAGCTTTAGATATAGGTGCTTGAGTACTTGCAACATTCAACCTCGGATTTAAATCAGCGCTACACTCTAACAATTTTTAGTCAAATTTCCAGTTTTTAGAACTAAAAAAAGGCATGAAATCATCATGCCTTTGATTTAAAAGTAAATAAAATTGCGATTAACGCACGAATAATTGCGATTATTTTGCTGGAAGTACAGTGCCTTCAACACAGCCAAAGCCGATACGGTTGTAGCCTTGGGCTTCACACCAACCGCGCATAATTACTTTATCGCCATCTTCTAGGAACTTACGCTCTTCGCCGTTTGCAAGCGTGATAGTTTCTTTACCGCCGCGCGATAGTTCGAGTAATGAACCCGCTTCTACATGCTCAGGGCCTGATTGCGTGCCTGAACCTAGCATATCACCCGGTAAGAAGTTACAGCCATTCACAGTGTGGTGTGTAACCATTTGCGCAACTGTCCAATAGCTGTGCTTGAAGCTGGATTCAGACAGTTTGCTTGGTTTAGCGCCTTCGCTACGCATTTTTTCAGTCTCTAGTAAGACATCCATGCGAATATCAATAGCACCAGACTCGCGGTTTTGCGTTGATTCTAAGTATTCTAGTGGTTGTGGATCGTTTTCATCACGGTGCCATTGAGTACGATATGGTGCAAGTGCTTCGGTGGTTACAACCCAAGGAGAAACCGTTGAAGCAAAGTTTTTCGCAAGGAATGGACCTAATGGTTGATATTCCCAAGCTTGCAAGTCACGTGCAGACCAGTCATTGAATAAACAAAAACCAAAAACGTGATCTTCAGCGTCTTTAATTGCGATAGAGTCGCCAAGTTCATTACCTTTACCTAGGTAAATACCTAGCTCTAATTCGTAGTCTAGACGCTTACAAGGACCGAATGACGGCGTATCTGCATCTGGTGCTTTGGTCTGGCCTTTAGGGCGAGGGAACGTTTGACCTGAAACACCAATTGACGATGCACGGCCATGATAACCGATTGGTACCCACTTGTAGTTTGGTAGCAGTGGGTTATCAGGACGGAACAGGCTACCTACCGCTGTTGCGTGATAGATAGAGGTATAAAAGTCGGTGTAATCGCCAATGTGACAAGGCAAAGCATATTCCACGTCATCTTGTGCAACCAATGCGCCTTCAAGGCTTGATTGCAGCTCAGAACCTTCACGTAATGCGCGAGACAGGGCAAGTCGAAGTGCTGACCAGTACTGCTGGCCCATACCCATAAATTCATTTAATGCTGGGGCATTTGCAGCTTCGGCGGCCTCAGCTGCATCGCCTGTAAATAGGTTAGCGTCAACAACAGCGCCAAGGTCTAGTACTTGATCGCCAATCGCAACACCGCCGCGAAACTCTTCATTACTGTTCTTACGACGAAATACTGCAAAAGGTAAGTTTTGAATAGGGAAATCAGTTCCAGTCGCATTCGCACTAGCTACCCAACTTGTTAATTGGATGTCGTGTGTTTCATTAATTTGAGACATTGCCTTTCCTTTAATTTTGGCTTTCAACTTGAGTTATGGTCAAAAGTGAAAAACTCAAGTCGTAATAGCAATTTGATAAACCACAAAAAGCAGCTATCACTAGCTGCTTTTTTATTAATTTGATATGTGTGTTTAGATTACACCACGGCGCTCTTGGTCGCGCTCAATTGACTCGAATAACGCTTGGAAGTTACCTTCACCAAAGCCGCCATCGTCAACACGTTGGATCATTTCGATGAAGATTGGGCCAAACAGGTTTTTAGTGAAGATCTGTAGTAGGTAGCAGTCTTCGCTTTGGCTATCTACTAGGATTTGGTGCTGTCTGATCTTTTCTTTATCTTCTTTAACCCAAGGCACACGGTCAAAGATAGTGTCGTAGTAGTGATCTACGATATCTAAGGTGGCAATGGTGCTCTTGTCTAGTTTATCTAGTGAGCTAACCAAGTCGTCAGTCAAAAATGCTAAATGCTGTACACCTGGACCATTGTACTCATCTAAGTACTCATCGATTTGGTTGTTGTTGTCGTCTTTACCTTCGTTGATTGGAATAGAGAAGGTGCCACATGGTGACTTAAGTGCATAAGAAAGCAGTGCCGTTTTTTGACCTTTGATGTCAAAGTAACGAACTTCAGTAAAGCCAAATACGTCTTTATAGAAGTTAGCCCAAGTTTCCATCGTCCCTTTGTAAACATTGTTTGTTAGGTGGTCGATGCGCTTAAAGCCTTTGTCTTCAACAATCTTTTGCTCTTCTAGGTCAACGAAGTCTTGCTCGTAGATTGACCCTTTATCACCAAAGTTTTCGATGAAATAGATAAGGCTATCGCCGATACCGTAAATCGCTGGGTATGGTAAGTCTTTGTGTGTTGAGTCAGTCGCAGGTTTTGCACCACGCTCAACCGCAGTATCAAACGCCTTTTGCGCATTTTCTACACGCCAGCCCATAGAGCAAATTGCCGGGCCGTGGCTTTTAGCAAACTGTGCTGAGAAGCCTTCACGCTCGTTATTCAACAGGAAGTGAATATCGTGCTGGTTGTAGTAAACGATATCTTTGTCTTTAAATTTCTTTAGTTTTGAGAATCCAAAGTCAGTGAATACTTTATCCATGTAATCAGCGTCTGGTGTTGCATATTCTGTAAACTCGATGCCGACTAGGCCTAGTGGATTATTTACTTCACTCATTGTTTTACTCCCGTATTAAGCACTGGGTGACTTGTTAGTATTTATGACTGGATGATTAATCAAATTACTGCAAAGGGGAAGTTAGAGGCAGTAAATAGCAGTAGGAGACTTTGTAAATTTAGTTGCACAATTGCCATGTAAAAGACACAAAATTGACACAGGCGTGACGATAATTATTTTTGCTTAAATTTTGACTAAAAACAGCAAGGTGCTTTGCGGGGTATTTTGTAACTTTATTTTTATATTGCTATGATTTTATTTGGTTTTTATGTTTTTAGTTGATGGACTATATGAGAGAGGGGATTTTTATCACACGACTACATTGAGAGGGAAAATGGCGCTAAGTGTATTTAAATCTTTACGTATGGCTATTGTGGGAGAGGTAAACCACGCTAAATTAGCGTGGTTTACAGCAAATATTATTGCTTCTCAGCGGATACTTCTAGCTCTTCCGCAAGGTAATGTTCTTGCGTATGAGGTTCGTGCTTGCCCTCAGCGCCGTGCATCCAATCTACAAGCTTGTTGCTTAATAGATACATTAACACAGCAGATAGCAAGGCAACGCCGCCTAAACCAATGAAGATGCTCATCGCGTTTTCCATTGCTTCTTGGCCTTCACCGATGAAAGAGCCAACAAGGCCAGCAAGCTTGTTTGCAACAGCTGTACATAGGAACCAAATACCCATTAGCAGTGATGCTAAGCGCAGCGGCGCCAGTTTACTTACCATAGAAAGACCGATCGGTGATAAACATAGCTCACCAAGGGTGTGGAACATGTAGAACAATACTAACCAAATCATGCTGATCTGAAGTGTGCCACCGGCTTCACCACCTTCTGTTGCAAGCGCAAGCATCATGGTTAAGAAACCAAGTGCTAAGAACACTAGACCAATTGCAAACTTTACTGGAGAGTTCGGTTCTTTGTTATCTAGCTTTAACCAGATCATCGCTACTAATGGCGCAAATACAATGATGAAGATAGAGTTAAGCGACTGGAACCAAGAAGCCGGGATCTCAAAGCCCATAAACATACGGTTGGTATAGTCGTTTGCGAATAGGTTCATCAAACCACCAGCCTGCTCGAAACCCATCCAGAAGATAATTGAGAAAACACTCATGGTGAAAATAACACGGATACGATCTTTTTCTTTCTTCGTAAGCGGTTCTTTAGTCTGTGAGTCAGACATCTGTTGAGAAAGTTTAGCTGAAGGTACTTTACCGATATTGCCAAGGTATTTCTGGCTTAAGATAAGCTGCATAACCACAGAAATGATCATACCAATACCTGCTGCGATAAAGCCTGCCTGCCAGTTCACGACCGCTGCTACATAACCCGCAACAAGTGGACCTAATGCACCACCTAAGTTGATACCCATATAGAAGATAGTGAATGCACCGTCACGGCGCTTGTCACCTTCTTGGTATAAATCGCCAACCATCGTTGAGATATTTGGCTTGAATAAACCATTACCTAAACAAAGCAATGCCAAGCCAAGGTAGAAGACGTTTACTTCTTGTCCTGCCACAACGCTGTGAGGAATACCCATAATAAAATGGCCGGCAGCCATTAAAATACCACCAATAATGATGGCTTTGCGCTGACCTAATACGTTATCTGCAAGCCAACCACCAAACAGTGGGGTGAGATAAACGGCCATCGTAAATGTGCCGTAAAGACTTAGTGCGTCGGCATTACTCCAACCGAAGCCACCATTTTGAACTTGTGCTACAAGATAAAGAACTAAGATGGCACGCATACCGTAGTAGCCAAAGCGCTCCCACATTTCGGTACCAAATAATAAGAAGAGGCCTTTAGGGTGACCCAGAAATTCTCCGGCCTTCGGAACTGAATTCATATGTACTTCCTAATCTAATCAATGTGTTGTATCTGGTCATTTTTATAAAGGATGCATTATTGCATCTAATGTTTTTCAATCAACACTGAATAATGAGCCATGTACTTAGCGTGCAACGTTTGAAGCGACGTGCGGTAAATAGAACACTTTTCAATGCAGATTGGCATTGCTCATCGAGTCACCGAGTAAAAATCTTAATCAGATATTTGCTTGTATGAACTCAGACATGCCTGTACTTTTTTTGAACGGGTGACCAGTACCTATTTCAACTAGCGTTTGTTGTATGTAACGACTAACTAATTTAAAAAAGTGCGTCAGTATACTCAGTGAGAATTAATAGGGGAAGTGTTTGGAGTCAGAAAGCGCATAAAATGCGGTCAGTGATTCAGGGAAGGATCATTCTTTTAGGTGGCGGTGATATCTAAATGAATGGCGTAAGCATTAATATCGTTGATATTTACCACTCATTGCAGGTGTAGGAGCAAGTCGGCCCTGCGATCCATTTATCTTTACCTTACTGAGACAGTGCCTGCCCCCTAGTGGTGACAGGATTTGTGGGAGCTGCGACCCCCACATCATTAGGCTTCTTGACTCAAATATTGTTGGATAAACTCGGTTGCGGCTAAAAAGTCCTGCTCCAATTTATCACGCATCTGGATCAGCTGATCGGTGGTAAGCGTGCCTTCCTTACATAAAGTCTCAAACTCTATGGCTGTTTCAGCTACTTTTTCGGCACCGATAGTTTTAGAGATGGACTTAAGTTGATGACAAGCTTCAATGATTTCTTCTTGGCTCATCGTGATCACCGCACCATTTACATCACGTGTTAACTGGCTGCTTTGCTCTAAGTACATTCGGAAAAAGCGATTTCGTTTCGCTTCATCATGATTTACATACTTGTTGAGCATGTCCATATTGATAGCTGGCGCGGGTTCGCTGGCCTCAGCTTCAAAAGCTTCAGGCTCTGCAACCATAACTTCATCAACTTCAGGCTCCAGCTCTGTTTCTTGCTCTGATCCCGGCTGTACTTGGCTAGCGGCTGCTGGTACAGCAGCTGATGGCTCAGCACTTGGTTTCGGTTGCTGTGCTTTTGGTAAGCTTTCTATACACTTATTAAGCGTCGCCTCTAATACATTTAACTCTACAGGTTTGGTGATATAGTCATTCATGCCACCAGCCTCACAACGTTCTCTTTCACCTTTGAGCGCATTGGCTGTCACGGCAATGATGTATGGTTGTTCAATGGTATCTGTTGCGGTTTCTACATAGTCTCTAATATGTTTGACCATGTCGTAGCCCGACATCTTCGGCATATGTAAATCGGTCAGTACGATTGGAAAGTGCTCTTTTTTCCATAGCTCTAGGCCTTCCTCACCATTTTCCGCAACCTCGACACCATAGCCTAACAGGTGTAATTGGTCGGTCAGCACTTGCTGATTTAATACGTTATCTTCAACTAACAACACCAGTTTGTTGGTTGCTCTTGCTTCATCAACGCTTAAAAAGTCGTTGATAGTGCGTGATGGTTTAATTTCCTTTGGTTTATGCAAACCGGCAGCAACCAAGATAGCCGTCATAAAGCTAGACTTACATAACGGTGATGCATTGAGATAGAAAATATTTTTGTGATTAAGGGCGGCTTCGTCCATTTTACTTAGGACAACAACTTGCTGTTCGTTTTTCTCAAGCGAGTAAACGACGGTTCTTAGCTCTTCATTGACCTTGTCCATGCCGTCTAAACCATCTAGCACCCAAATAAGTTTATCTTCGTGCTGGTGTTCGGTTATTTCGCTTTCATCGATAGCAATCACACTCGCGCCCATGAATGAAAGGTAGCGATTTAAAATAGTGCGTCTTTCATTATTTGGGGTGAGTAGGGCAACAGTGCGGCCGTTTAACAATTGCTTATTCGCGTAATTAACTTTGCCATCCACACTAAATGGCAATTCCACGACAAACTCGCTTCCCATGCCAATATCCGAGTTAACATGGATACTACCTAGCATGAGTTCGATTAAACTTTTACAAATAGAAAGGCCAAGTCCTGTACCGCCAAATTCGCGGGTGATAGAGCCCTCAGCTTGAATAAACGGATTAAAAATTTCTCTCAACTGAGCTTTTGTCATGCCTTTACCATTGTCAGTGACGGTAAAGCGTAAGGTGTAATGCTCCGAGGTGTTTTGTGCAACTTCAACGGAGATTTTTACATAACCTTGGGTTGAGTCATCTGTAGTCGTGAATTTAATGGCATTACTGCACAGGTTATAAAGTACTTGCCTAACGCGCACGGTGTCACCAACTAAATTCGTTGGAATGTCAGGAGCAATAAACAGTTGTAAGTCTAACTTACGTTTTTTCGCTACTGATGAAAGCACACGTGCGACTTCCTCTGTGGTTTCAGCCACCGAGAAAGCACTATTGTCTATGCGTAATTTACCAGCCTCAATCTTAGAAAAGTCGAGAATATCATCGAGAATACCAAGTAAAGAGAAAGCCGAGTCGCGAATAATCGTGGTGAGGCGATGTTGAGCACCGTCAAGATCGGTTTGACGCAGTAAATCAATAGTACCAATGACGCCGTTCATTGGCGTGCGGATCTCATGGCTCATGGTGGCTAAGAAAGTGGTTTTAGCATCACTAGCACGCTCCGCATTTAAAATCGCTTTTTCTAGTGCCAGCGTGCGGGCTTGAACTTCAGTTTCGAGACTTTCTTGAAGCTGCTTTAACTCATTTTGCGTTGCTTGATCGGACTCTATGGATGATTGTACTTGCTTTAACAGCGCATTTATCGCTTCAGCAACCTCAGCCAGACCGCCACTATAATAAGTACCCACCGTCGACTTGTAGTTTTTATCCATCGTTAGATGATTGATTTCAGAGATAAGCTCTTCAGTATCGTTACTTGATGCGCCAGAAAGCCGACGAGCCGCAATCACAACAATCATCAAGGCGCTAATAATAGCGGCAGCGAGCAGTATATAGGCAATGAATGGATCGCCTGATGATGTAGTTACAACGGGTGGTGTATAAGTCAAAATGAGTTCACCAACGTTTTGCTCATCTAGTCGCAGTGGCATGTGGTAAACCTGCATTGTGTCTTTGTTATAAGACTCTTCGCGATTCAGAGCAATGATTTGCTCACCTGCACTTTGTTGAAATACTAGATTTGGTTGCCCCATCCCCGTATTGACGTACAAATAGGCGCCCAAGTGTTCGTTAGATGCTAATAATGCGGATACAATCTGTTTGGCACTGTCAAAACCGTGTTGTGTGACCACCTTAGCAAGGGGAGTTGCAACTGTTGTTGCTTGTTGTTGTAGGTTCACGGTTGGTGCGGCAGGGACGTCAGCTTGCTTTGGCAGTAGGTAAGCACCTGCGGCGCTACATAGTCCAACAGTCAGTATTGCGATAAATAAAAAAAGTATCCGTCCATTTGCATTGGTATTCGCGCTATTTGGCATGCTTAATCCCGAAAGAATTATTTATACTTATTAGTTGTAGCAATCCTACCACCTTCGGCAAGTTTTTACCTCTCGTTTTTCAATCAATAGTGGCAATCCACTGAGATCACCTGATTGTTTTAAATCTTAAAATAATCAGGTTGTTATCTCGATAATTGTAACTACGCCTGCGATGTATAAAGCATTAAACTTTAATAAAAATTAAATTTTACGTAACGTTTTTATAAAGTAGTATTCGTTCAACCTAATACTTATAAGGATATCTCATGTTTCTACGTCAAAGTCGGCTGGCGTTTGGTTGGCTTATTACACTGCTGGGCTGGGCCTTACTAACTGGCTGTAATAACAGTGACAATTCTATTGTTATTGAAAAGAGTGCTAGCGAAGACATAGCCGTCACTCCGCCGCGCTATGGCAAGGTGGGAGACGGGCTACTCAACGAACAACTGGAAGCAATCCGAGCTGAGTTTGCTATGCCCGCACTTGGCGGGTTTATCGTTTATGGGGATGAGTTGATTGAGCTTGATGTAGCTGGTGTGCGAGTGAGCACAGGGCAAGCTCTGGTCACCAAACTTGATAAGTGGTCGATTGGTTCGTTCAGTAAGTCCATGACAGCAACCGTCGCTGCTCGCTTGGTTGAGCAGGGGTTAATTCGATTTGACAGTCGGGTGAGTGATGTTTTTCCTGAGTTAATCGGAAAAATTAACCCTGAATTTGAGTCTGTTACATTAACTGCACTGCTTTCGATGACTTCGGGCTTAAAGCGTGATCTTGACTCCATGTATTCTGGTAAGTGGCATTTAGATCAACGTGGCATGGTCGAGCAAAGATATGCCTGGACTCAAGAGGTGTTATCGACGCAACCAGAAGTGACTCACGGAACCTATCTATATAGCAATGCAGGTTATGTTGTTGCAGGCCATATGTTGGAGCGTGTGACGGGGCAATCATGGGAAGCGTTAGTGAAGCAAGAAGTATTCATTCCTCTTGGAATGGAAAATATTGGATTTGGGCCTGCTAGCTATGGAGATCCAGAAGGACAGCCGAGTGGGCATCAGATGCGAGAAGGGCAGTGGCATCCAATAACACCGGCCGATAGGGTCGATCTACCAAACGTTGTTGGACCTGCTGGGTTAGTCAGTACGACCTTGACCGATCTGTCATACTATTTACGTGCTTATCTCGCGGGTGCCAGAGGTGGTGATAATTTGATTGGTGCTAATTCATATACGCGACTGCTCACACCGGTTAGCCCAGAATATGGCTTAGGCTGGATCCTTACTCCAAACAACAATAGCTTTCATCACAATGGCTTTACTGGGACCTTCTATTTAGACAACTTAGTGTTGCCAGAAAAGAACATAGCGATATTAGCGGTAACAAACGGCGATACAAGTAATGCAAAACAAGCGGTAGAAAAAGCGATACTGGTCATGCAACAAAGATTTGAAGCGCAACATAAAGACAATCTCTAAACAGGATTGATAAACCTTGTTGCCGAGCTTCGCTTTAGGAATGAGATAGAATATGTATCTCCATTCTATTTTATTCCTTTAAGCACATATTTCTCTTAAGTGACACCTTTTTCTTTGTTGTTGGCCTAGAGCGGTTTGCGGTATTCATAGATATAAGTCGATAAATACAGTAAAACATGGCTAGTCGGGTGTTTTTTCATCGGAAAAGCGGTATTTTAACCGCTTTGTCTGAAAACTGTGCAAACGATAAATGTATTTAAAAAAAGGGTTGACTTAGAACCGCAAAACCCGTTTAATACGCCGCACGCCCAGATAGCTCAGTCGGTAGAGCAGAGGATTGAAAATCCTCGTGTCGGTGGTTCGATTCCGCCTCTGGGCACCAGATTAAAATCATTGCATTAGCAATGTGGTGCATGCAGAAACTGCATGGTACACGAATTAGTGTGCCGACTTAGCTCAGTTGGTAGAGCAACTGACTTGTAATCAGTAGGTCATCCGTTCGACTCGGATAGTCGGCACCATTTAATTTAGGCGTCAGCCAATAATTTCTAGTTAGCTTAGTAAGAAGAGTTTCCTAGACATTAAAAAAGATTTGCCCAGATAGCTCAGTCGGTAGAGCAGAGGATTGAAAATCCTCGTGTCGGTGGTTCGATTCCGCCTCTGGGCACCAATAATTTAGTGTGCCGACTTAGCTCAGTTGGTAGAGCAACTGACTTGTAATCAGTAGGTCATCCGTTCGACTCGGATAGTCGGCACCACTTTATTTAGGCGTTAGCCTGTGTTTTCTAGATAGCTTAGTTATTTAGATACTGAAAAATTTGCCCAAATAGCTCAGTCGGTAGAGCCGTTTGGAGTTTTATTGAAAATCCTTTTAAGGATTTAGATACTAGAAAAAATTTGCCCAGATAGCTCAGTCGGTAGAGCAGAGGATTGAAAATCCTCGTGTCGGTGGTTCGATTCCGCCTCTGGGCACCATCCCCTCTCGCTTACAGCGCATTTTAGAATTACCGTTTCCTACAAAAACACCCATTTCCTACAAAATCTATAGCTTCGTCGCGCATGACGGAGGCGATTTAGCGAACGCCAGAAAGCAAAAAACCGCGATACAGAAACTCGATTAAGTTTGGCGACTTAAGTTTCTAACGCGGCTTTAATAAACATTGAACGTGTTTATATGGCTATCTTAGCTGTAGGGTAATCCTGTGTCTAGTAGGTAGTTAAAAATTTGCTGACGACGTTCCTGTCGAAAATGAGTTGAGTAGAGAAAATTTATTTGGTACTCAAGATAATAAACTTGAATCAAAGCGCGGTCGTGGGCTTCACAGTACTCGATGTAAAAACAAAGCCCCTTCATATGATGTGCCCAAGTCGCACGTTAACCGCTTGGTTTTTATAAAAAGACTGGTTGACCAATCACAAGCCCGTGATGTGACTCGTTCAGATGTTGCTATGCTTGCCCGCTCCTGGAATGGGCGTAGGAAACATTTTTATCAAGATCGTGTTAATGCAATCAATGCCTTACATGCAGTATTTTGTGAGCATGTAAACCTTGCTACTCACCAAATCGAAATCTCCCTTAGAAATGCTTCGGATGCCGCTGGCCTCACTACTATTTCAGATGCAGAGCTTAGAAAAATAAAAGAAGATCCCTCGTACACTCCAAAAGTGTCTATATCGAGAGCCAGTAGAGCACTTAAAGATATGGTTGATATGAATTGGATCAAAGCGGATAGAGCGTGGCAAGTTTGGGATAATGAATCGGGTCAGTGGATTGATAAATATTTTGAAGCGACAACGTTGTTTTTTAATGCAGCTGGCGTTACTAATGAAACTGTTGAGAAGGAACAAGCTAAACGTCTTGGCCGTTATAAACATGATGCATTACTAGCGGGTAAAACACCGGAAGAAGTTGGTCGAATGTCGATCACCAAATTACGTATCGAACGCCGTCAGATGTGGAGACGGAAAGCATTTGAACGTCGACAATTAGAGGTATCCAAGAAAAAAATAACGAGGCAATTGACTGGTAAATCTAGGCATGAACAACGCTCTATTGCTCAACAACGCGTGCTTGCTAGTCTAGGCCCTGAGACTCAATTTATAACTCCTTCTGACTTTAAAGAGCTTGTAAATAGAGAAATCGCAATGCTGCGTAAATTCTCTGGCGTTATAGCCCCCCCTCATTGACTTTAATAGGCTTTTCACTTTTATCTTCCCCCGAGCATGTGTTCGGTTTTTGTCGTCTTTGAACGCGTGAGAGGGCTCACACAAGACTCCTTTTAAGCTGGTTGCCTAGTAAGAAATAAAGGAATTCAAATAAGATATACTCGTGAATTTAGAGTGGCAACATAGTTATACATATAAAGTGCAAGGCTTTTTTTTATAAAGTGCCAAGTAGGCTTGTTAAAGTGCAATATTATCTTTGTTCTAATATATACAAATATTACTTATTACACACAGCAAGCTGTGTATATAGTGTCTGGCCAATTCCTGCTTTCAGCAGGGGCCAGTATCAACCCCCTCCGCCCCCTTCTAGGGGGAACGAGTCGCCCTCTGACGTCAGGAGCGTGGCAGGACTTCGTCCTTAACCAAGCTCCTTTGTTCAAGCTTATGTACTTTTCTTTTCTATCAAGGGGCCGAGTCCTCGGCGCAAGCGCCTGCGGGCCGCACCAACCCCTTGACAGAAATACTATCAATATCAGCGTATTATATTTTACTTGTGTAAAGGGGTAGCCTGAAATAGTATAAAAAGAGTGCGTTCGATGCTTGATTATCGAACATAAGGATATGGAATAGGGGGGGGTATGTCTGAAACTGGTAATATAGAGAAACTTGCAAAAATTGTATCTAACGACATTTTCAAATGGTTTAAATGGGACACCTGTAAACCAAAAGATGTGGACTGGAGTTGCGAATCAGACCATCATTGTAAAAAGACTCACCCTTCAGACGTCGTATTTCATTATGACGATCCTTACTCCGGATATACCAAATATTTAAACACCGATCTAAAGAGCTATGCAGCTGGGAGTATATCCAGGCCAAGTTTAACTAAAGCACTAAAAAGTCTCGCTTTATCTGTAGAGTGCGCAAATATAAGTGCGAGCTGGCAAGATAAATTTTTATTAGACGATGTTGGGTTTGGTGATGTATCAGGGCTGTTATTCATTTATAACCATGATTCTAAATATGATAAAGATTTCCATGAATTGGTAGAAAGTGTTGAGTACAAAGAAATCACTATTGCTGAGGAAAATGAGCTGATAATAATGGGTCCGAATTTAATTCAGAGGTTGTGTGATGTCGTTAGCGATATGAAGATGCTCAAGGCTGACGATTCATTCCCCGGCCCTAAAGATTATACATTTTTTTATCCGGATTTAATCCGTTCTCGTCGGTGTGGCGATGAATGGGGTAAGCCAGCAACGATTGAGGCCCTCACTTCGCCTTGGCTTATTGTAAAGCATCGAGGTAATGATGATTTTAAAAGTGGCTTTGTTATCTACTACCATCAATCTGGTGAGTCTGTAGAGGAATTTATTTATCTTATTGACGCTATGTCTCATTATCAGATGTTTAGTGGAGATTACACGATAAGAATTCGGTTTACTGGTGCAAGTACTCATGCCCCAACTAACTTTGAAAAGGCTAAGCATGAATACCTGAAAATGTGGGGAAATGATGAAGGAAGAAGGGAACAAATGGAAAGTATTCAAGCGGAGCAAATAACTAATTTCACAACGACTTTTAACCCTATGGAAATAGGAATGCGCGAAGATGTCTAAAACTGCAGGCCCATCTATTTATATCCCCACAGATAAGAATATTTATGACGCTTTAAAACATAAAAAGGTCACCCAGTGTGAGTTGGTTAGTTTTCTACGTAAGCGTGGAGTATTAGTGTCAAACAATGCGCCAAAACAGCAGCTTATTGAAAAAATATGTTCTTTAACAATGGGCTATGAAGACTTTAAATGGATTGGAAAGTTGTTGGAAAACCCTAATAAAAAGGATAAGACAACTCACTCTAAGCTTAAAGGGGATGTGGAGCTTCCCCAGATAAAAATTGCTTGTGATGCTGTAAAGGCTCAAGTTACATCGGGTAGTGACGATTCGGTCAAAGTCACAAAGTTGGGAAACACGACAACGCTGAAAGTTACATATGTGGATCATGATTTCACGAAAACAGAGTTGCGCCAACGCACAGTAAAGACATGTGAAATTCAAATTGAGCAAGGAGCTGATGGGGTTGTCATGAAATATCCATCGACGAAGAAGGCGAAGGAGATTACTGGACAGCTGAAGAAAGCGTTGGCAGAACAGGTAAATAAAGATACTGGCACTGAACTTGAAGAACTTGTTATATCTCTCGAGGCGCTAACGGATGCTGAAGTAAGAAGTGGCTTCTTTGATTATTTGATAAGGAATGTCCCTGGTTTTAATTTTGATACAGTCACAAATGTAGACGTGTACCACTTAGAACAGGACAAACTAGACGAGTTAAATGATGATGGGGACTCGGAAGCAAGGCTGGCTTCATACATTAACAAAGCAGCGTTAGCTGGGGCAGGAGTATTAGAGTCAAGTGAATTCAAACAACTGCATAAAAAAGGCTTTTACATATATAGAATTATTTGGACGGCTATAGATACTGCTTTTGAGGGAGCTAAAGTCGAATTTGAAGCCCAGTTTGGCAATCCAAAAATATGCAAAGATTTTATGTACACAGTAAGGGGAACTTACCCGTACAACAGTCGAACTCAAGATTATAATGTCACTAGGAAAGCAGCAACGCCGCATGAAAATGAAAAGTATAATATGAAGCTGAGGGATACATCTGAGAACGCTGTTAAATTTGCGGTAAGCAAATACGGAGTTTAAAAATGATAAAGGCAAAGTGGTTATATTCAGAGCTTCCGATACCTATTGGCCTGCTCGCAAAAAAAATGAAGGAAAATCAATATAGTGAAAACTTGGGGAATGGCTACTTGCTATCAGCTTCTACTTCTACCAAATTAGTTGGTAAGTATATTGAAAGAATTATCCAAAAGACTGTTATTGAAGATCCTTTTGGCGGTACCGCAGAAGTTGAATCAATTAGTTACTATACTTGTCACTTCAATTGGCATTCCGATTCTAACTATTTAGTAATCTTAGATCCTCCGCGCTCCCTCAGAAAATTTATCAATAAACTTCATGAGATTACAGGTCTCGGTTTGGTTATATCGGAGTTAAATATATCCCTAGAAAAATGGCTTACTCTTATTGAAGAAAGTGCCACAGATGTCAAATTACTGCAGATATCTTCATATGGCATTAGAACATCGCAAAACTCAACAGCAAAGGTGTCTGTTACGGGAACTAAAGATGTTAAAGAGGCATTTTCTAGTTTGGTAAGAGATAAGCGCTATTTAGTAGATAGCATTAAGTTTGAAGCATGTTTTGATAGTTTAATTGTTTCTGGAGAAATTACGAAAACCGGAGTTTGCAGATTGAAAACATCAAACAGTACCTTCACTCTTGATATACTTAGAGAATCTCTAGAAAAATCATATTGTGATCATGGCTAATATTGAGGAATTATTATGGGTTGTGCCCCTTGATGATTAACCCTTTCAGCGGTGGTGCTATAGCGCTATAAATTTGGGCTCGCACGTATTTATAGTAATGCTGCTGCCAGCCTCTGATAAACCAATTAATCTAACAAGCAATTTTTCGGCTTCGCTCCGGCTCAATCGTGACAATTACGCTCTAGAATGTAGATCTTAGTAAAGATACTTTCTCGAAGCATATCGTACAAGCCAAGAAAAATGCTATCGACTTTTCAAGTTTTTATAAATTGTTAAAACAAATAGTATTAGTCCAAAAAACTATAAAATGTTATGTTTTTTGAGTGCCTTTTGATTATTTTGTTGTGGGTATTCTAGGGTTGTCACTCTTTTATGACTGGTGAGAGGACAACCATTACTGAGCCCATAAGCAAATATCAATTAACAATCTAATTTCCACCACTTCAAAAATCGGCAAATCTCCAGGCATTTCTTCTTATGGCTTTGTAATAAGTCTGATAGTGTCCATAAAAACCAAACGACGAATGCCACAGAAAAAACTACTATATATATAAGTTGGGAAGATACAAGCTTTTCCTGCTTTAAGTACTCTACTGTTAAGCTTGCCAAAGTAGTGAAAAATATTAATAAAATTGGAGCGTTGAATATGCCGTTAGTTTCTAATTTTTCTTTACGTACCCCCTCCCACTCGATGAGCTTTTCTACAGATGCTGGAGTAAAAGTTTTTCTTTTAGTAAGTTGTTCAGCAAAAAGGATATATCTTAAATATCTCGTCCTCAAGATAAAAGGGTGAGACTTTAGATTATGGGTAACATAATAATTCTTGTATTCATTCTGAATTCTAAGCTCTAACCAAACATAGAGGATAATAGCAGCTAAAGCGACCAAAAATAGCGACCAATTAGAGTCTCTCCCTAAGAAAAAAGCGCCCACAGAGACTGTAAGGTACATGAAAAATGCAAGAAAGTATGGCCATGTCTTGCTTATCGGTTTGTGTCTATAAAGAGATTTTACAATTCTTGAACGGTGTGTTTCCTTATAAATGTCGTATAACTCACCCCATTTGTTTAAGTTTGTCATCTACCCTATCGCGATTTGAACATTTATATATATTTGATTTTTGCATATTTCTTATCTAGCACAAAGAAAAAATATGCTTGAAAAGTACCTGATAAACCACGTCATTCCACGAAGCAAAGAGGGGAGAATCAATTGTTGACGTTCTGTGTGTTATGACACTCTAAAAACGATTCCAGCAAAAGCGAGACATCGGTCATCGCGTCATCAAACAAAACCTTTGGCTTTGTCATGCCAGTGAGATCTACTCACAACTAGAAACCAAGCTTTCGGGCTTTTTACTTCACAAATTAGTTCATCTGATTTAGGGCACTTTTATGCCTTGAATTTGGCTGTTTGTACCTGCATGTAATTAAGTTAAACACAAATCACTTTATAGCGAGGCTGTTATGAATTTAAAAGAAAATGCGAGAAAACATCTATTAGACGCGGCGATTAACGATATTGAAGAGAATGGGATCTACTGGAATGGGTCAATTTCCAGAAGCCAAAGAGGGCATTTGCTTACATTGTTAGAAGAGCATGGATACGAGATTTTCATGAATGAAGTTCCACCTCATTGGGAGCACGCTTTTTATACCTCAGCTTACTCATATGATGATGTACTAGAGCTAGCACAGAAGCGAGCTGAAGAAAGTGACTTGTAATTGAACGTTTGAGTACGCTCATGTAGACAACTGGGGACGCAAGCTGCCCCCACGTTGCCACACAATCGCTATATTTGCATATGAGTTGGTTGAGAGTTGGCTCCGCCTTAATAAATATTTTTATTTGTTAAGCTTAAAATGAGTTTGTAGATAGAAAAACGAGTATTTTGACTCCGCAATCAAGATGGAACGGTGTGATTGAATAAACAATGGGATTATTAAGGGGTGAGCCCCTTGATGGTTAGCCCTTTCAACAATGGTGCTATAGCGCAATAAGCTTGGGCTGACACATATCGATAGTAATACCGATAATGCTGCTAGCCCCCTGATAAACCAACCAGTCTAACAAGCAACTTTTTAGCTACGCTCGAGCTCAATGGTGACTATTCCGTTCTAGATAAGAGGGAAAGGTGGTTTGTTGGTTCTATTCAGCAGCTCCCAAAGCAGTTCTACTGCCAGCCGGTGATCGCGCAGTGTCGTTGAGCTTAGATGGGAGTGCCTAGCATAATATCGATGAATATGTGCTCGGCCGACTTGAGGCGGAGATTTAACACCTTTTTCGTTTTGCGCGATATTTTCAAGGATGTTGATTAACCTTTTCACCATTGCTCGCCGTGCGGTTTTGCCGCCGTGTCGAACGTAGACATGGGTTCTTTCTTTTATCCACTTTTTCATTTGACTCATAACTTAACCTAGGTAGCTGTTTGTTACATCGATACGACCGTGGCCAAGCTCTTGCGATACCTGCATTCTTGCATGATGGTCTAAATCTTTGGCTTCTTTGAGAGAAATGTTTAGAGTGTTAGCTATGTAGCGGTAGTGTTCAAAGCCGTGCTTAATGCCGCTAGCGGCAGGGCAAGCAATATTGCTCAATGTATGATAACGCGTTTGTGCATAGTGATGGCGTTCTGCATGGAATGTTATATCAAGTGATTTTAATTCGTTGTATGCGTCTTGCTTGAATTGTTTATAGCTTTGACCTGGTGCGATCATACTTCTTCCATTTTGAAATGTTGTAGCAAGTCTTAACGCTTTAAATTGAGCATCATTTTGAACTGGTACCGTTCGCAGCCTTCCGCCTTTAGTGCCATCTTTTATGTTTATATATCCAAGCTGCAAGGCTTCATGCAGCGCTTTTTGAGCATCTAGCTTCGCAGATTCTTCAAACCGTAAACCTAGCTCTCGTTGTAACTCTAACAAGGCTGCGGTTCTTGGGGTTAGAGCACTCAGCGACTTTGCATGAACATCGTGAGAAACGCTTTTATTGGTTTTTGCAATCCCCGATCTTTTAGGAAGATTACCTTCTGCAACTGGCGCAACGTGGACTGTTCTATCACCTCGAGCTATTTCCATCACTCGATTTACAGCGCTCATGTAGTTCTGCGCGGTTGAAGCTGATAAGTTTTGCTGGTTGCATCGTTCACTCAGATGAGATGAGTATTCCTGTAAATGCTCGTGTGTTATATCTCGCATATCTTTTATTTGATGTTCAGTCTTGAGCCAAGAACAAAAGCGGTTCCAGCGACCATGCATAGTCGATATAGAAGAAAATGACTTAATATCTTCTTTAAGCG
This sequence comes from Pseudoalteromonas sp. CO342X, assembly GCF_004208915.1. Lineage (NCBI taxonomy): Bacteria > Pseudomonadati > Pseudomonadota > Gammaproteobacteria > Alteromonadales > Pseudoalteromonadaceae > Pseudoalteromonas > Pseudoalteromonas sp. CO342X. The sequence continues at coordinate 176,981 of NZ_SGPH01000010.1, forward strand.
CATTGAGGCCTGCTTTGCTTATGTCTCTCGACCTTAGCCCAAAATTCCTTGAATTTGGGTTTTGCCGTTCGTGTCTCAAAATATATCTCCAATCAGTTTATTCACTCCGATCAACCCTTTTTAACTTGGTAAGTGTTACGCAATTTTTTAAAAGCTTTGCTTGCTTTTGATCGGAACTGGTTCTTGCCAGCGCAAAGGGTAGATAAACCGTTACCCACGGGAGTTTGTTAGTTATTTGAAATACTGCCTTGGAGAAGGGAACTCGTTCGCTTACCTAGCCCCATTCAAGGCTGGTATTTGAGCCAGGCTCATATTTCAAAGAGTCGCAGCGCTAATTTCGTGCGATTTCGTGAATACTGATTTAGTTGGCATAGCCTATAAATAAAGGGCTGTAGCAGGTTTTTGTCGGCCGTCTCTTTTTCAGTAGAAAAAAGAGACGGCGACTCATAAACCCTGTTACATAATAAAGGGCGGCTGAGCTAATCAGTTTGGCTCTCGATGCTACAAGCATGAGAGTGATATTTTGAAGATAGTTACGCCGGAAAAATCTTGTAACTTAGGCAAGGGACCGAGCTTTAGTTGCGTCGGTTAAGGGTTTACGCAAAATTGCGTAAATACACTAATAAAATATTTGAATTGAGGTAGGTGATCAAGCTTTAATTGTATCTTCTGTGAGATCTTTTGAATCGGCGCAAGCAGATATGTGGATTGACTTCAGCTTTATTAGCTTTTCAAATCTTAACATTAAATTATAATCAAACAATCTCGAATCACCATTGCTTAATTTGAGCAGGTTTATTAACTCTTTGAAGTCCAGCAGGTGAAAAAACTCACCAGTTTCTCTATTCGCTTTAATAAGGGCTTGCACAACTTTACTCCAATCGCCTTCATGCATTATCTCTGTTATTAAAGCAATACAGTGCATTGGTTGATTCAATACTAACGGTACACTACAATTATCCAGAGATGTTATATTTCTAACGTTTCGAACCATTTTTGATGCGCCTGTAAGTTGAGATATCGCTCTCAATGCTTGTTTTTGAGTTCCTTTTAGTCTTCTTTCTCTCGTTCTATTCATTCCGGCCTGAAATACAGACAGATCTTTGGATTCAATTAGGAATGTTCCATATTGATGTGAAGCTACAATATCTGTCAACTCTCGTTTTTTTTTACCTTCTTGTACTTGTGGTGATTTTGTTAATGTTAGAGGAAACACTGATTCAAGAGAAGCCCATATAGCACGCTCAAAGACCTCTCCTTCGTTTAGTTCATCTATTGAAATAGTATATGTGTTTTTTACTCCATAAAAAGAGGTTGGTGAGCTTTCCCACTGGTCACAAGTTACCTCGAACCTCAGAATGCTACCATTTTGGTTCTGCATTTTTGTTAAAAACCGATCCGATATAGCATTTGCATTTTGAATATCTTTACTTAAAGATAATTCGTATTTCAAATCTAGATAATCGTTTAACTGCTCCTTGGCTTTATGGTGGAAACTTATTTCACTCGAAGCTATACAAATATCCATCTCGTTGTATAAGAACAGAGGTGATTTTTTTAGACTTGTAATTTTAATTAAACTTTCAAGTGCTTGCTTGTGATGTTGAGGTTTGCAAATGAATAAAGGTGCGTCGGGCACATCGAATATCTTTACCCCACCACACAAATAGTTGTCGATTATTCCTGCGAACAATTCTAGTTCTGAACCAGCAATCAAAGACTTTGCAGCACTAGTTGGAAGTTTAATTAGAATAGCGGTTTCTTGATTACTCGCAGGGACTATCCAAACGCCAGCATCTTCTGATTTAATTTCTTTGTATATTTGTTCTGCAGGAATGTGCATTTTTGGGGCCTAGGTTAGGTTAATCGAAGTAATTGGTTATTTTATTTGATCAATTTAGATTGAAGACGATATTACATTTCGGATACTATGTCATTAAAGGCATAGATTCGCACCCTTGCCTACGGAGGTTAAGGTTTCTTGGCCTCCATTTCAATCTCTGCAGAGCCGAAAAACTCAAGTCACTAATGGCGTAAAGTGGCGTCGGCAAATCGATCTGGCCAGGTCGATGAGTTACCTTCAAATGTTTGAGTTGCTGAATAGAGCTCAAAACCTAACTAGAAAGAAAAGCCGTTGGACGCCTCCACGGCTTTTTTTATTATCCTCAATTTTGACAGTTAGCATAATGCATCATTCCTACAAAAGGTGCACAAGATGCAAAACAAAGTAACTTCTTTGAAGTTTTCAATAAATTTAGTCGTTTTTATCGGTGTTTCATTCCTAATGATTGGGTGCTTGTTATTCTTAGCCGCCAAATTATTAAACACAGATGTCCTTTCACTCCAGTCGGCAATGCTAAATTTTTTCAGGGAATACTCATTACTATTTTTTGTGCTACGAGCTTTTCTAGTTTGGATATATTGCTTTGTATACTTACCTAACAAAGTTTGTGAACAGCTCAGACAACACAACCCACTGATTTCAAAAGAAGCCATCGAAAAACAATGTAAGCCGCTGAGACAGCAAATAATTTCTATATATTTCTTGAACGAAGTACTGCTGGCATTTTGGGGGTAAGTACATGGTCGTTCAGAGTATACAAGAGTTATTTCTTATCATCATCAGCTTCCAATTTTATAGCATGCTTTGGTCCATTCTTGTTAGTACTGGATTGATAGCGGTACCATTTTTAGTTATTTTTTGGGATAGCTGGTTGAACCAATACAAAAAAAATGGAGGAAGTATTGCTATAGCATCAAGGAGGAGAACGGCAATAGAGGTAATTGTAGCCTTTAGTGTGATGATTTTATTTTACACACCGTTTGTAAAGGTTGGTATTAACCAATTTAAAATTGTAGCCCCTAGCAGTGAAGTAAAGCAAAACCAGAAAAGCAATAAAGAAGAAGCTTTTCAAAAAGATATCAAAGAGTTAATAGTAGGAGCCCACATTGATGTACCTATTCTTTTTAGCTTTTTTTACAGCCTAAGCAACGGGATCATGCATGCTGGAGTGGAAGGCGTAAATGGACTTAAAAGGGAAGTTCAAGATCTCCGAGAGTTTGAAAGCCTTTTGTACTCAGCGTCTATTCAAGATCCAGCTCTATATGCTGAAGTACGGCGCTTTACCAATGAATGTTTCATGCCTGCAAAATCAAAGTACAGCAGATTATATGAGCAAAGTATGAGCGGAGACGTTCCAAGTTTTATAACAAATATTTTAGAAAAGAATCCATCTGATATGAATTGGATAGGCTCAAAAGTATTTTTGTCGACTCAGGGCCTGTATGCCAAATGCGAAAATGCCAATTCATGTGGTGATGGCTCCCACGGCTTTCAAGCTGTACACCCTGTAAAGCAATTTACATACAACCCTAATAGAGACGCTATCTTTAGGGATAATCAAGGTCATCCCTACTGTAATGAATGGTGGATAGGTGGGACTGATAATCTTGATACAGGACTCAGAAGCAGGCTGATTGAATACATAAGAGAAACCCGCAAGTGCCATGGAACAAACTCGCAAGGTAGGGATTTTGATGGTGGCAGCTGCACTGCTGAAGACTGGTTTAGTGCAATGAAAGACCATGTGGGCAGTATAATGGCCAAGATGAAGATTTTCGGTGTTGATGAAATAGGCCGTGAAGCTGAGGATGCTGCTTTGAGACATTTCCTGCGGAACACGTTAGACTCTGTTTCGGCACCAGCAGCTTTTCTTGACTCAGAAAAAGGGGTGACGAACTCACTTCGCAATATTTTAGGTATGTTTGGCTCGGGTAAAAAGCTGCTCGAAGCAAAAACTACAATGCAGGTTGTAAAACAAGCCCTCCCTATAATTCAGGCGTTACTTATTATGATCCTAATAATTATGCTGCCAGTGTACGGATTGGTATCTTGTTTCGCGCTAGACAAAGCTATGGTTCCGATCATCGCGCTCTGTTTTATTAAGATGCTTACGGTTTGGTGGGCTTTTATCTCATTTGTAGATAACAAGGTGCTAGACTTGATGGGGGTGGGAGGTGTTTGGAGTGCTGCTTTTCAACCAATATCGACGGGAACACAGCAATCTACTACCATTTTTTTGTGGAACAGTATTGTTGCAGTGCTTTATTTGGCAGTTCCATTGCTTATTGGGCTAATGCTACAAAAGGCAAACGATGTTGCTTCAATGATAGGAGACATAGGAAGTAGTGGTATGAGTAAAAGTGGAGGAAGTACTGCTGAGGGTTCAGGAAAGCAAGCTAGCCAAGTTCAAGATCAGGTTATATCAAATGCAGCTTCTTCAAAGTCCAAAACAAATGTAAAAATATAACTCTAAGGTTTTGCACTTACAACTTAGTGAAACGCCCTGAGCTATCATCGTATGATGATACTTTTTTTTCTTGATAATCGTAATGTATGTCAGAACGCATTGGTTGAGTTTTATCGATTGAACTTGGGTTAAACAAAGCTTTAAATACTGCTTGAATAATTAGAGAAAGCAGCGTTATTGAAAACAAGAAAAGAGCTCGTACTGTTTTTTTCAACACACTTAGCATCAAGTGCTCCTTGGTAAAAGCTTTATGGAGTGGGCTTTGATGTCAGTAGTTTATTTCGCATAGCATTTGAACCATTTTAGTGACATCAAAGCTCTTATCTAAACGGTACAGCTCGTACGTCTGAATAGGATTAGATACCTTATTCGATCAAATTTTTTACCTATTGTCAACTATAAAAAGCCATGGCCGCATTCGCGGCTTTTTATTCCTACAAAATTTAAATGCTTACAATAAGTTCTACATTATTTCCTTAGTTTGAGGTTTTTTTAATGAATAGCTTACTATTTTTGAATAAGCAGGAGATGAATGAGCTTACAGGCCGAAAGCAAAAGAAAAGACAAGTTGAGCAGCTGATCCAATTACAGCTTCCATTTACTCTCGATGCCTTTGGCTGGCCTAAAGTTTTGCGTAAAACGATTGAAACAGAGCTTGGCGCTGGTGATAGCTGTCAAATTAAGCGTGATGGGGCTACGCTTAGTGATGACGAGCTGTACACGGGGTAAGCGGTCATGGGAAGAAAACGTTCTGCAGAAAATGCAAACCTGCCCAGAGGCATGATCTTTAATAAAAAAGGGAATACCTATTACTTAAGGGCAAGTGGTCAGAAAGATATCCGCCTTGGTAAAACGCTGAGTGAAGCTTTTCGTAATTACTACGCTTACGCATCGATTAATTTTGAGTGCCAAACGATGCATGACTTGATTGACCGATATCTCAAAGAGATTTCACCCACTAAGGCAGAATCGACACACAAGAGTAATATTAGTGCGTCAAAGCATTTGATGAAGCGTTTTGGTCATATGAACCCAAGAGTGCTTAGAGCCAGGCATGCCTATCAATATCTCGATCTTAGAAATCGAGAGGGGGCACCGGTAAGAGGCAATCGTGAGTTTGCGTTACTGAGCACCATTATGTCTCATGCTGTGCGTTGGGGCGTAATTGACGACACACCATTTCATGGAATTATACGTAACCCAGAACAGCCAAGAGATCGGCTAGTCACAGATGATGAATTGGCAGTGTTTGTTAAGTATTGCCCTCGATGGCTGCAATTATATGTGGCGCTAAAGCTGGCAACCGGCTTAAGGCAAACCGATATGCTTAAACTTAGCAGCAAAGATTGGGATGATGAAAAAGGACTAAAAGTTCAAGCTTCAAAAACAGGTAGTCGGTTGCAGTTCGAAGCGGTGGATCACCTTAGCTTTATCATCAGCGAGCTTAAACAAATTAATGGTTACCGTACCACTAGAAAGCACAGAACGCCGTTATTGCATTGGTATTTCTTTGCATCAAGCGCTAATGCACGAAAGGAACAAGCATTGACCCCCGACGGTTTTAGAACTGCGTGGAACAAAGCGATGCGTGCAGCAATCGAAAGTGGTGGGTTACAACCAGAGCAGCGCTTTCAGGATCGTGACTTACGAGCTAAAACAGCAAGTGAGTGTGAGACAATCACTCAGGCATTTGAGTTATTGGGCCACTCAAGTGTGGCAACAACAAAACGTGTTTATCGGCGAGGTTACTCACAAGTAACACCGGTCACGCCTAAGTTGCCAGATGATAAGAAAAAACAAAGCATTGAAAAGTAGTCATAAAAAAGGCATTATTTTTAAATTAAGAATTGTATGTTTAGCTAAAATCTCTAAGCTATTAAAAACAAAGTAATTTTAGCTAAATTAACCATAAATATTAAACTAGACGAAAGTTATAGGAAATATTTTGTGGGTTTGTGTAGTAAAAACAGTATGTTAGATGCACAAGCGTTAAGGGTTGAAAATCCTCGTGTCGGTGGTTCGATTCCGCCTCTGGGCACCATACTTTAAAAAGCCTCGCTATCGCGAGGCTTTTTGCTTTATGGCATTTACAAATCGTAACTTAGTGCGGGGTTCTACTTACACTACGGGATTCTACCCATACTAAGCTAAAACTCTTACTGGCCTATCACTCAATTCCCATGCAGCTGGCGTAAAAGCTGGTAGTCGCAGGCCAGTCACTAAATACAGCAACTACGCCAACCTGTTTTGCCAATATGTCCAACACCCTAAGTATATCGCCATCATGCTTAACTGCGTTTTTTACAGATTGATAATACCAACCGCCGCCGTTCGCTAAAGGGCCTGAGCGCTCTAAAGACCAAGCAACTATCTTTAATCCCGCACGTTTAGCGGCGAGGGCGTATTGCGACGAAATGATATCGCCGTTTTTATCTTCGCTAATGAGCATCCAAATTGGTGGGGCGATAATTTTTACCTTATTTTTGGCTAAGTCTTCCATTGACGGTTGCCAAGTACTTGGTTTGTTAATATCAAAATGTTCGCCAGCTTCTCTACCATCAAGAAATACGGCATGGTTTGCAAACTCTGGCGCATGTTTTATCCAGTACTGAATATCTTGGTACGAAAAGGATTGTGGAAAAACTTGAGATGGGGGGACATTGTGCTCAGTATATTCGTCCAACATTTTTTGCGCGAGCTGACTTTGGCTTAACCCATTAAAGGGCATTGGCACTTCTGGCGCTTTTAACTCAGGTGTCATATTTACACCCAGCTGCTTAAATAAAGTAATGCTTTCGCTGTGGGTCATTAAGGTTCCAGAACTGGCATAAAGATCTGTACGCCAATTGGGAGTGCCTTTGACAAACTCCGCTACTGTGGTTGCTTGAGTATTCACACCATCCATTTTTCCTTTTAGTTGCTTGAATTCTGCTAAGGTAATGTCTGAGGTGCAGCATTGAGCAGACGCAAGTTTACCGGAGTCTGGATCCGCTGGGCTGAAGGGTTGTCTACACTTCCTAGCAGGCTTAGGCTGTAACAAGATATCGGTTGTTGCATGAAGGTCACATTGCGCATGGCGGCAAACGAGAGTCTTGTCTTTCGTAAAAGTAACATCACATTCGAGCGTGCCTGCTCCCATTTTTGCGGCGGCTATATATGATTCTTTGGTGTGCTCAGGGTATAAAAGTGGCGCACCGCGATGTCCTATGGAAAAATGTGTGCGCTTGATTGGTTTATCTAAACAGCTTGCAAGCTTTTCTTTAAGCTCACCATCTGGAAGTTGCGAGACTAAAAATTGAGGCCGTGTACCGACATCAAACTGTTTTGTTGCCTGGCACCCCGTTAAAAATACCGTTAACCAGATAAGGCCTAATGTTAGGCGCATAGCGACTCCGCTGAATACTTGCAAAAAAGTAAGTAAAGCATGAGTTTTTGACAGCTAGATGTCAGTCATACGAGCGTCTTAGCGATATTGCTGACGATAGTTCTCTACCCATAATTTAGTGGCGCCACAAACGGCAACGGGCATCACGATGAGGTTAACAAATGGGATTGAGGTCAGTACAAACACCGCAAAGCCAAAGCCATAAGACAGCCCTTGTTTACTCTTCAAATCATCTTTCATTTGCTTGAAATGAATTTTATGGTTATCAAACGGATAATCATTATATTGTACGCTGTACATCCAACACGTAAACATAATCCATAAAATTTGCCCAACGATAGGCAGTATCCAAAGTAAGATGAAAAAGCCAAATGCACGTGGGAGGTAATAGCAGAGTTTGGTCCATTCTCTACCCAACATTCGCGGCACATCTTTTATGGTATCAATTAGCTTATCATCATTGATGTGTTGGTTGGTTAGGTAAAGTTCCACTTTTTCGGAGAGTAAGCCATTGAAAGGCGCAGCAATAAAGTTGGTTATCACCGTGAAAATCATACTATAACTGAAAAGTATCACTAAGATAGCAATTGGCCACATTAGCCATTCCAGCCAACTGAGCCAATCTGGTAATAATCCGTTGAGATAAGTAAATCCTTGAGTCAGCCAGTCATAAAGAAAAAAGAGTGATGCACCAAATAACAGTACATTGATTGTTAAAGGAATAAATACAAAACGTTTTAATCCTTTTTGGGTGATTAAAGAAAAACCAGCAATAAAGTACTCGATACCGCGTGATAGTTGCACTGTACACCTCGTGTTGTGATACCAACTTGTCTTAATACTTGCTCAATTTGAAGGAGCACATCTGACGCTAACTGCGTTAAAAATTTCTCATTTAGAACGAATAAATAGCAAAATCTTCGCCTGGTTATCGACAAGATTTTCTCGCCTCAAAATAGAGCACTTAATTAAGCAAATTGGTATGCTTTAATTCTTTTGATTTAAGGCTCATACCAAAATGTTGGCGTTAGTATAACGCTAAACGACGCGCTACAAATAGGAGATTAGTAACAATTCATCTCAGCTCACACAGTGCCTGAGTGTGCGTATGAAAATTAACCTTAGTATATTTAGATGCTTAGTAAATAGATTAGAAATAATACTTGTAAACGCAAGAAACTGCCCATACACTCAAAGTAAGGCAGTAGAAGTGAGAATACTATGCGGTTAGTTCGTTGGATGATTACATTTTGTATGTTGAGTCTGTTGACAGTGTCAACGGCCGATGCTGCTAAATGTGATACCACGCTTTCAATCGCGCCTATCGTTGTCGACCTAGACAATTCTAACTCCAGCCCTGACTTAGATGATTGCGTTGTATCAATAACTCATCGTTTCGTGGTTGCTAGTAGCTTTGTCATAGCGCAATCACAACCCACCTATTCTTATTCAAACTCAGTATGCGAGTCTATTAGAGCACCACCTGTCGCAAATTAATTTAGTCCTTTTCCGTGCTTAATTAATTTTAAAGATAGAGGTGATCTATGAACACTTACACAGTATTGAAAACTCAACCTGTTGCAAATTATGAACTTGCTGAAAATAACTTCCCAGCTTGTAACACTGACAACCTAGAGCAAGCACCAGCACATTGCCTAATGCACAATTTACATTTGGCACCAATGCAACATATTGATGAAAACAGTAGCATAGATGAAGCTACGTTAGTGCTGGACAAAACACACCGCAGAGCAAGCTTTGTCGTTGATAGCAAAGAAAAACTTGTTGGTATGATATCTAATGCAAGAATTGGCAGTCGCTACGTATTGAGCATTGCAGAAAGACGTGGTTGTACAAGACGTGATTTAAACGTCAATGATGTCATGATCCCACTATCAGATCTTCGTCAAATCACCTTAAAACAAACTAGCCAAACAGTGGTTGGCAATGTGCTAAAAACAATGGAAGAAGGTGGCTTTGAGTTTTTACTTGTTATTGATGAAGTGACTCAGCATCCAGTTGGTTATTTTGACCTGATCGATATGATGAAGGCCTGTGGACGTGCAGTAAATTCAATGAAACCGGCAAATAAATTCAGTGACATTGTTGGTACGATATTGCACCACGCAGAAATTTAAAAGAATCCCTATAGTTAATGTAAATTAAAGTTAGCAAGGCGTCGTAAGGCGCCTTTTTTGTGTCTCAAGTTCGCTCCTATGCAGTAGAGGATAGGAGCTATTTTTAGATATACCAATTAGTGTTCTAAATGAGAAATTTTTAACGTAGTTAGCGTCAGATTTGCTCCTTCAAATTGAGCAAGTATTGAGGCTAATTGGTATTATTATTTTGCGCCAGCAAACCCAAGTTGTCTCCAAGACTCATAAACAAAAACGGAAACAGCATTAGAGAGGTTCATACTGCGGCTATCTGGGCGCATTGGAATACGAACTCGTTGCGGCTCAGGCAGTGAAAAAATAATGTCTTCTGGCAAACCACGAGTTTCAGGGCCAAACAGTAGACAGTCACCAGCTTCATAGGCAACTTCATGATGGTACTTGGTACCTTTTGTCGTGCAAGCAAATACTCGCTTTGGGTTTCGTTTTGCTAAGTATGCTTCAAAGTTTGGGTGGCGCTCTACTTCGCTAAATTCATGATAATCAAGGCCAGCACGTCTTACTCGTTTATCATCCCATTCAAATCCTAGCGGCTCTATCAGGTGTAGTGAATATCCTGTATTGGCACACAAACGAATAATATTGCCTGTATTAGGCGGGATCTCGGGTTGGTATAAAACGATATCTAACATGATAGGCCTCAATTAAATTTTGCCCGGCAGTATAGCTGATACTTGTCGATATTTATATGTGCTGCGCTTGATAGAGTGAAAGGTATTACCCAGTTTTTAAAGTACGACTGTTGTGAAAAACTATACAACCGTAATCTGTTTTTCATTTCAAAGCATTACCCTGTAATATAACAGCATCGCGATGCCATGGCATTTTGCGAGTGGTTTGACGACTAATCATTTCAGTTAGCCAAACGTCAGATTAAATAACATGAAAAAATGAGGTGCCAGTGGATCGCAGCTATGAATTTTGGGTTAGGTTTTCGAGTGTCTTTACCATCATAATGGTGGGATTGATGATCGCAGCTAAGTGTTGGGCTTGGCTGTCTTCAGGTAGTGCCGCTATGCTCGGCTCTTTAACTGATTCACTGCTTGATATTAGCGCCTCTTTAATGAATTTCTTTGTACTGAGCTACGCACTGCGTCCTGCGGACGATGATCATCGATTTGGTCATGGAAAGGCTGAAGCATTAGCTGGGCTTGGACAAGCAGCCTTTATCGCGGGCTCTGCGAGTTTATTGGCTTTTCATGGTGTAGAGCGCATTATCAATCCAACCCACATTCCACATTCATTGTTTGGTGTGTGGGTGAGTTTATTTGCGATAGTGTGTACTTTGTTGGTGGTTGCGGTGCAGTATCAAGTCGTTAAACGCACGCAGTCCATCGCCATTAAGGCCGACTCGTTACATTATAAGGGCGATATTTTATTAAACCTCGCGGTGCTCCTAGCGGTATTGCTTAACTTTTATGGTGTAGGTTACGCCGACCCGATTTTTGGTATTTTGGTGGCGATGTATTTACTTTATAACAGTTGGGATATTGCCAAGGAAAGTGCTGCGCACTTGATGGATAAAGAGCTGCCAGACGAAGAAAAAGCACAGATCATACTTATCGCGTCGAGTCATGAGGATGTTTACGGAGTACATGATTTGCGTACCAGACAAGGTGGCAAAATCAAATTTATTCAACTGCATCTAGAGCTTGATGACGATATGCCGCTAATGCGAGCGCATCAAGTTGCGGATGAGGTGGTTGCTAGCATTAAAGAAGAGTTTGATTGTGAGATGGACGTGCTTATCCATCAAGACCCTGTTTCTTTAGCGCTAAGTAGCCCGGCTGTAAACGCATAAAAATCATCTAGCACAGCTTTGCGGGTATTATCTTGCTCGCAAAGTAGTTCATGTTTCCCGATAAACTCTGTAACTGTCACATTGTCTCTGTGTGCGGCAAACTGACTTTGGGCCTGATTATCAACAATGCTGTCTTCACTGGCTGTCGCGATACGGATTGGCAGATCTAGCTTAATATCTTGAAACGATCGGCATTTATGTAGCGCTGTGTATAACCAAGCAAAGCTGACACCACCGAGTTGTAGCTCGGGAAATTGATCGTACAAACCTCTAAATAGCGCATATCTAATTGGACAATCAGTTAGGTCATTATCTTGAAAAGGCTTATTATGATAGTGCACCTGTCCCAATGCATAATGCTTACCTAGCCCAAATAAACAAGCTGTGCCCGCCAGTCCCTCGGCAAACCAAGCCGGGTAGGGAGTCGTATTGATCCCAAGCATCGGGGCTGATAAATAGACTCCCTCTATGTTGTGAGGCCGAAAAAGCGATAAATAGTCGCAGGTAATGGCGCCACCCATTGAATGCGCCAATACAAAAAGTGGCAAGGTATTTTGCTTGGCAACGATTTGTTCCATAAAGCAGTGCAGCGTTGCGGCATAATCTTCAAAGCGCCTAACATAGCCGATTTGCTTATCTTTAAGTAATCGCGGCGAGTAGCCTTGTCCTGGATGGTCATAGGTAAATACCGCTATGTTGTTTTGCGCAAACTCCCACAGCAACTCTCTGTATTTATGAGCAGATTCAATACGGCCATTAACCAATATAAGACTGAACGTTGCCTTTTTTGGAATGTGGTAGGCATAAAATAGCCTACCATGTGGGGTATCAAAAAAGCCTTTTTGGCAGCCTTGCCAGTGCTTATCAATTTCAGGAAGATGTGATTCAAGTTGCTGACTTTGGCTATAAAACATGGCTACCTGTGTAATGGAATTCGAATACTGACTTGCAAACCAACATTATTACTAAATTCGATATGGGCGTCATGTACTTTTAACGCATGCTGCGCAATGGCAAGACCCAGTCCAAACCCGCCCATTTGATTTTTGCTTGGCGTGCGTGCGCTCGACACTCTGAAAAATGGAATACAAAGCTTGTCGAGCATGTCTTCACTAACGCCTTTACCATCATCACTGATAGTGCATAGCAACAGATCACCATCACTCTCAATATCGACATTAATACGGCTAGTCGCATACTTGATCGCGTTACGTATAATGTTTTCGAATGCGCGGTTAAGTAGCATTGGATCGCCATAAAGTGTTGCCTCGGGTAATGCTGTGACGACTAGGCTCTTCCCTAATTGCTGTGCCTCAAACAGTGCATCTTCCAATATCGGGTCGAGCAGTTCATTGAGCTTAATTATCTGCTTATCGATTGGTACTTGATCCGCTTCGAGCTTAGATAAATGCAAAATATCGCTGAGCATATTTTCAACTAACTGAGCTTCACGCTCAATGCGCTCGATATAACTTTGGCTTTGCGCTGTGGCATGACCGGCAGCGAGGCCCGTGGCCATTTGCAAGCGGGTGAGCGGTGAGCGTAGTTCGTGGGATATATCAGCAAGTAAGCGTTTTTGATTGTTGACCAGAGACTCTAACTTATCAGCCATCAAGTTAAAATCATGACCCAGTTGGCCGAGCTCGTCTTGGCGTTTGGTGTTTATATCGGCTCTGCTCGACAATTCTCCACGAGAAAGTTTTGCAGCGGCTTTTTGTAGCTCTTTAATTGGCGACAATAGATCTCGAGTAAACCAAAAACACAGTAATAAGCTTGCGCCTAGCACGACCGCGATTTTTACCCAAAGCGGCAGAGTTCTTAATTTGATGAGCGCACTTGGGGTATGGTTTTCAAAAATTAAATAAAGACGATAACTTTCACCTTGAAGTGTGAGCTCTAGGGGGCCAAAAGCCTTGTACTCAGGAGTAAAAATAGCGGCTGGTTTAGCATCTTCGGTAAAGCTGAGTAACTCTAAATTCAGCGTTTTTATATTAGGATCGGCGGCAACACTTTTTTCGGCATCGCGATGGCTCAAGTAGATATTTCGCGCCTTTCTTTTACGCAGTTTGGCGACCTTATTCAGTTCAAAGTTGGGGCGCTCGCTTGCGCGTATTAACGCTTGTTCTAATTGTTTTAGATTTTGCAGCATGGGTTTTGAGATGCGGTGAGTCTCTACAACATCAGGTTGTAGCATACTGATCCCAAGCAACAACAACATAGTGGCAATGATAGTAAGCCAAAACCACGCAAAAACTTTAACAAGTAAGTACCGCTTCATTCATTACGCCTTTAGAAAAATATAGCCGGCGCCGCGGATCGTTTTGATATAAGTGTGTTCACTTAATGCGGCAATTTTCTTGCGAACGTTAGAGACATGCATATCGATAGAGCGATCATAAGGCACAAGTGGCCGGCCTAGTACTTGTCGTGAAATAGTCTGCTTGTCGACCACTTCTCCTGCGGTTCTGACCAGCAAGAGTAGCACCTCGTATTCGGTGCCCGTCAGTGACAGCACCTCGCCATTAACAGTAGCACTTCTTGAAGCTACATCTAAACGCAACTGGTGGATAGTAAAGGTATCGTTCGAGCTGTGTTGTTTATAATGATCGACGCGACGCGTAATGGCTTTAACGCGCGCGAGTAGCTCGCGGTGGTTAAACGGTTTTGGAATATAATCGTCAGCACCTAGCTCCAAACCAAAGATGCGGTCAAAGTCATCACCTTTTGCCGTTAGCATAATAACGGGTGTCATCTTCTGGACACGTAACGCTTTTAATACTTCAAAGCCATCCATTTCGGGAAGCATTACGTCTAATAATATCAGGTCGAAATTTTGCTTTAATGCCAGCTGTAGACCTTCTGTTCCTGTGTGGGCCATCGCCACTTCAAAACCTTCTGCAGTAAAGTATTCTTTTAACAGGCTGCAAAGTTCTTGGTCGTCATCAATAAGTAAAATGGAATGTTTCATTGTCATACTTAGTCCAGCATTGTTGATTGGCGTTGGCCTGAATAGTTCGGCTCTAGCATATTACACCTTACTTCAACGCCTTATGTAAATTGCCTTTGCTTTTTTTTGCAAAGCACTGACAAAACTTTACCTCTGTCTGACGTTCCTTTTCTTTGTGCTTGCTAAATTTGGAAGTGACAAAGCAATGGCGAACAAGGAGCCAATACCATGAAATTACTATCTACTTTAGCATTAGTTACAGCACTTGGCGTATCGACTTTCAGCTTCACTGCAAACGCGGGCCCGATGGGCGGGCAGCTTGAGCACTCAGCAAGGTTGCTACTATCAGATAAAGGCCAGAAGTTATTAGAGTTGACAGAAGCGCAGCAAGGCCAACTAAAGACAATTTATGCGGATTACAAAACTGCCAAAAAAACGCTAAAAGAAAGCGGGAAAGAAGCACATTCAGCTTATCGTGAAGAAATGAAAGCACTTATGGCAGCGCCAACCTTTGATAAGGTTCAAGCGCAACTTTTACTGGAAAAAGGCCAAGATAAAAAGCAAGCGTGGGCGCTACTTTCAATGGAAACTCGCCACAAAGTATTCCATGTATTGAATGAAGAGCAGCGCGATAAGCTCCAAGCACTTAAATCACGTCGTAGTCACAAAGGTCATAAAAAAGCAGATTAAGTCTCAATGTTTTTCTCCAACTTAGCCCTGACCTTTCTGGTAAGGGCTTTATCATTTCTTGCCAATCACTTTTGAATAATGAGAGCTGGTACTCCAAATTGACAAAGAGTACTGGCCAATTGCGATTAATGTACAAAATATTACGACTGCTTGTACTGGTTTAAGTTACATGTTGATAACATGTTTGCGTTGTGATATTTTTCGATTAAGAGTACATCTTGCAAGTCTGCGGACAACTCTTTGAAATAGTGTTGAATTGAAAAATTCTTAATTTACGCGCACAAACTTTCCAATAACTTTTGTTTTCTTCAGAGTAACTAAGGGTATTCTTTGTTGTTGGCTGTTTGTTACTAGGTATCACTGAGGGAGACATGCAGACACCTGAAGAATACGAGGTGACACTTAGGATCCGAGAACTGCTAAAAGAACTCAAAAAGCGTAAAGGCTATACTAAAAAAACCATTAGCCAAAAGCTCGGAATAGGTCTCACCACACTAGACGACTATCTTAACGGAACAAGCTCATTTCGCTTAGGTACCTTGATTAAATTGTCGGAAATTTGCCGGATCCAATTAAGTGATATTTTGGAAGGGGCGGGGCATATAGCTAAAACCTATCAAAATGAGGTGAGCAACACAGAGCAAAAGAAGGAACAAGATCAAACGGAAACAGAGTGCTAGCACAAGCTGCCGAGTTTGAATTGTTTGTCTTGCCAAACAAGTTGCTAATGAGAGGGAAAGGCCGAAGAAATCGGCCCACAGGTTTATTCTTTAAAAAAGCTGTCGTCGTTTTTTGCCAGCATTGCTTCTATATCTTCAATCAAACTTTCCGCATCTTGAGGCGTGAGCTCACCGCTTTTCATCGGCGTTGAAATCGTATTGGATTCGTCAGACCAATCACCTAAATCAATTAATTGACAGCGTTTTGAGCAAAACGGGCGAAATGGGCTTTTATCAGACCATTCAACAGCCTGTTGGCAGGTTGGACACTTTACTGTGGTTGTCATCATACACTTACTTTTTACTTCCTAATTGCATAAGTCTAATCGTATTTAATTGCTTTGTGAACCGAGTGCTTATCGACTTCGAGCAGCTTGCATACAAGGTAGGGATCCATGATAGGATGAGATTGCGAGGTAAACTAAGGAAAAAGGTGTACAAAAGGTGGAGAAGTTCGAAGCAACGTTAGACAACTGTCATAAAGAGCCAATTCATATTCCAGGTTCAATTCAGCCACATGGCTATTTATTGCTATTCGACACCAACACATTAACACTACGCTATTTTAGCGAAAACTTTGCTGCGCTTGTAGGACTTGAGCCTAGTGCTTTGGTCAATACTCATGCTGAAACGATTTTTGCGTCTCCATTTTCTGAGTTGCTTGCCAGCAACTGTAACTCCTCTGATATCCATCGTTTGAATCCGATGACAGCCAGCATAAAAACCAAGGACTCAACATGCGTTGAATTCTCTGTAGTCGCTAGTCAAAACGAAGCTGGGCTCATATTAGAGCTTGAGCAAAACACGGCGCATGGCGTTGAAATCAATCATTCAATGCAACACCTTATGAAGCATTCGTTGTCTAGTATGGTGGATTCTCAGTCATTACAGGCTTCGTACGAGATGGCCGTGGAAGAAATTAGAGAATTAACACGGTTTGACAGAGTGATGCTGTATAAATTTGACCATGAATATAATGGTGAGGTGGTTGCAGAAGCTAAGCGCAGTGGACTTAACTCCTTTTTACATCAGCATTTTCCCGAGTCTGATATTCCAAAACAAGCAAGAGCACTTTATCTAAGAAATCCGATCCGCTTGCTTGCCGATGTTGATGGTGAAAATTCACCGCTTTATCCGCAAGACAGGGCGATTGATTTAAGCGCCTGTATTTTACGTAGTGTATCACCTATTCATTGCCAGTATTTGCGCAATATGGGTGTTCAGGCAACCATGTCTATCAGTATTATTGTTGCTGGTAAATTATGGGGATTGATTGCCTGCCACCACTACGAAAAGCACATAGTCCCATTTAACATTCGTGAAGTCGCCCAGTATATGGGGTTGATGTTGTCTTATCTTATCTCTCTCAAAACCTCATCCTTAGAAGCAATGGCAGAAGCCAATGCACTGACATTGAGCTCTTCCGTCACAGAGCGCATGGCAAAAGAAATCTTTTTTGTTGATGGCCTACGTTACGAGTCCGCGGCATTACAAGAGATGATGAAAGCTACAGGTGTCGCGTGGCGCGTTGAGAATGATTTGGAGTGCTACGGGCAAACTCCCGCAAAGGCGGATATTGAGAGTATTTACCGTTGGCTTGCAGAGCATCAACTTGGGGATGACTCCATTTTTTATTGCCATAATTTAGGTGAGCTTAACGAAGCATTTAAAGCCTTTGCGAAAACCGCGAGTGGGGTGCTATTGATGCCACTTTCAGCGGATGCTAATCACTTCATCATGTGGTTTAGAAAGGAAGTTATTCAAACCAAAAATTGGGGAGGGAAGCCTGAAAAATCCATTGAGTTTTTGGATGATGGTAGCCACCGTTTAATGCCGCGCAGTTCGTTTAAGTTGTGGGTCGAGAATGTGAAGTGCAAATCTCACCCTTGGACGGAAGCCGAAGTAAGTTGTGCATTGAAGTTTCGTAATACCTTGGTTAATTATGTACTAGCTAAATCTGAGCGATATAAAAAGCTTAACGCAATTCTAGAGCAAAAAGTTACCAAGCGTACCGAAGCGTTGGAAAATGAGATCACTTCGCGTCGTACTGCAGAGCAATTACTGACGATAGCACTTGAGAAAGCACATGAGTCGAATCAAGAGCTGGAGCGTTTTGCCTTTTTAGCGTCCCATGATCTGCAAGAGCCGCTCAGAAAAATCCAAATGTTCGGCGATCGGATCCAGTGTTCAGCTGAAGGACTAAATGATAGACATGCCTCTTATCTTAAGCGCATGATGGATTCTGCTGAGCGAATGCAAAAGTTGATCAAAGGATTACTAAGCTTTTCACGAATTGATCGTAAAGGTGAGTCATTTAAATCATTTGATGGCGATAATGCGTTAGCTGAAACTCTACTGGATCTTGAGTTAGTGATTAAAGAGTCAAATGCACAAGTGGATACCACAGGGCTTGGTGATGTATTTGGAGATCGCAGGCAGTTGCAACGCGTGCTGCTAAACTTAATCAATAATGGGATTAAATTTAGTGCGCCTGAAAGAGCACCACGAGTCTCGATTAGCAGCGAACGTAAAGCAAATGAACTAATTGTTGCCGTTAAGGATAACGGGATTGGTTTTGATCCCGAATTTAGTGAGCAGATCTTCAATCTTTTTGAAAGATTACATGGTCGTAGCGCATATGCCGGTACTGGACTTGGACTTGCTATTTGTAAAAAAATCGTCGAAAGACATCATGGTCGCATATGGGTCGAAACGGAAGTAGGGCAAGGTTCTACTTTCTATTTTAGCTTGCCGATTTCAGCGCAAGCGATTTAACTTAGCTGTAGAACCATTGATGCGGTTCTGATATCAGCATACAAACTCGAGGTTTATTGCGAGTTTAAGGAGAGAGTGTGTATGGTCCATCATCATGATTTAATTAAACAGCTTCACTCTGTAAACTATATCTTGGTTGCAGATGATGATTTCGACGACCAAGAATTAATCCGTGATGCATTTGAAGACAACGGCGTGATGGAGGCTAAGCTACAATTTGTCAGTGACGGCGTTGAGTTGATTGAAAAACTTAATAGCACCGAGCTATTACCTAGCCTTATTATTCTTGACTTAAATATGCCACGAAAAAGCGGTAAAGATGTATTGGCTGAGATGCGTGGGGCTGCAAACCTTAAGCATATTCCGGTTATTATGTTCAGCACATCGGACTCAGAGTTAGATATAAAACAGTGTTACTTGCTTGGGGCAAATTCTTATATGACCAAACCTTCTCAATATCATGAGCTGGTGGATTCAATGAAGTCCTTGCTGACTTTTTGGCTTGGCACTGCAAAGCTCGTGATTGATTAAAAGTGAAGGGCCAGAATAACTAGCTGGCCCTTAAGCTGTCATAGCACTATATTGCTTCGTTAGTATGCTTTTGCTTTAACAAGCGACTTGTCACTGTACCTGCGGTCATTGAGCCCGATACATTGAGTGCCGTTCTTGCCATATCAATTAATGGCTCAATAGAAATAAGCAGCGCTGCAATTGTCACTGGTAGTCCCATCGCAGGCAGTACTACCAACGCTGCGAAAGTGGCACCACCTCCAACACCCGCAATACCAAACGAGCTAATTGCAACCATAGCGACTAAAGAGACAATAAAGTCGAGTGCGAACGGGTCAATTCCTACCGTTGGCGCAACCATTACAGCAAGCATAGCAGGATAAATGCCAGCGCAGCCATTTTGTCCGATTGTCGCACCAAATGATGCAGAAAGATTTGCAATCGCAGGGGGAACATTAAGCTTGTGGATCTGCGCTTCAACATTCAATGGGATGGTTGCCGCAGAGCTTCTTGAGGTGAAAGCAAAAGTTAAAACAGGCCAAATTTTTTGGAAGAAATGCTTTGGGTTTTCACCAACCAAAGTAACTAACAAACCATGCACCAAAAACATCAGTAAAATGGCAACGTAAGAGGCAATAATAAAACCGAGTAAGCTAATAATGTCAGCCATGCTTGATGTGGCGATCACTTTGGTCATCAAACCTGCTACACCATAAGGCGTGAGGGCAATGATCATACGTACTAATCTCAACACAACAGCCTGTGCGCCTTCAACTGCATTTTTTATCGGGTTACTTAAATCTGACTCTTCCATGATGGCTCTACGAGCAGCAATACCAGTTAATACACCAAAAATCACCACGGCGATAATTGAGGTCGAGCGCTCGCCAGTTAAGTCAGCAAATGGATTGGTTGGTACAAAGCTAAGCAGCATTTGCGGAATGGTTAAATCGGCAACGGTTGTTGCACGTTCTTCTAGTACTGCTATTCTCGCAGTCTCACGTGCGCCTTCTACTAAGCCAGCTGCACTTAGTCCAAATGCTTGAGTGATAAATATACCAATGAGTGCCGCAATGGCAGTGGTAAACACTAATATAGCGATAGTGACAAACGAGATCTTTCCAAGAGAGCCTTGATTATCTAATTTTACGACCGCGGCGATCATAGAAACCAAGACCAATGGCATAATCACCATTTTGAGAAGATTAACATAGCCGCTACCAACAATCGCAACCCAATCTAGTACAGTCTGTTTGGTGGTTAAGTCACCTGAGAAAACAAACTGCAGCGCGAGTCCAAATAGGCTGCCCGCAACTAAGCCTAATAATACCGTTCGTGACAGGGTTTCGGAGCGCTGTTGAAAGCGGTAAAGACCGAAAAGTATGGCAATAAAAACCGCCAGTGCGGCGATAACAGCAAAAGACATCAGAATACCTTTCGAAATATATGAAAATAACGCGCTACTATAGAGGTTTTGTTGATTGGGCTAAAATATTCTTTGACTATGGAATAGAACAAAAGGTTATCAATAAAAATGAAAGTTTTTAATGGTTTTTCCTTTCATATAAAGATGTCTTGTGGTGAGTTGGTACTAACTCATAGTAATTAAAAACACCGAGATATGAGCGTAGCTAATAATCTTTCGTAGCAGCGAGTTTATCTCGCGACTCTTTTTTAGAGTTTATCTCGCGACTCTTTTCGAGCATTTATCTCGCAATTTCTTTTGCGTTGCGACGTTAACCGTGTAGCTGTTTTTAGTATGGAGTTGAACATGTGATTTATTAAGTATACGTAAAAGCGAGTTAGCTTTGAGGCGATGACATGCGTCAAGTGGGAAAGGTTGTTCCCCGGCTTCGCGGATGCCGATGTCAGCCCTTGAACCCTGAGGTTCAAGGCGGAGAGCAACAGCCTACCGTAGGCTTCTCGGTACATGCCGAGCATGCTCAATAGTAAACAAACTGCTATCCTAAACGAAATTTATCGGCTCAGGGACTTAATCAGCTGTCCTACGAGCTAGGGAACAATTACAGTATATAAAACATCTGCCGATCACGAAACCATAGTAATGCAATTTATGTGTTAACCGCGTGCTTTTTACCCGCTTTGTTTAGTGACTAAGCAAACGTTAATCTGAGCGTTAGCTGGCAACGCTAAATTTCCTTAATTTTTCGAAGGCCACAGTGTCTAAACCGTTCCTAACTAACAGAGTAAACAGGTTACTTAGAAAGGAACGGGTGCAGTAAAGGCCATCATCTCTGTGGTTGTTGGATGTGAAATTTGCAGCATCTCTGCATGCAACTGTAGACGTGAAGCCGCCGCTAACGCCTCTCCCGTAGCGTATAGCCTATCACCTAGGATAACGTGTCCAAGCGAAAGCATATGTACTCTGAGTTGATGAGAGCGTCCTGTGATGGGGGTTAGCTTTACGCGTGTTGCTTGTGCTTCATATTCCATAACTTCAAAATGCGTTAATGAAGGTTTTCCGGTCTCATGACAAACCATTTGCTTAGGGCGGTTAGGCCAATCACACACCAGCGGTAAATCAACAGAACCCGTTTGCTGTTGTAATTTGCCATGAACCCTGGCGATGTAGTGTTTGTGGGTTAACCTGTCTTGAAATTGAATACTTAGATGGCGATGTGCTGCTTTATTCATCGCAAGGCACAGTACGCCGGATGTTGCCATATCAAGGCGATGCACAATTCTTGCCGTAGGGTAGACAAAATTCACTCTGGCGATAGCGCTGTCCCAATGCTTTGGATCTTTACCTGGTACGGTGAGTAACCCGCTTGGTTTGTTGATCACCAACATATCTTCATCTTGGTACAAAATATCAAGATAGGGAGAAAGGGGGGGAGCGTAATTTAGTAACACCAGCTGCCTCAGCATGAACAGAACGAAGCCGGGTATTATATATGAGTTGCTAAGTGAGCGGTAGCGAGAAAGAGAGCCGAGGCTCTCTTTCGGTATGGGAGGTTTACTGGTTGGCAACCACAATTAAACGAATCGCATCCAACTTAAGCTGCGCTTTTTCAATGTGTGTGCTCAGCTCAGCTCTTTGTTTATCAAATACTTGAACTTCTTCGTCACGGATGTTCGGATTGATAGCCTTAAGTGCTTGCAAACGACCTTGCTCATCACCTAATTGCTTTTGCATTTTATCCATCGCGCTGGCTTGAATGCTTTCAAGTTGAGTTTGTGCAATATCGCCAGCTTGAGTAATAAGCGGGTGAATAGCGCTTTGTAGCGCATTAACTAGCTTACTGCCGGTTTGTCTGCCAACGGCAGAAAGCTGTTGATTGAATGCATCAAACGCCACGTTTTGGGCTAAGTCATTGCCACCTTTATCCATTAGGACGCGAATTGGCGTTGGCGGTAAAAAGCGGCCCACTTGAAGAGACTTAGGCGCAGAAGCTTCTGCAACGAAGATCATTTCAACAAAGAAAGTACCGACAGGTAACTTGTTGTTTTTAAGCAGTGCCACTGATGCACAACCAAAGTCATCGTTACAGATCATATCCATTACGCCGCTGACCATAGGGTGATCCCAGCTGATGAAATGCGCGTCTTCTTGTGACAGTGAGGTGTTACGGTCAAAAGTCACTGTGATGCCATCGTCTTTCAAACAAGGGAAAGAAGGATTTAGCATGTGCTCGGTTGGTTTAAGAATAATCGTATTCTCGCCTTTGTCTTCTTGGTTAACACCAAAAGTATCAAACACATTAATCATAAACGCAGGCAAAATTACGTCGTTATCCAGTGCTTCAAGTTCAGCAACGATATTATCTGTTTTACCTTGACCACTTGAGTGAAGCTCAAGTAGGCGGTCTCGACCTTGCTCCATCTTTGTGCGCAGCTGTGCGTTTTCTTTTGCGGCTTGCTCCAATAGAGGATCTAATTCGTCTTCGTCACAGTTGTGTTCAGCGATCAGCGCTAACAAATCATCAGAGAAAGACTTATACAGCATTTGCCCCGTAGTGCTGGTGGTTTCGAATGCATCTAAGCCCTCGTGATACCAACGTAGTAATACTTCTTGTGCGGTACTTTCAAAGTAAGGCACGTGAATATTAATGTCGTGCTTTTGACCAATGCGGTCAAGACGGCCAATACGTTGCTCTAGTAAGTCAGGGTTAAGCGGTAGGTCAAATAGCACCAAGTGATGTGAGAACTGGAAGTTACGACCTTCAGAACCAATTTCAGAGCAGAGCAAGACTTGCGCGCTATCATATTCATCAGCAAAAAACGCTGCTGCGCGGTCGCGCTCGATGATAGACATGCCTTCGTGGAATACCGCCGCTTTGATCGCTTCGCGCTCACGTAATACTTGTTCAAGGCTAATTGCGGTTTCCGCTTTGGCACAAATCAGCAGTACTTTTTCGTGCTTTAACTCTTTTAATTTAGCAATCAACCACTCAACGCGCGGGTCAAACTGCGCCCAGCTGCTTCCTTCACCTTCAAACTCTTGGAAGATTTTTTCTGGGAACAAAGCACGCATCGCGTTAAATTCAGGACTTTGAATACCACCAATGTTACCCATTACCGACATTGCTGTTTTGTATTGCTTTGGTAAAGGTACTGGGTATTGATGTAACAAACGACTTGGGTAGCCATCAATGCCACTGCGGCTGTTTCTAAATAGAATACGGCCAGTACCATGACGGTCTAGTAACATAGACAAGATTTCAGCTTTGGCGTCGCTATCGCCACTTTGTGCCTTTGCAAGTAGCTCAGAAATATCGGTTTCTTTTAGCAGTGTACAAAGTGTTTGCTCTTCTTTTGCGTCTAACTTTTTGTCTTGCAGTAGGTTGTTCGCGGCTTCTGCGACTTCTTTATAATGACTTTCTTCTTCAACGAACACGTCGTAGTCGTAGAAGCGGTCTGGATCGAGTAGCTGTAAACGCGCAAAGTGACTGCGGTGACCCAGTTGGTCAGGTGTTGCAGTCAATAAGATAAGTCCAGGAATATCTTGAGAAAGCTCAGCAATACGTTGATATTCGGTGCTTGGCTTTTCCTTTGTGACCGTCAGGTGGTGCGCTTCATCGACAATCAGTAGATCCCAATCAGCGAGTGTGGCTTGTTCAAACCAGCGGCGCTTTTTGGTAATAAACTCTAGGCTAACCAGTACCAGTTGCTCTGTTTCGAATACATTCGGTGCATCTGCATAAGCTTCGCTACAACGCTCTTCGTCAAAAATCGAAAAGTGCAGGTTAAAGCGGCGTAGCATTTCTACAAGCCATTGGTGTTGTAAGTTCTCAGGAACCACGATCAACACACGGTTGGCACGACCTGAGAGAATTTGCTGGTGTAAAATCATGCCCGCTTCAATGGTTTTACCTAGGCCTACTTCATCAGACAAAAGTACGCGAGGTGCAAAGCGCTTACCGACTTCATCGGCAATATAAAGCTGGTGCGGAATAAGGCTAGCGCGCTGACCTATCAACCCTTTAAGGTGAGATTGTTCTTTATCAAACTGGTGTTGCCAAGTTTGATAGCGCAGCGTGTAGCGATCAAAACGGTCGATTTGGCCTGCAAATAGACGATCTTGAGGTTTATTGAACTTGAGGAAGTGATCAAGAAAGGTCTCTTTGAATGAAGTCTCTTCTTCATTATCAACTCGAGTACCATGATAGCAAAATAGTCCATTTTGCTCTTCCACGCTGTCAACACGTAGTTCCCACTCTTCAACATGGCGGATCACATCGCCTGGGTTGAATACAACTCGAGTTACAGGTGCTTCCTGTACTGAGTAAACACGGTTTTCTCCGCTAGCGGGAAATAAAATAGTCACTTGACGCCCCTCAAGTGCCACTATTGTACCCAATCCCAAATCTGATTCCGTATCACTGATCCAGCGCTGACCTAAGGAAAAATTCATGGTTATCTCGTCTATGCAGAAAAAAGGCGGCTATGTTACCTATTCATGTCGGTTTGTTCAATACACAACAGTGACTCAGGCCTTTATTTATCAAGTGCTGGCGCTTTTTCTATCTAGTTGGCATGGCAATGGCCAACTAGTTGTTTTTTATCAATATGCAAGTTGGATTTTCTACTGTCATAAAAGCGACTTTTGTGACAAATAGACTAAACTTGAACTATACCCAAAACATAATCGGTCACTACGTTGTGTATTGGGTATAGCATAATAATCTGTAAACAACAGGAATGCGCTATGGTAAAACAAGACAAAGACCATAAAGTGTACGTGCTCGACACCAACGTACTTCTCCATGAACCACTCGCTTACCTTTCCTTCCAAGAACACGATGTTGTTATTCCCATGACTGTCCTTGAAGAACTTGATCACATTAAAGATCGAAAGAGTGACGTGAGCCGAGACGCAAGAGTTGCCATTCGTGGGTTAGATGATGTGCTTCGCGATGCAACACCAGAGCAAATGCTAGAGGGGGTAGCGCTACCAACATTGAGGATTGAAAGTCACCGAACGCCCAGTTCAGGTAAATTGATTATTGTAAACGATCACCTGTTTCCTGATTCCATCTCCGGGTTACCCGGCAACGAAAATGACCATCGCATTATTAATTGTGCGGTACATTTGCAAACTCAGTACAGTGACAAAAAAGTGGTGCTGGTTACCAAAGACATCAACATGCGACTAAAAGCGAAGGGCGCTGGACTCAAGTATGTTGAAGATTATCGTACCGATCAGCTGATTGACGACATTGCGCTGTTAACCAGTGGCTTTAAAAAGGTTGAAGGCGATTTTTGGCAAAATGTTGGTGAGTGTCAAACGCAGCAGGAAGGGCGATACACGGTTCATGATGTGCCAAAATCACTCGTACCTGATGTGTTCTGTAATGAGTATCTGATAGACGATACTAATCACTTCGCGGCTCGGGTTGTGGGTTACGACTCTGAACACATTCGATTAAAAGACTTAGGCGTTGAACGTTTGATGCACCGTCAAGCATGGGGAGTGAAACCGAAAAATATCAACCAAGGTATGGCGCTGGATGCATTACTTGATACTGACATTGAACTGGTGATACTAACTGGGCCAGCAGGGTGCGGAAAAACCTTATTGGCGCTTGCCAGTGCGCTTGAAATGATCATCGAAAAAGGGATTTACGATAAGGTAATTGTGACGCGAAATACGCCTGAAATTGCGGAGAGCATCGGCTTTTTACCGGGTACGGAAGAAGAGAAAATGGCCCCTTGGCTTGCGGCCATCACAGATACCTTAGAAGTGCTCCACAAACACGATGAAAGCCCCGTGACTAGCCGTAACTACATTATGGAAAAGGCGAACATTCAGTTCAAATCGGTGAATTTTATGCGTGGCCGAAGTATTCAAAATGCGGTCGTTATTTTAGATGAGAGCCAAAACTTAACGGCATCACAGTTAAAAACCATCATCACTCGCTGCGGTGAAGGGACTAAATTGATTTGTACGGGAAACCTCGCCCAAATTGATAGTAATTATCTCACCCCTGTGACATCAGGGTTAACCTATATTGTCGAGCGCTTTAAAGACTTTGAAGGTAGCGCTACCATTAACTTAAACGGTGTAGTACGAAGCCGCTTGGCAAGTTTTGCTGAAGAAAATTTATAACTTGCCTTGAGCCGACTGGCTCGTTACTCTTTTGCTAACACTGTGTGCAAACGGGAACGAGCCAGTAAATGGATGCGACAAAAGAATTTTTACCACTAAAAAGTTACCGAAAGGGAATTTTAGTGGCGGTAATAATACCCATCCTACTTGTCCTCGTCTTAGCTTACCATCTCTATCAAATTAAACTCGAACGCCAGTACAAAGTACGTTTTGGTCAGTATGAATATGTTTCTCAGCAGCTGAAACAAGAGTTTTATGCTGCACATGTCGTTCTTGATAGTATCGCCGTTAACCTAGCGCAGCCCATTTCTTTTCAAAAGCCACCAGAGTGGTTAGAAGATATAGAGCAACACCCTGAACATTATTATCATGCGTTACCAAACAATGGTGGAGAGATTGTTGGTCGTGGGCAAGTCAGTGAAGCGCTTTTTGCTACTAAACGATGGCAAACCGTATTGTCGCTTAATACCGCTTTTGATGCCGCGCTCGCGTTGCAAGGTGGATTGTATGCGGTCGCATACATAGAAGATGACGGCTTTGCGTATGTTAAGCGTCGAGAAGCCTCAAGTAGCCATTTTATCACGCGGCTAGTTCAAGGTAAGTTCGAACCCGACTTTAGCTTGGGCAATATAGTCGTTGGTCCACCCGTGAAGTTTTTCGATAGACAAATGTTTGCGCTCGGCAAGAAACTATCAACGGTGGATAACGCTCATGTATTGATGATCTATGATAGCGATATTATTGATAGATGGTTGTTAAACATCGGCTCCTTAGACGGTACGATGGAATTTAAAAACCAAAGTGATGAGATTATCGCGGGGGAACGCTATGATAACGACCACGATGGGCTTGTAAACTCATCAGCACCTTGGCAGTACGGACTGCACTTTATTGCAAAACCCGCCAAAGAGCCTATTAGTTTAAACTATCATGAAAGCTATGAGCAGTTTGCCGCTCCGCTACAGCGGGAGATCTTGCTCGAACTTGCACTATTACTGTTTTTTATTCTTTTTACCTTTGTGACTATTGTATGGTTAAGCGGACAAATATTTGTCCGACCTCTAAAGCATTTTGTGAATTATCTATCTTTGCAAGAGCATACACCACAAGCCACTTTAAACTATCCCATCCCCTCAGAATGGCAACCTTGGTTTATACAAATCAAACAGGTGGTGGAGCAAAAATCGCGCTTAATGCATGCCCTTAAGCAACATAATCAAGAACTAGACGACGAAATTAAGCGTAAACAACAGGCATTAAAGCAAAGCTTTGAGGCAAAAGAGCGTCAAGCTGCTTTGCTAAATGCAGTGCTTGACTCTGTGCCCGATATTATCTATTTCAAAAATATAGACGGTTCATTCATAGGCTGTAATCGCGCGTTTGAAGAGTTTATGGGGGTTGATAAGTCGGATTTAGTTGCGAAAACACAACCTGAAGTGACATCTGGATTAACCATTTTACTTGAGCAAGAAGCGGCGATGGAGCGCTCGCAAGAACAAGTGGCAACTAATTTTGTCCTTGGGGCAAATACCTACTTTTTGACTATCACGCCATTGAAATCGGAAACTGGAAAGCTCATCGGTTGTTTGGGGGTTGCGAGAGATATTACTGCCGCACAAGAGGCATATAATGCCCTAAGAGACTCTGAAGAAAACTTTAGGGCAGCGACTGAGTTTGCACCTAATGGCGTTATTTTGGCTGCGATCAGCGGTAAAATTTTGGAGATGAACAAGGCTGCCAAACGTTACTTATCACTTGATAAGAATACCGGAGAAAAGCAGCTGGAACGCTTGTTTGATGAACAAAACTGGCAAGAGCTGAAGCCTGTCTTGGCTGGGCTATTAAAAGAGCAAAAGAAAGTCGTTGAGCACATGATTTCACAGTCGGGTAAGCACCGCTGGTTACAATTGAGTATTTCTTTAGTTTGGGATAAAAATAAGCGCCCTAAGTATTACGTGATCCATATTCAAAATATCACTGGTCTGCTGTTAGCGAAGCAAGATGCTGAGCGCGCAACGCTTGCCAAAAGCCGCTTTATCGCGAATATCAGCCATGAAATTAGAACGCCAATTAATGCCATATTAGGTCTGGCGGATATGATCAAAAGTGAGGCGCTGACTCGAGTTCAGAGTAAAAAATTGCAGCAGCTTTCTGGGGCTGCAAACGAGCTGCTTACCATGCTCAACAGTATTTTAGAGTTTGCCAAAGTAGAAAGTCATCAAGGCACAATTCAATACGAGACATTTCAAACCTGCCATGTATTTACCACGATAGAATCACTGATTAAGCCTTTATGTATACAAAAAGGCTTGGAGTTTGAGTTACAGGTCGACCCTCAAGTCTGGCCTTACCTTTACAGTGATGAAGATAAAGTAAAGCAAATCTTAGTAAACCTACTTGGTAACGCCGTAAAGTATACCAACCATGGTAAGGTGGGTCTGAAAGTAACGTTAACTAATGATAGAGCTGCAAAACAAACCATCAAGTTTGCTGTTTGGGACACTGGCGTTGGGATCAAATCGCAAGAAATTGAACACCTTTTTGATGCATTTACCCAAGGTGATGAAAGCTTCACACGTCGTCACGAAGGCATTGGTTTGGGGCTTGCGATTGTGAAGCAAGAAGTTGCACTCTTAGGTGGCGATATTGCGGTTAACTCAACCCCGAACGAAGGAAGCTGCTTTTTCTTCGAATTGGTGCTAGATAAAGGCGCTTGTCCAGTTGTGGATAGTCACAAAGAAGTTTACTGTCTCACCACCGAAGCACATAGCTTACCAAGCTATTTTTCAGGTCTTGCGGAACCTTTATCTGTTGAGCGATTGCACGGGATGCATGCTCAGCTCGACAAGTCTATTGTTGTTATTCCACCAGAAGCAGCACTTGACCCCGCTTATACGCTACCTGGAAATACCGCATTACTACTGCATTGTGAAGGGGAGTTTCCTGAGCAAAGTAACCATATTGCGCTTAATCAAAGTGTGTTTTACCAATCAGCTTATACTTGGCTTGCTGAATTTGCCCATATGACGCAAACCGTCGACAACGTGTGTATGCAGGTTGCCGGTGCACTTTGCTTGGTGGTCGACGATAACAACTTAAATTTAGATATTACTGAAAATATGTTGAAGCAGAATGGTATTTCTACCGTAGGGCTCCAAAGCGCCGAACATATTGAGGAAGTTTGCCGCTCACTGCAACCCGATATCATCCTGATGGATATCCATATGCCAAATATTGATGGCTATCAAGCGACCAAGCAGATCAGAGCCGTGTGGTCTGAAACTGAGCTTCCCGTTATCGCCTTGACCGCAAATGCAAGCAAAGAAGAGCGGGCGAAAGCCACAGCCGTTGGCATGAATGATTATTTGGTAAAACCAATTAATAGCACACAGGCGTGCAAGGCATTGGCAAGTAATATTTTCCAGTCGGATAAAACAGAAGAAGCCTTTTTTGATTATGAGTTTGCTTTATCACAAATGATGCAAAATGAAACGTTTTTGCAAACAATGTTAGATAAATTTGCTAAACTTTGCCATGATTACCTAGAACAGGTTGCTGAAATAGAGCAAGGTTCAGCATTATTCGAGTTAGCACACGGAATTAAGGGCGCTGCTGCAGGTCTGGGCTTTAAGCGACTAGCGAAAGTTGCAAAAGACCTTGAAACGCAAAGCAAAACGATCACAACAATAACAAATCGCACTGACTTGGATGTGTTAACAAATGCACTTTCACAGGTGGTGTGCTTTATCGAGCTAAAAAGGTAGCGTCATAAGATGCAGCAAGCTGAGCACATTTTTATTATTGATGATGACCCAATAAATAAGATGGTCCTAAGCAATACATTAGGTGACGGCCATCGGTTATCCCATAGCACAGACACTAAGTTATGTATTGATGAACTAAAAGCAAGTAAACCAGACCTTATTATTTTAGATGTGTTAATGGCTGACGGCGCTGGATTTTCTGTTTTAGAGTGCCTAAAAAAGGATGCGAGCACTTACGGTATTCCCGTTGTCGTGATCTCCGGTAGTGTGAGCTTTAAAGATGAAGCACGAGGTTTGGAGTTAGGGGCAGTGGATTATATTACTAAACCCTTTAACCCTTTGATTGTAAAAGCCAGAATCAAAAACCATTTAGCAATAAAAAAGAAAAATGATCTGCTAGAAAAGCTAGCCTCTATCGATGGTTTAACGGAGTTGCCCAATCGTAGATATCTAGATGAAGCGATGAAATCAGCATTAGAAAGCGCAAAAGCTGATGGCAGTGCTTTTACCGTTATGCTGGTTGAGGTGGACTATTTTAAAACGTTTAATGAGCATTATGGCTACATGCACGGTGATGATTGTTTATTTAAAGTCGCCAAAGCGCTAGAAGAAGGCGCAACCCGACGTTCTTTATTTATTGGCCGCTTTGATGGTACTCGTTTTGCGTTGGTACTAACTCAGCATAATATCGACGTAATTAATGAGATAGCAGAAGCGCTGCACGACTCGGTTAATGCGTTAAAAATCCCCCATATTGCTTCACCGATATGTGCGCATGTGAGCGTTAGCATTGGTGCAGTTCATATTGAAAATCACTGCAGTAGTGAGCTTAGTGAGCTGATAAAAATGGCAGATAGTGCCCTTGCAGTTGCCCAAAAGCAGCAAAGTACGGTATTTATTAAAGCACTATAAATATCTAAAGCCATATGCAGGAGCGAAAGCATATTCGCATTCAGACCATAAGTGCACCGCATAAAGCTTGGCTATGCTCATGCTTTATAGATCTTTAACTGAGTATGTTGTGCCTTTTGGTGTGGTGTTAGGTTTATTCTATGGATATACGGCGTAAAATAATTTGGGTGGATTGTATTGCGGCTATATCCGTGGGATTAATCGTATTGCTTTTCCACTCAATGATTGGTGCGATCTATCATATACCTGAACAAACCATTATCTTTATCGCATTATCAAATCTGTTGTATGGCGCGTACTCTTTTAGCCTTGCCATTCAAAAAGCGAAGAACATAAAACATTTGCAGCTTTTAGTGTTCGGCAATCTTTTTTGGGCGCTAGTCTGCGCTGGAGTGGTTGTTCAGTATTTTAACGTTGCAAGTCTAATTGGTATTGCTTTTATTGTTTGTGAAGCTATGTTTGTCATCATGCTTGCCTATTTCGAATGGAAGTATAGGTATGAGCTGGTATCAGAGGACAGTTCAGCTTAATAGGCTGGGTTATTAAAGTTTGGCTCTGTTTTGTTTTTAACTTATTAAGATGACAAGAAAATAAGGAGTTGGACACACACAACTGTGCGTCAGTTTACTCAGATTATTCACCATCCTTGGTGAGATAAAGTCTTACTGAATTTGCTTTAATGCGTTGTCGCCAAAGCCAACCAGTTGGTTGTTTTTGAATACCAATGGCGTGCACTCATCTTTTGTTACTTTGCCGTCTGAGTGTTTACTGTTGGTTGCATAGTACAGTACTTGATAGTTATCGCCGTCTTTTGACACCAACTCGCTAAAATCAGGGGTTGTAAACATGTCTTTTACTGATGAGTAAGACGCGCCCATTTCAAGGTTGGCAATCTTTTCACGATTTTTACGCTGTTTATGTTCCCAGTTAGACGAGTTGTATTCAGAAGCCCAACCGTGCTCTACTTCACCGTCGGATACAGCAACGATACAGCCTGATAATAGAGTAGAGCTAAGCGCAGCCACTAACATTAATTTTTTCATTGTTGTTTTCCTTTTTAATTTTGTTGCTGAGCAAATAATGCAAACAGCCATTTGTTTTTGCTTGAATTATCACAAGAGTTGCAAACTCTTTGCCAATTAATAAAGTTTATAAATATCAGTTTGTTGTTGGTTTTTAATCAGTTTATAGTTGATGGTTTTCACTAACATTTAGCGATATCACTCACTAAAACAATAATCTAGACCACTCGGTTTCTCGTTGTCCCAGCCACAAAACTTTCAATATTAATGGCAATTTCGCCGACTAAACGTTCGATGGCCTCTTTACTTGCCCATGCCGTATGCGGTGTCAAAAGCAAGTTTTCCCCTTGGTATTGAACGAGAGGGTTGCTTGCTTGTGCCGGCTCTTGAGTGAGGACATCCACAGCAGCACCAGCTATTTGTTTGTTAGTTAGTGCATCCACCAGCGCCTGCTCATTGACTATTCCGCCTCTTGCGGTGTTGATAATATAGGCATGATTTGGAAGTAGAGCGAATTCAGCACTTGAAATCAGGTTTTCTGTTTCAGCGGTAAGCGGGCAGTGAATCGATACAATATCCGCAATCTGCAGTGCTTCTTCAAAAGCCATTCGTCCTGCTCTAACCTCAGTTACGCCCCTACGTTCGGCAACAATTACCTGAGCTCCAAATGCTTGTGCGACTTTTGCAACGGCTTCTCCTAACGTT
Organism: Pseudoalteromonas sp. CO342X; assembly: GCF_004208915.1. NCBI lineage: Bacteria > Pseudomonadati > Pseudomonadota > Gammaproteobacteria > Alteromonadales > Pseudoalteromonadaceae > Pseudoalteromonas > Pseudoalteromonas sp. CO342X. Next base: position 210,265 of record NZ_SGPH01000010.1, read on the forward strand.
CCATGGCCTACGATCACAAAGTTTTTGCCTGCAATTTCGTTGATGCTGTAATCCAAACGACAAAACATGTCACTTTGTTGCCAAAGCCCTGCATAGCAGTCTTGCTGATAACGATGAATATTTGTCATTAAGTTACCAAGCATAGTAAAGGTGTGCTGCACTACAGAAGGGGTCGAATAACCAGCCACATTAGCCACCGCAATTTGATGGGCTTTTGCGGCTGCCAAATCGATGTTGTTGACGCCTGTGGCCGCAACACAAATCAGGCGTAATTGTGGTAACGCCGCGATTGCTTGTTCAGTTAACTGTACTTTATTGGTGATGATGACTGCTGCATCTTTACAGCGTGTGATGATGTCATCACTGAGCGTGGTGTCGTAAGACGTTAATGTGCCTAGTTTGGCAATGGGAGAAAGATCGGTTCCTGCAAGGGTTTTAGCGTCTAATACCACGATTTGCATTATTTTTATCCTTTTCTTGACTTTGGAGTTAACTCTAAGGTTTATACTTGTGATGTCGACTAGGATAATCTTCAGGACTTGGGAGTGTAAAGTGGTAAAGATTGGTGAGCTGGCAAAGCGGCTTAACGTATCAACTGACACGTTAAGGTATTATGAAGCAAACGATCTCCTACACCCTTGCACAAGGAGCGAGGGCGGGTATCGGTTGTTTGATGAGCAAAGTGAAAAGCAAATGCGCTTTATTCTTCGCGCGAAGGAAGTGGGGTTCAGCCTCAAAGAAGTGCAAGACTTGCTGAAGATAAAGTTTGAAAAGCATCAGCACAGTTGTGAAGAAGTGAAAACGCTGACTATCACTAAACGGGATTTAGTGAGAGCGCGGATCGCTGAGTTACAAAAATTTGAACAATCGTTATCGACGCTAGCAGAGCAATGCTGCGGCGGTAAGGAAGCGGCAGTGAGCTGCTCGATTTTAACGGCCTTGGAGGCTATCGATGAATGAACTGATAGTAAATTTTTGGCAGCTATTTTTAGTATCTGCCCCGTGGTTACTGCTTGGCCTCATATTGGCCGGGTTACTTAATGTATTTATTCCAAAAGATTTGTTGCAAAAGCATTTAGGGAAAGAAGGGTTTTGGACGACGATAAAGGCAGCGCTGATTGGGGCGCCTATGCCGCTTTGCTCTTGCGGCGTTATTCCTGCTGCGGTGGGACTGAGAAGAGCGGGGGGCTCGAAAAGTGCGACAACCGCATTTTTAGTCTCAACGCCTGAAACTGGAGTGGATTCTATCTCGGTTTCTTATGTGCTACTTGGTCCTTTTATGGCGATAATTAGGCCAATTGCAGCTGTGGTTAGCGCAATTGCGGCAGGGTTGCTCGTTGGCAGTGAGAAAGATGATAAGCCTGTGCCGCTAAAGCACCTTAATATCTCAGGGGATACAAACGCGACTAGCGGTTGTTGTGACGCTAATCATCACCCAGAGCCAAAGCCTGCTGAAAAGCATCACAGCCATGATAGCTGTTGCGCCAGTACTAAAGTGGAAACCGTAAAAGTAAGCTCAAGCTGCTGTGCGCCTGCAGGCCCGCAATTATCAATGGCAGGGGCGAATATGTCTTGTTGTGATACTACGAAGCCTGCCGTAACCAGTTGTTGCGATTCCGCATCAGCCACGACAAGTTGTTGTGAGCCTGCCCCTGTACCTGAAAACCAAGGGGTTTTTGGTAAAATTGTAGAAGCTGTTAAGTTCAGCTGTAATCAATTACTGTCTGACACTGCAGTTTGGCTTCTTATCGGTTTATTCTTTGCAGCGTTAGTGCAAACCTTTGTGCCTGAGTCTTTCTTATCTCAGTGGGGCGACGGTATTATCGCCATGCTAGTGGTTATCCTTATTAGTATCCCAATGTATATTTGTGCCACCGCTTCAACTCCAATCGCTGCGGGTTTATTACTGGCTGGTGTGTCACCCGGTGCTGTATTGGTATTTATGCTCGCAGGCCCTGCAACTAACATCGCCACAATTGGGGTGGTTGGTAAAGAATTAGGGCGTCGTGCCGTGTTTGCCTACTTGGGCGGCGTCATTGGGGTTGCACTTATCTTTGGCTATTTAACTGATTACTTGGTCAATACTTACGGTTTTGTGGTAACGCCAATGATAGGTGAAGAGCACGAAGTGCTACCACATTGGTTAACAGTATCGATGGGCGCATTATTAGCAGCACTGTTACTAAGATTAGCTATACTCAAATTAGGTAAAGTTGTTAGAAGATAAACTATTGTGGTACTTTTTACCGTATTACAATTGCATGACGCTTAAGCATGTATTGTTCCAACTTGGTATATCGCCTTGGTGGTCAGACATGAAATGCTTAGCGTCTGTTTATTTGACACGATAGAATGCGTTCCAGTATTCGTTAATCCGACAATTTGAGAAGTAGAGTGGATAAATACGCTGACATTAGACCGTATAATGATGATGAAGTAGTGCCAGCACTGGCACGTCTACTAGGTGATGATCAATTTATTGATGTGATCGCCAAATATAACCTGCCAGCTTGGTTGAATGCTTGGCCAGCAATTGCACGCCCACTCGTAAGAATGAAACTAAAAAAGAAGTGGGGAGATTTTTGTACGATTGAACAAGTACAAGATGAAGTGGCGTACTATCTGCAAATTTTAATCAATAAAACGACGTCTAAAGTGACTTATTCTGGCCTTGAAACATTAGACTCGAATACCTCGTATTTATTTATTTCAAACCACCGTGACATCGTATTAGACCCTGCACTTGTTAACTGGGGTTTGCATCAGCAAGATATGCGTACGGTACGTATCGCTATTGGTGATAACTTACTGCAAGTACCTTATATCACTGAGCTTATGCGTCTTAATAAGAGTTTTATTGTAAAACGTTCGGCAAAGGCGCCGAAAGAAATGCTAAAAGCATTAACCCAGCTTTCAGCCTATATTTCTGACTCATTAAGTGAAGGTAACTCCATTTGGATTGCGCAAAAAGAGGGGCGTGCGAAGGATGGGGTGGATCAAACCGATCCGGCACTGTTAAAAATGCTACAGCTCAATGGTCGCAAACAGAAGCTAGATTTTTCAGATTATGTAAAGCAGCTCAGAATTGTGCCCGTTGCTATCTCCTATCAATATGAGCCATGTGCGGTTGCTAAGGCTAAAGAGCTATACCATAAAAAGCAGTTTGGCCAATATGTGAAAGCACAAGGCGAAGACATTGCTAGCATTGTCGAGGGCTTTAGTTCAGATAAAGGCCATGTGCATATCGCATTTGGCGACCCTATCACTGCGGATGTTGAAAACCCAGATGAGCTGGCGAATGTCATTGATAAACAGATTTTAGATTTATACTATCTGCATTCAACCAATCATCTAGCAGCAGGCGATGATGCGCAAGTGAGTCCAGAAGATAAAGAGGACTTTATCTCTAAACTAGAGTCTGTACCGGAAGAGCTGAAGCAATTGGTGTTGAGCATGTATGCCGAACCACTGCGTCGCAAAGGCATTTAATAGTAGTGAGCATGCGCAACCGTGGTGTTAAGTGGTTGCGCTTTTGTTCGATTAATTAAGAACTTTATGATAATAAACGACTTCCATATCTCCTAAAATATCTTTGTGAAGCCCTTTTTTCACATAACTCATCCCAAGTTTTTTCATAATATTGATGGAGCCAAGGTTCTCTTCTTCAGCGATAGCGCTCAAGTGCGTCAAGGTAGGATTTGCTGCTATTAGGTCTGGAATAAGATGTTGTGCGGCCTCTGTTGCAAACCCTTTGCCCCAAGAAGCTTGTTTAAAACGCCAACCGAGTTCTAAATCCTGATCGTTTCTTTGTTCTGAAAAAAAGTTAGCAGGGCGAACCAAAATCCAACCAATAAATGCCTTGTTTTGCAGCTCGAAACAGCCCCAAAGCCCCCAACCTTTGATCTCGTCCGTATACTCGGTTAAACGTGGAATATATACGGCTTTTACTTCTTCAAGTGAGTTAGTCTGACCGCCTGTGATGTATTTCATTACTTCAGGGTCGCTATCAAGATCGGCGAGCAGCTGTGCATCTTGTGGGGTGAGTAGGCGATAACTCAGTCTTGCAGAATCCTTTACTTGCATTTTTTACTCCTAATGAAGCCCAATAAAACTTTAGAGTACAAAAGCTTATGTCATGAGTAAATATGTTGCATAAGTTTGCGTAGACGCCAGCCGAGCGCTTTACTAAAATACGCCGGCATTTTTAGAGGGGGAACAGAGTGAATAATTCAGTACTAGCGCTTAGACAGCGTCAAATCGCTGCGGCTCAACGCGAATATAAGGCAAGGGGATCAAAGCTTGCGCGTTGTGAATGCTGCTTATTAGCCACGACTCTATGTATTTGTGATAAAGTCGAAGTGGCCAAAGCAGACTGTGCTGTGTGTTTGCTTATGTATCATAATGAAAGCTTTAAGCCCTCTAACACCGGACGCTTGATTGCCGATGTGATCCCAGATAATCATGCCTTTCGTTGGGACAGAACTGAGCCTGACGCTGCGTTATTAGCGCTTCTTTCGGATGAGCAGTATGCACCAATAGTTGTTTTCCCAGAGCTGGGCGTGGAGCCTGAACGGGTAATTACTAAGGTGACCCGCACTGAAAATAAAACACCACTATTTATCTTTTTGGATGGCACATGGCGTGAAGCTAAGAAAATGTTCAGAAAGAGCCCCTACCTAGATAATTTACCTGTATTATCCATCGCCCCTGAAAAGCTCTCGGATTACAAGCTACGAGTCGCGCCGCATGAACATCAGCTTGGTACGGCAGAAGTTGCGTGTGTATTGTTTGCCGAATGCGGCGAGCAGGATGCGGCAGATAAATTAACCGCGCATTTTATCGACTTCAGAGACGCTTACCTAAAGGGTAAGCGCAGCAAACTGTAGGCCGAGCCTTAACTGTAGGTCGAGGTGTACCTCGACAAAAACAGTATTGTTCACGCGGTACAGCGAGCAAGATGTTGGTAGGTCGAAATTTATCTCGACAAAAAGCTGAATTGTTTACGCTGTACGGCCAACAAGATGATGGTAGGTTGAAATTTATTTCGACAAAAAACTGAGTTGTTTACGAAATACGGCAAGCAAGATGCCGGTAGGTCGAGATTTATCTCGATAAAAAACCATTGTTTACGCAGCACAGCAAGCAAGATGTTGGTAGGTCGAGATTTATCTCGACAATACAAACATCTCGACAACACAAACGCAATCTCACGCGATAGATAGGAACAAAATAAGAAGCGCGCGACCCATTGCTGAGTCGCGCTTACGGAATCTTCTAAATGCATCCTGCAAAGTTGAGTAGTTCAACGTCCTGAATCTTTCCTCTTCCATGGCATCGCTTGGTGTTCTCGTTTTGCGAATAAAGGCATCTAGCCCTGTGTCCATTTTCCTTTTACACGTCCGCTGTCTTATCCATTGCCATCCACTTGCCAAGAACAAGCCCTTGTTCTAATTGTCCCTATTTGCTACTTTCCAAAATAGCAGTGCCAATCATCACCTTGTTTTACCTTGGCACTTGGTAGCCTGAACGTGTTGCTTCAAGCTAGGTGTTGCGCTGTTAATTGCAACAATTGGCATCTCCTAAGCCACATTTTACCAGTACATCCGATGTACCTTCCTTCCTCATCCTTAACCACCTGCATATCCAATGCAGTAACGTTATCCCTCAACGTTTAGCCTCTCCCCTGAAGCAATCCTTAGATTCATCATGAATCTTAAATCCCTGTCCTTTAATGTAATCACACCATGTGACATACAATCTCGCTCGCTTTTCCCTATATTCCTTTAAGTGGGTGCTTATCCATTAGCAAGTCCTGCCCTGAGCGTATCCTGTGTATCCTTTATCTCTCTTCCTGAGATGTTGTTAAGTATAAGCAGACTAAAAAAAATCGGGAGCAGTGAAATTCAATCTTTTTTTCGTCTTTTTCTAGTAATAATAAATAACTTTATATTTTTTAATTGGTTACTTTAATTCCGAGTGTTATTTCAACACGTCTTTACTCAATTTCTGGTAGCTAAGTGAGATATATCTCACAGGTAATTCTCCCGTTTTCTACAACGCTAATTTTATCTTGAGCGTAGTTTCAAATATTCAGGGTGTAAAACGGCACAATTACAGGTAGAATTAGTTGATAATAATTATTGTTTACCTAATGGAGTCTTTATGAAAAAAGCACTTGTTACTATACTGGCAACGCTTACTTGCCTACCAGCAATGGCTGCAGAGGAAGTTAATATCTACTCGTTTAGACAACCTTTTCTGATCCAACCTATTTTGGATGACTTCACCAAGCAAACCGGTATCAAGACCAATGTGGTTTTTGCAAAAAAAGGCTTAATCGAGCGTGTTAAGCGTGAAGGCAAGCATAGCCGTGCCGATCTTGTACTCACTTCAAACTTCAGTGCGCTAATTCAACTTGAAGACGAAAACCTAACACAAGCAATTAACAGCGAAACCGTCACTAAGAATATCCCAGCGAACTTCAGAGATCCTGAAGGTCAGTGGGTTGCGCTTACTAAGCGTGTGCGCAATGTATATTCTGCAAAAGACCGTGTAGGCAAGTTAGATGCGCTTACTTATGAAGCGCTAGCGGATGAACAATACCGCGGTAAAATATGTACGCGCTCAGGTAAACACCCCTATAACCTCGGTTTAGTGGCGTCTATGATTGCCCATCATGGCGAAGCAAAAACCAAAGAATGGCTTGAAGGCGTGAAGAAAAATTTAGCTCGTAAGCCTCAAGGTAACGACCGCGCACAAGTCAAAGCAGTAAAAGAAGGACTGTGTGATTTGGCCATTGGAAACAGCTATTACTTCGGTAAGATGATGGAAGATGAGAAACAAAAAGCCTGGGCCGAAGCGGTGTATATCAACTTCCCAAATCAACAAGATCGTGGTTCACATATTAACGTTTCTGGTGTTGTCTTGACCAAGCACGCTAAAAATACAGAAAATGCCTTGAAACTCATTGAGTTTATGACCGACAATAAGGCGCAAAATATGTATGCGTCGATGAATATGGAATACCCGGTTAAACCTGGCGTCGAGTTATCGAAACTTGTGGCATCTTGGGGTGAGTTTAAGGAAGACAGCCTACCATTGTCAGAGATCAGTAAATACCGTCCGTTAGCGCTTAAGCTAATCGATGAGGTAAAATTTGACCTTTAATGCAATTATCATTTTCACTGTCTAAATGGCAGAGTTTTGCGTGGCTGATAGGGCTTAGCCTATCAGTCCCGCTGATGTTTTTAATCTTTGAGTCGCTACAACCTGACTCCGAAGTCTTTGCTCACCTTTGGGATACCGTTCTGTGGGATTATGTCCGCAATACGATTTTGCTGATTGTGGGGGTATGCACCCTTTGCGCTTTAATCGCGCTACCACTTGGCTGGCTAACCGCGTATTGTGAATTTCCTGGACGGCGCTTTTTCGAATGGTCGTTGATGCTACCGCTTGCGATGCCAACCTATTTGATTGCATACGTGTATACCGATTTGCTAGATTATGCAGGGCCTGTACAAATAGCACTGCGAGAGTGGTTTGGTTGGCAATCTCCAGATGATTATTGGTTTTTTGATATTCGCACTTTGTCAGGTGCTATCGTGATGATTGCACTGGTGCTTTATCCTTATTTGTTTTTGATTTTTAGAACGGCGCTAAGAGAGCAGTCGTTTAAGCTGGTGCAAGCCAGCCAATTGATGGGCAAGTCGCCTTCACAGAGCTTCTTTAAGGTAAGTTTACCCTTGTCGCGAGGGGCGATTGTGGCGGGGCTGGCACTGATCGCCATGGAAAGCATGGCAGATTTTGCAACCGTACATTACTTTGCTGTGAGTACACTAACCACCGCCGTTTACGATACTTGGTTGGGTTATTATTCACTTACTGCTGCGGCTAAAATTTCAGGCATCATGTTACTGTTTTTATTTTTAGCCCTAACACTGGAGCGAGTGAGCCGCCCAACTCAGGTGGTGCATGAGCGCCAGTCGAGTGTTAACAGTACCACGCTTTATCATCTTAAAGGCGCGCAGGCTTGGCTCGCTAGCGCTTTTTGTTGGCTTATTCTTATTGCGGCTTTTATCGTGCCTACATGGGTGCTTGCAGATTACGCCATCGACTATTTTGAACAAGCTTGGAATGACGACTTTTTCTTGTATGCGTGGCAAAGTTTAAAAATAGCGCTTTGGGTGAGCGTGGTATTAATTATCATGAGCATGCTGGTGGTGTTTAACCAGCGAGTTAGCAGTGGTAAACGCGTCACGCTACCGGGCAAGCTTGCAAGTACCGGATATGCGCTACCGGGCACCGTACTGGCAATTGCAGTACTTATTCCACTCACTTTATTAGACGACAAGCTAAATACTTGGCTTGAAGGTACTTCATTTGAGCCTGGCTTGCTGTTCAGCGGGACGATTTTTGCGCTGGTTTTCGCTTACGTTGTACGATTTTATGCGATTGCGCAAGGCGCGGTCGAATCGAGTTATCAGCGGATCAGCCCAAGTCTAGATATGGCAAGTTTTTCGTTGGGTCGCAATCGTTTCAAAACCATGTTATCAATACATTTGCCATTGCTGCGTCGCGGCATTTTAACCGCAGCGCTGCTGGTTTTTATTGAGTGTATGAAAGAACTTCCAGCGGCATTGTTATTACGACCCTTTAATTATGAAACACTGGCAACACACGTTTTCCAATATGTGAGTGATGAGCAGCTGGAGTTGGCTTCTGTCTCTGCGTTATTTATTGTGTTGGTTGGTTTAATTCCGCTTTATGTTGTAAACCGTTCTATGGAGCAGCGAAGTTAATGCATAGTTTAGTGCTTGAAAATCTCTCTTATCGCTATGACGGTGAAGCCGTTGTGGATAGCCTAAATCTGACCGTAGAACAAAACGAGATTGTTTGTTTGCTTGGTGCCAGTGGCTGCGGTAAAACTACCACGCTGAAGGCGATAGCGGGCTTGATTGAACCATTTCAAGGCTCTGTGAGTATTTTAGGCAAAGCCATGAATGGTAATGGCACTTTCGTACCTCCACAGAAACGCAATATTGGCATGATGTTTCAAGACTATGCGCTATTCCCACACCTCACTGTGGCGCAAAATGTCGCGTTTGGATTAACCTCAAAAAGCAAGCGTGAACGTCAAGACCGAGTAGCTGAAATGCTCCATTTGGTGCAGCTGCAAGACTATAGCGACCGCTTTCCACACGAGCTTTCAGGTGGCCAGCAACAACGTGTCGCAATTGCGCGAGCACTGGCGTACAAGCCAAATTTGTTGCTGCTTGATGAGCCATTTTCAAATATAGATGCTCAAGTGCGGTTTCAGTTAATTAACGATATTCGCCGTATAATCAAAGATCAGCAAGTTTCCGCGATTTTTGTTAGTCACTCGAAAGAAGAAGCTTTTGCTTTTGCCGATCGGTTGGCAATTATGGATAAAGGGAAAATCGCACAAGTGGGCGAGCCGAGAACATTATTCCAACGACCAAAGAGCAAAATGGTTGCCGAGTTTTTGGGTCAGGGTATTTATATTCCTGCACAGCGAGTGAATGGCGCGTCGGTAGAAACCCAATTTGGTGCCGTAAAGTCTCTCGTTGAGCTCGGTAATATCGACGCGAAAGGTGTAATGTATGTGAGGCCACAGCACATTACGTTAGAAAACGCTGAGCTTGGCAGCGTTAAAGTACTCAATCAACGCTTTATGGGAACAGAGTACATTTATCGTGTTGCATTAGAGGGACAAGAGCTCGAAATACCGCATCCAGCGCATGAACCGCTCGACTTAAATCAACCAATCTCTTTAAAAATTAAGGCACATGCTGTAAATTTCTTTTCTTAATAGCAAATGAATAAACGCAGGGAGTAGAGCATGGCGCTTGCCCAATCAGGTGTGTGTGCTGAAGCCAATTTGCACGGCTTACACTTGTTCTTCAATGTGCTTGAAGGACAAGACGAGGCGCTAAGAGCGGCGCTCGCCAATTGTGGGCGCTTGCAAGAGGAGTTAGAAGATAGATTCTCCGAGTCTATGTTATCGAGCTTTGTCGCGGTAGGTGCGCAATACTGGCCGCACATTTATCCTGAGTTTATTCCTAAAGAGCTGAAAAGCTTTCCACATATTGTTGAGGCTGAGCACACCGTGCATACTCAGCCTTTTGACTTGCTTTACGTGATCCGCTCCGACCGAGAAGACGTTAATCATATCTTTGCTCAAAGTGTGCTACATATGCTAAATGGCCTAGTCGAAATGGTGGCACATGTACGCGCATTTCGTTTCTTAGATGGTCGTGATTTTAATGGCTTTATTTATGGCGCAGACACCCCTAGAGGGCGCAACAAACGGGAAGTTGCACTTGTGCACAACCCGAATGCAGCCGACCACCTTGGTAGTTATATTCACGTACAGCGGGTGAAGTTTGATTTACTGCGCTGGCAGGCGTTGCCGCTCGCTGAGCAAGAGCAATTGATGGGGCGTACACGTCTAGACAATGACCTAATTGAAGATTGCGACCCCTGTAATCATGCGGCATTAACCGAATTGAAAGACCTAAATGGTAATGCGCTACTGCTTAACCAAAGCATGCCATTTGGTGATGTATTTGAACAAGGAAGCTTGTCGCTAAGTTGCAGTGCCAAGGGCGATGCTTTTGAGCAGGTACTTAGAAGCCGATTGGGTGAAGGGGATGAATACGACCCCATATTGGATTATTCCAGTGCCGATATGGGTTCCGCGTTTTTTGCACCCTCACTAGAGTTTTTGGCAGTGATGGCAAAAATGCCAGAGTAAGTTATCTGCCACTTTACATCTCCAAAGCCCATCCATGCATGGGCTTTGACTTGTTTCGCAAGCGTTTTTTGCCGTTACAACATATACGGATTTTTCGCTGGTGAACCGTTACTAACTACAGGTCTTGATTGAATATCCTCTAGCTTTTGTAAAATGTCTTTTAGTTGTTGCTGCTGGACTTGTTCAGCGCTTGAGTTTGCTAGGGTATTTTTCAGCAAAGTGGTGACGGCTTCAAGCGCTTTTGCACTGCTATCATCAATGTGATTGTCGACTTGAATATGCGGTTGTGCCACCGCTTCTAAGCGCTCAGACAGGTTTTCAAATAGCGTATTTTGCTGCTGACCTTGTTGACCTAATGCTTGTTGTATTTGCGCTTGGGTGCTGAGCAAGTCATTGAGTTTGCCAAGGTTAGTGAGTAGCTGCTCATTGTTCGCCGCGTGTTTGATAGCGTTTTGCAGCCCCGCAATTTCCTCTGCGACTTGTTGCTGTGAAGCTATCAATTGCTTTAGCGGTGTTGCGTAAGGTTGCTGCGTTAAGGCCTCACGTAGCTCAGTTAACTGCGTGGCAAACTCTTGCTCGTTAAGCACCTGAGCCAATTGTTGCAACAGCGCACTGTAATCAAAACTAAGCTGCTCCTTATCGAGTTTAGCGGCGATTTGCGAAAGGGATTTATTGACAAAGCTTAGTTGTTCAACTGCCAGCTGCGCTGGGCTTCCCTCATCGCTATTGCGGTGCAGGCGGGCATATTCGGCCTTGATGTCATGCCAGCGCGTTGCTTCTTCAGCCGTTAAGGTACCGCGTAATTCAGCCAGTTTCAGTAAGTTTTCTTCGCTGCCTTTGCTAAGCGTTTGTGCTTCACCGCGATAGTGATCTTGAATTAGATTTTCAAGTTCACTGTCATTCATGGCAGCAACCACCTTTTCAGCCATCTTATTCATGTTACGGTAACTGCCTTGTAGCTTAAACGGCGGCTCGGTTCGATAGTTATCATCTTGCGCTGCGGAGGCTATATATTGGGCATTTACTTTGAGCACAGTGTTGCGAATGGTGAGCAGCTTTTTCAGTACGCTGACAATTTCATTCACTTGCGCTTGAGAGTAATTAAATTCCAATTCATTGATGGAGATGTCTTCTCCGTCGGCAATGCGTACTAGCTTGTATAAGTCTTCCATACCACGATTGGCAAGTGGCGCAAGCACAGCATTGGAAGTGAGCGTATTTTCAATAAAGCTCATGGCAAATTCTTGTTCGCAGCCACTGAGGGTGTCACCGAGGTTGTAAATATCCGCACGGTTGGCAAGCATATCTGGGATCTTAAAAGATTCACCGGATTCGGTATATGGGTTTCCTGCCATCACAACGGCAAACTTTTTGCCTCTCAGATCATAGGTCTTACTGCGGCCATTCCACACCCCGTCTATGCGTCTTGAACCGTCACATAAAGAGATGAACTTTTGTAAAAACTCGGGGTTGGTATGCTGAATATCGTCAAGGTAGAGCATCACATTATTGCCCATCTCAAAGCTTTGGTTGATCTTCTCAATTTCTTTTGCGGCGGTCGCGTTGACGGCTTGAGCAGGATCTAAAGAGACTTGGTCGTGACCAATGGATGGACAGTTGACCTTAACAAAGGTGAGTCCTAAGCGGTTGGCCACATACTCTATTAACGTGGTTTTACCATAGCCCGGTGGGGAGATAAGCAGCAACATGCCCATTAAGTCGGTGCGTTTATTGTTTCCTGCAGCCCCTATTTGTTTTGCTAAGTTATCGCCAATAATAGGGAAGTAGACTTTGTCAATCAGCTGGTTACGTACAAATGAGCTTAGCGGTCTGGGTTTAAACTCATCCAATTGCAAGCGCTGCTTTTGTGCCTCAAGCACTTGTGCTTTTAACTGTTGGTACTGTTTGTAGGCCGGAACATGAACCGTGAGATACTCGTTACTACGGGCAAAAAAATCTGCGTAATCTAGGTGTAGCACTTGGTTCTCGATACGTGGGTGTTGGCCCATCAAACCTGAAATTTCGGTTTTTATTTCGGCTTCTTTGACTTGGTAGGTGATATCTAACTGGGTGGAAAGCAAAATGCAGTTAGCGGCCTCAAGCAAGGTTTCAGCACTTTCATTTTGCTTACTGCCATAGGCGCGCAGCCAGCTGCTTAACAGGCGGCATTTGTCCTCAAGTTTGGTCAAATGCGTTAATGAGTCCTCAAGTTGTTGCCAAACGCCTTTGGCCTTTGCCATGGAGATAAACTGCTCGCTGGTGTGTTTTGCAGGTGAAGCCAAGTCAAATTGTCTCGGCTTAACTTGCTTGGCAAGGGCTTTAATTAAGTAAGTTGCGCTTAACTCGCCTGAAAAGCGGTGTAGCTCGGTTAAATAGCTCGATAAATTTTGTTGGCAAAATGCTGCGATTTTTTCACTTAATTCTTTGCTTAGCTGTTGGCTAAAACTATGGTCATCTAACTTCGTTGCCATCAGCTCTGCTTGTGTGGCCTGAAACGCCAATTCAGCTAGCTCAGCCTTGCTTTGTTGAGTATAAAATAGCTGTGCCGCAATTCGACAGCTGGCAGGGTAGACGAGTAACTCAAGCTGTCGTTTTTGTTTTAGTAAATTTGCTAAGATCAGGCTGGCATCTTGATCATGAATGCCTTTTTCATAGCCTTCTTGATATCTGGGTTCTGCAAATTTTTGTACGATAGGCAGTAAACTTCCCTCATCAACGGCAAGTTCCAAATCCGCTTGGCTAAAGTCGTTGCCATCTTGCTCCGCAGCTGCTAATACTTGAGCTGCAAGGTACTCGCCTCGATACAAGTGACGATTTTCTGAGATCAGGCTTTGCTGCCAGTATGTGCTTGCGTCATTGAGCTGTTGATTGACCTTAGCGTCAGGAATAGTATCAAAATACTCTGTGCCAGTGAGGTGTAACATCAGCTGTTCACCACGAGGCAGCAAAGTCAAATCAAGGATTTGTTTATTGAAACTAAACGCATGTTTGCCGACTTTAACGGTATTGCCACCATCAATGTAAATATCTTGCTTGTCTCGCAAAGCACGGATCGCTTGATCTTTGCAGGCCTTGAGTTTGGCTTGAATATCATCCGCCTTCACTTCATCGCTTAGGCTTTTTAGCTCTTGTGTTAAATCGCGAAGCTTGCCAATCATAGGGTCGGAGGCAAAATAGCTATTGATGTCGTCTAAGGTTTTAAAACTTTGCGAGCGTCGCGTCACCCCCTGTAAAATCCGCTCGGCTGCGTTTGCTAGGCTCAGTGCGCGGCGCTGTCTTTCGTCAATGAGCTGCTGTTTGTGCGCTTCAAAGCTTTCATAAACGTCATCACGTTTAGCCAAGATCTCCGTTAAAAACTCATCATACTGACTAAATTGAGACTCGAGCTCTTCTAATTGAATGAGTAAGCGAGAGAGTTGGTCGTCACATTGCTCAGGGGTTTTGGCCGCGCTCAGACCGCTGGTAATACTTTGGCTGAAAAGCTTAAAACGAGCCGCGAATTCGGCTTTTGCTTCAACACTGCCCACGCTCTTTTTCTGGATTTCTAACGCTGCTTTGGCGCGGTTTACTTGACCATAAATGGCGCTGACATCTTCCAAAATTTTAGTGCGAATGCGGCTATCGTCAATGTCGAGATCCAGCATGGTATGGTTGAGCAGATCAAGTTCAGCGCTCAAGGTTTCCAAGGTCGCTAAAAAGCCGTTAAGCTCGGTGACACTCTCTGTTTGTGCTCTGGCTTGCTCTAAGGAGTCTAGCTGCTCGTAGTAGGGCGCCAAAGCACTATCTTGCTGCAAAAACTCCGCGGTTTTATGGCTTAAGCTCAGGGTTTGCTCATCAATCTGCTGCTGCATGGAAGATAGCGCGTCAAGATTGATATACTTCACTTCTTCAAGGCTTATCACTTTGCCTTTTAAGCGTTTGAGAGATTCTAAGCTCTGGACAAACTGCTCCGCTGTTTTAAAGCTATCTGGTCTCACCTCGCGAAGCACATCTTGCATGGCTTGCTCTATTTCGGTTTCTGCGCGCCGAGCGTCGGCCTCAATTTGGCTTACCTTTTCAAATTCGTCTAGTACCTGCTCTGAGGTTTCAAAAATTTCATGTAGTTTTGCTGTGACATCCGCAAAGTCCGCTTCAGCAAGCCAATGATAGCGGTCTAAAATACTGCGGGTGAGGGCAATTAAATCTTCATAATGAAAGACCGTGGGGCTTTGTTCGTTAATGGCCTTGAACACACTGTATAAATCAGAGATTGCGCGTACTAAATCCGGGTTGCCGATCCGGCCAAATAAGCCGGTTGCGCGAGGGGCTTGTGCGGCAAACTCGCTGCCACAAAATGGGCTCTGCCAGAGCTGAATAGGGTGCACGCGCTCAGGCTCAGGCTCTGCTTTAAAGGTTAGCGTTAAGCCATCGTCATAAATACCATAGCCATGACAATAAATGGGATTTTGCAGGTTTTTCTCAATAATATTGTAAGAGAAAAGTGCGTAACGACCCTCGTTTGGTTCGTAGAAGATATACAGTACATCTTCACCATTGGGTGATTTTATCTGGCGATGGAATATTAAATCGTCCAATTGGTCGTCAAAATAGCGTGTTTGCCCAGATTGTAAATAATAGCCACCAGGAAAAATAATTCCTTGGTTCTCAGGTAATTGAACACAGGCACCACCCAAAGCATCTTGGCGCAATACCTGCTGGGTACGGCAATTATAAATAAAATAACGCCACTGTTTTTCTCGGTAGGGAAGTAACTTTACCAACACCATTTCGCCAACTTCGGCAAAACGTAAATCGCAATCTGCGAGTGATTGACTGGTGTCATCAACGGCTTCTTGATAAATACCTTCACCGCTTTGGGTATTGTTTTCTATTTTTACGGTGAGTTTGCCACCCGATACTTCAATAAACACTTTGTCGTTTACATTAATGTGTGGGTGACGGCCTTCGACGTGATCGGCGCGATCGGTTTTTTGCCATTCAAAGTCAAAGTTTTCCACTTCGCCTAGATCACGCTCTCCTCGGTTATCAATATAATCTAAGGTTTCGTCTTTGGCGATTTGCCAGCGAAACACGCGGACATCAGAGAGCTTTTCGCCAATCTGAAATAGTGCAAAAAGCTTGTTTGATTTAACAAACAGGTGTTGTAGACGGGTGTCTTTGTAATACGTGTATAGCTCGTCAAAGTCGCGTAAGAAACGTTGGTCTGTGAGGAATTTGGTTTCTTGCGGGTAAGGTTCTATTTCGTAATGGTCTTCTTGCAAGTGTAGCTTTTGTACGGTGAATACATCGCTGACTTGGGTATTTTGTTTAAGCCCCATAAAGACATTATAAGCAAAGATAAGCTTGTCGCCGATCAGCACGATGTCGCGCGGTACGCAGTTATGCTCAGTACGAACTCTTGCTCGACCTTTCACTTTAAGCTCGGTGCTGCCAAAAGTGTCAACACGCTGTTGGTTGAGTTTATCTATCTGACTTTTCAGTTCACTGCCAAAGTTACTAAGCCGGCGTTTAATCAGTTGATAAGAGTCTTGTTCGAGCGTTCGCTCTGGCGCTTGTTGCGTTGCTTCCGTCATTCTTTGCTTTCCTATGTGCGCTGTCGCAAATGGGGGAGAGGAGCCAAGAAGATTGACTCCTCAGGGTTAATTACTCTAGTGGTTCGCTTTGTTTACTGCCATTTAACGAGCCGCCAAGTAACTTGAGTAGCTGCTGTTTGTCCGCATCTGAGCTATTGCTTAGCTGTTGGAAGAACTTACTCATGTTGATGTTTTTTAGCGTTTCCGACGACGCATTGGCACCAGCCAGTACCCCTTTTAGGTCGTCCATCAAATTACGCTCACCGTTTAGGTGATCTTTAAATACGGTTTGTACTGTCTTACTTTCGCCGACTAAGCCGTCAATTGACTTGCCCACTGTGATGGCATTCATAAACTGGTTAAAGAACTGGCCGTCGCCGCCCATAAAGTTGATATCAGCACCGCTCAGTGCTTTACCTAATACTTCAGCCTGACTCGCAGAAACCTGCTTGTTCGCCTCGATACTCGCAAGCGTCAGCTCTTTTTGTTGGTTTAACTGTAGCGTGAAGCCTTCGTATTCACGGGCGTCTTTATCCATCTTATTCAGTGCTTCTAGCTTCTCTGTAAGACCTTTGGCTTCTGCTGACATCTTACGTTCAAGGTTGATAGCTTCTGCTTCACCTTGTTTTTCAATTGCCTCAGCCATTGCTGATTGAACCTCAGCTTCTGCCAAACCAATTTCACGTTTGCCTTGCGCTTCTGCTTCACTTTGCTTCTTGGTCGCCTCAGCCATTGCTGCTTGTACTTCGGCTTCGGCGCGGCCAATATCACGTTTACCTTGTGCTTCGGCCTCTAGTTTTTGCTGTAGCACTTTAGCGTCTGTTTCACCCTGTATCGCACTAGCTGCTGCTTTTGCCTTGATGATATCGGCTTCTGCAAGACCAGGCGCTGCTGCTTCAACTTGGGCTGCCTCGGCAAGAATTTTCTTCGACTCTGCGGTTTGGTTCGCAATACGTAATTCTGCTGCGGCCATTTTTTCCATTTCACGGGCTTTAAATTCGGCAGCTTGCTCTTTAGCTTTAGCCGCTTCAATATCTTTAACCAACGCTTCTTCGGCCTCAGCTTGAGCAAGAATAATTTTTGCTTGTTTTTCACGCTCGGCTTCAGCAATACATTGCACGTCTTTGATGCGCTCTTGTTCCTCGGCAACGGTTTTCTCAACGGCAACCCGTTCGCGTTGGACATCGGCGATTTCTTTTTGCTCGACTTCCAGCGCTTTGGCTTTTTGGATACGTAAAATTTCGGTTTCACGCTCACGTTCGATAATTTCAATCTGGCGAGAGCGTGTGACTTTTTCTTCTTCGATGCCGAGTAAGCGAAGGCGATTTTGTTCTGCAACATCGATTTCACGCTGTTTATTGTGCTCTGCAATTGCGATCGCTTCGTCCGCTTTGAGACGTGCTTCTTCGGCTTTTAAGCGCTCTTCATGCTTAACACGTTCAGCTTCTGCGGCTTCGCGGGCGCGCACCGACTCGATTTCACGGCGTTGTCTCGCGCTGGCATCTTCTCGTTGGCGCTCGACTTCTGCGGCTTTTTCAAAGGCAGCTTGGTTTTGGTTGTCGATTTGCGCTTTTTCATCACATTTAAGCTGGTTAGTTTCCACGTTTTGGCGTGAGGTTTTTTCGGTAATACGGCGAATACCTTCAGCGTCAAGAATGTTATTTGGATCTAACTTGTCGATAGAGGTTTGTTCAAGATAATCAATTGCCACATCCTCTAACGTATAGCCAGATAAATCTTGTCCAATCACTTCTTTAATAGAATCTCGGAACTCATTACGATGTGTAAATAGTTCCTCAAAATTCATGCGCTTACCAACGGTTTTTAAGGCTTCGGAGAATTTTGCCTCAAATAATGCTTGCAAGGTTTCTGGTGCCGATGCGCGGGCGCAGCCAACTTGTTTTGCAACGCGTAGGATGTCTTCTTTGTTTTCGTTTACGCGAATGTAAAAAGTGATGGCGATGTCAGCACGGATATTGTCTTTACAGATCAGGCCGCTATTTTCACGACGCTCCAATACCATGCGGTTAGTTGAAATATCCATGACTTCCATTTTATGGATCACAGGCAGCACAATGCCGCCCGTTGTCGTGACATCTGGCTCGTTTTTCATCTTGTTAATGATCAATGCCTGACCTTGTTCAACCTTGCGGTAGAACTTTCCAATCAGAAGTAGAATGGCAAAAATAATGACGATGGATATGCCCACGATTGCGAGCACCGGTCCGAGGTTGTTTAGAAATTCCATGTTTTTTCCTGCGTTGCGCTATGTTGTTTGAGTTGGTATTAGCTATGCCAACTCGTTCCTAAATTCCGTTATTTTTCGTACTATTACCAAGGTTTAGCCACAATCGTGTAGCTATGTGTAAGGGTGTCATGTTCGATAAGTAAAGCACTGTCTCCTAGTGTGAAAGTGTTATCTTCATCCGAGCGCACTTCGATAAGTTGCTCCGTTCCTTGAATAAATACTCTGGCTTGACCGAACGTGTTGCTAACCCTTGATGTTGCAATAACGCATTCGAGCCCAACCAGCGCTTGCTTAGAAGTGGTTTCTTGGCTTTCGAAAAAGCGCCGTAATGGCCTTACAATGACGGCTGTGAGTGGTAATGCTGCAATGAGGCTGGCAAGCATAAATACCGTGCCCATCAGGTAGTAAAAAATGCCATTGCCTAGTAGGTAAGCAAAAAACTGTTGCACATAAATACTGATAATCCAGCCCAGCGCGATGATTAAACTCAATGAAATACTCACAGGGACGCCGCCAAAAGCGACTTCCCAAAAAGAACCAGAGCTTGCGCCTTCGGCTTCAATATCAACATCGCCTTCTAAGATATCGATATCAGCAAAACCGAGTAAAGCAATTAACCAGAACAACAGCACTATGAGTAATAGTGTTGAAAAAATAACAGTGGGAAACGTAAATGCAGTATTTAAAAATTCCATTGCTGATCCTAGTTCCTTGTATTTCCTTTTAAGCGGTTAAGTCAGTGAATTGTCCACTCAGCGCCGCAAGGTGTCTTTGTGTTTATCAAGCGGTGAGTTCCGCATCATAGAATGTGAGATGATTGAGTGAAGCGAATAGCGTTCGTGTCCGGTAAGACGGAGACACTGTAGGAAACAAATCCGAGAAGCTAATCAATCAGCTTAAAAACCATCCATGCGTGGTGAGAAAACCTCACATGCGTTTCTAAAGTTGCCACAATTAGACATATTATGTCAAACGTTTTTTGCTGTAAAGATAAGCAATTTATTCTGTTTATCGTGATAGTGGGGAAGCGTGTTCGTAGAAGCTAGAGTATCAGAGTATGTGCTAACCTGTGAGTTAGCACCGATAAAAATAATAGACTAAACGTTATCGAACAGGGTTTTTACTTTATCCAAAGTAACGTCGATTTCAGATACTTTGGCAGGGGCAATAAAAATCGTGTCATCGCCAGCGATGGTACCTAATACGCCGTCTGCGGTGCCTAATGAGTCAAGTAGTCTCGCAATTAACTGTGCAGCACCGGGACTGGTTCGAATAATAATCATCATTTCGTTGTGCATAATATCAACGACTAACTGACGTAAAGGGCTTTTTGCTGTTGGTACGCTCATTTCAGCGGGTAAGCAGTAAACCATTTCTTGCTTGGCATTACGTGTACGCACAGCACCAAACTTGCTCAGCATGCGCGACACTTTGCTCTGACTGACGTTGTCAAACCCTTGTTGTTTTAGAGCATCAACAATTTCACCTTGAGAGCCAAAGTTTTCTTCTTTTAAAATGGCTTTAAATGCTTTGATCAGTGCTTCTTGTTTTTCTTGCGGCTGCATAGTCTGTCTTCTTTTACGGCTAATCTTTAAATTCTACACAAAACCGCCGAGATTCCCAAATTTGCGCGACCAAAATGGCAGTCGTAAAGCATAAGTGTACAAAGTGTCGCGATCTTTACACTTTTATTTAAGACATTAGTCAAAAAATCTCGAAAATAACCATGATTAATTTGTGTTTAACAGCGCTTTTCATTATCTTTACTGCACACTCAATTCCACCTTCAAATTATGGAGAATTCAAATGAAAGTTGCTGTATTAGGTGCCGCTGGCGGTATCGGTCAAGCTCTATCTTTATTGCTTAAAAATGGTCTTCCAGCTGGCTCTGAGTTAGCGCTTTATGACGTTGCACCTGTTGTACCTGGTGTTGCAGTTGACTTATCTCACATCCCAACTGCGGTAAAAGTAGCGGGTTATGGTAAAGACGACCTAGACCCAGCTCTTGCTGGTGCTGACGTAGTGCTTATCCCTGCTGGTATGCCTCGTAAGCCTGGTATGGACCGTGCTGACCTATTCAACGTTAACGCAGGTATCATCAAGACACTTGCTGAAGGTATCGTTAGAAGCTGCCCTAAAGCACTTGTTGGTATCATCACAAACCCAGTAAATGGCACGGTACCAATCGTTGCTGAAGTGTTCAAAAAAGCAGGTACTTATGATCCAGCTCGCGTATTCGGTGTAACAACGCTTGACGTTATCCGCGCTGAGACCTTCATCGCAGAGCTTAAGGGCCTAGACGTTGCTGAAGTTAAGATCCCAGTAATTGGTGGTCACTCAGGTACTACAATTCTACCTCTACTTTCTCAAGTTGAAGGTGTTGAGTTCACTGACGAAGAAGTTGCTGCACTAACGACTCGTATCCAAAACGCGGGTACTGAAGTGGTTGAAGCTAAAGCGGGTGGCGGTTCAGCTACACTTTCAATGGGTGCAGCAGCAGCACGTTTCTGCTTCTCACTAGTGAAAGGTCTACAAGGTGAAGAAGTACTTGAGTACGCATACGTTGAAGGTAACACAGGCGATGCAACATTCTTTGCACAGCCAGTTATCCTTGGTAAAAACGGTGTAGAGAAGTTACTTCCTTACGGTGAGCTGAGCGCGTTTGAGCAAAAAGCAAAAGACGACATGCTAGCGACACTTGAAAAAGACATCAAAGAAGGTGTTGATTTCATGGCGTAAGCCAGATTGATACAAAAAAACCAGTCGCTTCACAGTGACTGGTTTTTTTATGTGTGATTATTTTTAGTGAAGAATTCGTGCTCTAATAGTTCCTTCAACTGCACTTAACTCTTTCAACGCCACTTCAGAGTGGTCGCTATCGACGTCGATAACCACGTAACCAATAGATTCATCCGTTTGTAGGTATTGCGCCGCAATATTGATACCGTGCTGAGCGAACGCTTGGTTGATTTGCGTTAGTACGCCTGGGCGGTTTACGTGTACGTGTAATAAACGACTTCGGTTTGATAATTCAGGTAGAGAAACCTCAGGGAAGTTCACAGCCGTGACTGTTGAACCGTTATCTGAATATTTCGCCAACTTACCCGCGACTTCCACACCGATATTTTCTTGTGCTTCTTGGGTAGAACCACCGACGTGTGGTGTTAGCAGCACATTGTCAAACTCGCGTAGTGGTGAGACGAATTCTTCATGATTAGATTTTGGCTCAACGGGGAATACATCAATAGCAGCGCCGGAAAGCTTCTTGGCCGCTAATGCTTCAGCTAAGGCGTCGATATCAACAACCGTTCCACGTGATGCGTTAATTAGGATTGCGCCTTGCTTCATCACTTCAATTTCAGCCATGCCGATAAGGTTTTTGGTCTGTGATGTCTCCGGTACATGCAAACTGACCACGTCCGCTCTTTGTAACAATTGCGTCAGCGTGTGTAACTGCGTTGCGTTGCCGAGCGTGAGCTTATCTTCGATGTCATAAAACTCGACGTTCATCCCGATATTCTCAGCCATAATGCCAAGCTGGGTGCCAATGTGACCATAACCAATAATACCTAGCGTTTTACCACGAGCTTCGTATGAACCGTCGGCAGATTTATCCCACTCACCGCGATGCGCCTTTGCGTTACGCTCAGGAACACGGCGCAATAACAAGAGAATTTCACCTAGTACGAGTTCAGCCACAGAGCGGGTGTTAGAAAATGGCGCGTTGAATACGGCGATACCACGTTTTTTAGCGGCATCCAAATCCACTTGGTTGGTGCCGATGCAGAAACAGCCAACAGCGACCAGCTTTTCAGCTTGTTCTAATACTGCTTCTGTAAGGTGGGTACGTGAGCGGATCCCGACAAAGTGAGCGTCTTTGATCCGCTCGATCAGCTCAGGCTCCGGTAAGGATGTTTTAACGTAGTCTATGTTGCTATAACCGTTGCGCTTTAGCGTCTCAACGGCGCTTTGATGCACGCCTTCTAACAACAAAATTCGAATTTTATCCTTTGATAACGAAACCTTGCTCATCTGTAATCTCACTAGTTGATTTTAGGCCCTTCTGGAGTGCCTGTTATTACAACGTCAGCGCCACGCGTGGCAAATAAGCCATTAGTCACGACGCCAACAATCTGGTTAATTTTTTCTTCAAGCGCTTTTGCTGCGCTAATTTCTAGGCCATGCACATCAAGAATGACATTGCCGTTATCAGTGATAACGCCTTGGCGGTAAACTGGATCGCCACCTAATTTTAGTAACTCTCTTGCCACGTAACTACGCGCCATTGGGATCACTTCAACTGGTAGTGGAAATGCGCCTAGTGTCTCAACATGCTTTGTATTATCAACGATACAAACAAACTTCTTGGCAACGGCTGCAACGATTTTCTCGCGCGTCAGTGCTGCGCCACCACCTTTTATCATTTCGTTGGTGCTGTTGATTTCATCTGCACCATCAACATATACCGCAAGCTCTGACACATCGTTTAACTCGAAAACTTCAATACCAAGTGCTTTTAGCTTCTCTGTTGAAGCTTCAGAGCTTGATACTGCCCCTTTGATTTGATCCTTGATACTGCCAAGCGCATCAATAAAGTGGTTTACCGTCGAGCCTGTGCCAACCCCAACAATGGTGTTTTCTTCTACATAGTTCAAAGCTGCCCATGCTGCGGCTTTTTTCATTTCATCTTGAGTCATAACGCTACACTTAGTTGTCATTGAAGTTGTATGGAGTATAACTCAATCAAAGTGTCAGCGTCATGGTCAAAAGCGCCTCAAAATGCGCTTAACTGTTTGCCTGCTCAATTATTTTTTGGCCAAGTGTATAGTTGGGTTGGAGTGAGGATAGATGGGAGCGGTACATCCCAAGCTGCTGTTGGTAAGCTTGGAACTTGCTGGCAATCATGAGCAAGGCCAACAAGTGCTGGTTTAGCTCGCTGCTCAGCGTAGTGTAACGCTAATGTTCTATCGTAGTACCCACCGCCCATACCGAGGCGATTACCTTGCTCATCAAAAGCAACCAGAGGCATCAACAGTAAATCCAATGATGCAAGCGGTGCCACAGCTGAACAATCTAACTTAGGTTCCAAGATAGCATAGCGATTTGCCTTCATGGGTGAGTTTTTTTCATACTTCTGGAAGAGTAAATTTGCAGGATTGAAGGGGTGGATTACGGGTAAGAAAACCTGGTGTTTTTTGTCCCAAAGCGATTGAATTAAAAGGGATGTATCTAGTTCGCCATCGTTTTGAATATAGACCCCTACATTGGCATTTTCTGGGAGGTTTATTTGTTGAAAAAAATTAATGTTGAGATGTGCCGCGGCTGTCTTCTGTTGCTCTGCTGATAGCGAGTTTCTTGCATTTCTAATCGTTTTTCTCAAATTAGCACGAGTAACTTGAGATTTATTTATGTTGTTATTAGTTTTATTCATTCTAACGCGAGCCACTCAGGGAAAAACAAACTTACACCAAGCAGAATAAATAAAATAATTAATACAGCGAGCAGATAATATAGCCAAGTCTTAGATTTAGCCGGAGGGCTAGGCTCAAAGTCCAGTTCATCAAATAGCTCCTTCGTCTCCCATTCTTCGTCTGTTGTATCTTCTATTTTAGTATGGGGAGTTGGTGCTACGCGTTGCTCGAGCTCCTCTAATCGCTCTTCGATGCGTATTAGACTGCTTGTGATGTAATCCAAGGCTTCAAATACGCGCTCTTGATCTGCGTTGGTAGGGGTCGCGGCTGTTTGGCTTTGTAGTTTGGCATTGATCCCCGCGCTTGCAAGTAATTTTACCTGTTTTAGTGCTTTGGCTTTATCTGCAGGAGCAAACAAGTTTTTGCCAGCGTAAAATTGCTGGATCTTTGAAGGTGAGGTTTTCAACCTGTCTGCCATTGCGATAGCGGCGCTTTGTTGATCCTTACCGTCGGCCATGCCAACGAAGACGACTTTAAACTGCTCGTTCATGGTGCGTGCCTAAGTTGTAGAGAGATAGTATTGAGTATATCTAGATTATAGGTAACTGTAGAAGGATAAAAGGAAATTTTTACAATCTGGTGAGCATTAATATAAGTGACCGCTTGCGCGGCCACAATGGGTTGGGAATTTAGTAAAGCGCTGACTGATCCGCTTTGGGGGTTGTTTTTAAGATAAACTCGCGGAGATCTTCGTTCGACTTTTGTAAATCTTCATGACGCAGATACATCATGTGCCCGGAGCGGTAACCTTTAAAGCTTAAGCGATCACGCATTTTCCCGCTCGGATCGAGTTGCCACATATTGTACTTGGCATCAAAGTAATTTGTTGCGCCATCGTAATAGCCAGATTGGATCATCACGTTTAGGTAAGGGTTTTGTGCCATTGCTAATCGTAATTGCTCACCGACATTATTATCGCTGTTATCCCAAGGGTAAACTGAACCAAACATATTATATTTTACATCGGTTTTATAGTTGAGCTCCGCTGCGAAGTAATGATTGATCGCTGGCGTAAATGAGTGCAACCAAGAGGTCAGCTCAGGCCAATAATCAGGGCGAGAACCGGCGTCTCTTTTATCAATACCAAGGTAGCGTGAGTCCAATCGACCTAGGGTATAGCCACGCTCACGCAACAGTTCTTTCCAAAATGCCGCAGTAGGAATATCTAGGTTGTTTTGAGCTACAAAGCGCTCGCTTAAGCCACTATATTTAGCAACGGCCTGTGTCACACTTTGCTTTTCTTGGGCACTGATAAATGCGCCTTTGGCGAGTGCGGGAAGATACTGATCAACCGTATATTGTTCAACCTCTGCAAGTACTTCGAGTAAATCTTTATTTTGCAATTCAGAAGACAGCGCCTTGTGGTACCAAGCGGCAGCAGCGTAATATGGTAAACGGTTTGCCACTTCAACCGGACCTTCTCGTTTAATGCCGATTTCTGTAGGAGATACCAACACCACGCCATTGAGGTAAAGCCACTGGTTGTTTTGCATCGCGTGCGCAAGACCTGACACTCGAGTCGTGCCGTAGCTCTCACCAATCAGGTACTTAGGGGAAAGCATACGCTCATTGCGATGAATAAATGTATTGAGCCATTCGGCTAAGTACTTCACGTCCGCGTTGACGCCAAAAAACATCTTTGTTTGTTCGGCTTTACTCGGATATTTACCTTCAGCATTTTTGAGTACGCGGGAATAACCTGTGTTGACTGGGTTTACATAAACAATATCGGCAACATCTAGCACTGAATATGGGTTATCTTTCAAGCCGTAAGGTTGCAGTGGATACCCTTCGTCATCAATTTTTAATACTCTTGGGCCAGTATAGGCAATATGCATCCACACGGAAGCAGAGCCCGGACCACCGTTAAATGAGATCAACAGCGGGCGTTTGCTCATATCTTTGATTTTTGTGCGCTTATAGTAGGTGTAATGCAACGTTGCAACTGCGTCGCCGTTTTCATTCCACACCGGCTGTGTGCCTGTTGTTGCGGTGTAGTTAATACGTTCACCTTTTATTTCGGCTCTATGCTCAGTTGTTATTTTATGATCTATCTCAATTGCGCGGTTGTGCTCTTCAGCTATGCTTGGCGCTGAGAGTAGGGAACAACTCACGAGCAATAGTGGTAGTAGTTTTTTCATTGCTTCCTCGGTATTGCAGTAGGTATGTCTGCATTAAAGAAGTATTTCATCTGAAATTCAAAGCCATTGAGACAAACTCAACAAAAAAAACGGCAGGTTTGAAAAATAGGCTGTTGTAACCTCGTTTATCGAAAAGTAACGAATTTGAGCCGATTTGGTTTTTTTTAGTGCAAGATTCGCGTATATTTAGTACTTTATTATGTAGTAATAAAGTATTTAGCCCCGTTAAATTCTTGTTTCACTGCGCTTCTCGTTGTACTTAAGAGATCTCAATCCATGCAAAGAATTTTAATTGTTGAAGACAGTAAAGTCGTACAACAGGTATTGCGACACCTTGCTGCTCAGCATCTAGATGTCGAAATCGATTTTGCTTGGTCCCTCAAGGAAAGTAAGGACTTCTTAGCACAGCACCAATATACATTGGCGCTGGTAGATTTAACGCTGCCCGATGCGATGGACGCAGAGGTCGTGCAGCTCACGCTCAGCCACAAAATTCCCACTGTGGTGTTGACCTCAAAAATAGATGAATATAGTCGCCAGCAAATGCTTGAAATGGGCGTGGTGGATTATGTGATTAAAGACAACCGTGATTCATACCTATACGCGGTCAAGTTAGCATCTAGACTGTTGAGAAACCAAGGTTGCAAGGCGCTGATCGCCGATGATTCTGTGATCAGTCGAGCGGTAATGAAGCAAATGCTTGAAAAGCAATTATTTACAGTGCTTGAGGCACAAGATGGCGAACAGGCATTGGAGATGTTGCTATCTGACCATGAAATTAAACTGCTGCTGACAGACTTTGCGATGCCGACGATGGATGGCTTTGAGTTGGTGAAATCCGTTCGTAATAGTCGCGGACGAGATGAGTTGGCGATTATTGGTCTGTCTGGCGCTGGAAGTCATGGTTTGTCAGCAAAGTTTATCAAATACGGCGCCAATGACTTTTTGGCAAAACCTTTTATGAGTGAAGAGTTTCATTGCCGCATCATGCAGACGATGGAGCAGCTCAATTTGATTGCAGAAATCAAAGAATATGCGCATCGTGACTATTTAACAGGACTTTATAATCGCCGTTATTTCTGTCAGCAAGCAGAGCGTTTAATCAAGAACAAACCGAGTCAGCATATATTGGCATTGTTAGACCTCGATCATTTTAAATCTATTAATGATCAATATGGTCATGAAAGCGGTGATGATGTACTTAAACAAGTTGCTGATTTACTGCGTAGTGCATTTGGTCACTACATTGTCGCACGTATTGGTGGGGAAGAGTTTGCTTTGCTTATTCCAAGCTCAGATATGAAGATGGCAAAGCACATGCTAGAAGACTTTAGAGAGCGCCTTGCGCAGCAAGCATTCAAAATTCCTGAGGGTAAGCATTATTGCACCATCAGTATTGGCCTCGCGGCTTGCCAATCAAAGAGTCTAAGCGAAGTAATGCGCAAAGCTGATAAAGCGCTCTATAAAGCGAAGGACAAACAACGAAATTGCGTTATCGCGCATTAGCTTTTCGTTATTTGGGTGTTTATGCACCAACTCAGTTCAGTCTTTATATCAATGCACCTAGATGGTGCATTTTTTATGCGTGAAATTCTATCTCCTACTTTAATTCATTGTTAATTAAGGAATAAAAAATTTGGCACAAAGGTTGGATTACTGCATACAACAGGATCAACTGTCCTAAGGGGACTCAGCATGAAAATGATAAGTGCAATAATAAAACCATTTAAACTGGATGAGGTACGTGAAGCGTTAGCCGATCTGGGGATTGAAGGCATGACGGTTGTTGACGTTAAAGGGTTTGGGCGTCAGCGCGGTCATACCGAACTGTATCGCGGTGCAGAATATCAAGTCGATTTCATTCCAAAAATAAAAATAGAAATTGCGACGTTAAGCGAAAACGCCGAGCGTGTTGTGGAAACGGTTACAAAGGCTGCGTTCACTGGAAAAATTGGTGATGGAAAAATCTTTGTTTACGACTTAGACCAAGTTGTTCGGATCCGTACCGGCGAACTTGATGAAGAAGCCATTTAAGGGGAGCCAGGCAATGGAAAATACAATAATAGAACTAAAATTTTCATTAAATACCTTTTACTTTTTGATCTCTGGCGTCTTAGTTATGTGGATGGCAGCCGGATTCGCTATGCTTGAAGCGGGATTAGTACGCTCAAAAAATACCACTGAAATCCTTACCAAGAACGTCGCACTGTACGCTATTGCTTGTACTATGTATTTGCTTATTGGTTACAACATCATGTATGTCGATAATGCCGAAGGTGGGGTTTTACCAAGTCTTGGTGCGCTCATTGGCAGTGCTGCTAAGGATGCCGACCATGCACTGCAATCCGACTTTTTCTTCCAAGTGGTATTTGTTGCAACGGCCATGTCAATTGTCTCGGGCGCTGTTGCTGAGCGTATGAAATTGTGGGCGTTTTTAGCATTTTGTGTGGTGTTAACTGGTTTTATCTACCCATTAGAAGGCTATTGGACGTGGGGCGGGGGTTTCTTATCTGAGCTTGGCTTTGTTGACTTTGCCGGCTCTGCCATTGTGCATGGTGCCGGTGCTGCTGCGGCACTAGCGGGTGTTTTGTTACTTGGTGCGCGCAAAGGAAAATATGGCAAAAATGGTGAGATTTACCCAATTCCAGGCTCCAACATGCCACTGGCTACACTAGGCACCTTTATTTTGTGGATGGGGTGGTTTGGCTTTAACGGCGGATCTCAACTGTTCCTTGCCGACAAAGAAAATGCCATCGCGGTCAGCCAAATCATGCTAAATACCAACGCGGCGGCGGCTGCAGGTGCGGTGGCTGCACTGTTGGTGTGTAAATTAATGTGGGGCAAGGCGGATTTAACTATGGTGCTTAATGGTGCACTAGCAGGTCTGGTGACTATTACTGCAGAGCCTGCCTCTCCAACACCTGTATTAGCGCTTATCCTCGGTGCCATAGGTGGTGCATTGGTGGTGTTTAGTATCGTTGCGCTAGATAAAGCAAAAATTGATGACCCTGTTG
Source organism: Pseudoalteromonas sp. CO342X (assembly GCF_004208915.1). Lineage (NCBI taxonomy): Bacteria > Pseudomonadati > Pseudomonadota > Gammaproteobacteria > Alteromonadales > Pseudoalteromonadaceae > Pseudoalteromonas > Pseudoalteromonas sp. CO342X. The sequence goes on from NZ_SGPH01000010.1 coordinate 239,486, forward strand.
GTGCTATCTCTGTTCACGGTATATGCGGTGCGCTGGGTGTGATGATGGTGCCATTTTCAAACTCAGACGCTACTTTCCAAGGCCAGGCTGTGGGACTTATCACTATTTTAGGTTTTGTTTTCATTACTTCTTATATTGTCTGGAGTGTATTGAAAGCGAGCATGGGGATCCGCGTTGGCGAAGAAGAAGAGCTAAGCGGTATGGATCAACATGATTGTGGCGTAGATGCCTATCCCGAGTTCGTGACAGTTCGCGGACAGTAATACCAATTTGGCTTTCGGTCAATATTGTAAAGTTCTCGTTGTCTAAACAAAGTGAGTCCAGTAGGGCTCACTTTTCTTTATAAATATTATTCTACTTTCAGCAGTTGTTAATTTAGGTTACCCTACCATCTTGCGATTCATTTTTTAGTTTTACTTGGGTCATGACGGATAAAAAGAAAAGAACACCTGCCAACAAATCAAACGTCAAAGCGAACACTTCGCGTAAAAACAATACCCAGCAAAACGGTTCTAAGATGCAAAGAATTAAAAGCCGTGTACTGAGCACGTTGTGGTCTTTCTTTTGGAAGGGGACTATTGCGGCGATATTCCTTGTTGCAATCTATATCATCTACTTAGACGCTAAAATAAGCCGGCAGTTTGAGGGTAATAAGTGGGAACTTCCCGTTCAAGTTTATGCCAGATCGATGCAGTTTTTTCCTGATCAGTTCCTTAATGAGGATGAAGTGCTGTGGGAGCTGAAGCGGCTTAACTATTCTCGTGTAAATCGTATCAGCCGTACTGGTCAGTATACCGTTCAAGGTCGTACAATCACCATTCATCGTCGCGCGTTCGAATTCTACGATGGCCCAGAAACCGCGCGTATTTTTACGCTTAATTTTGCTGGTAAAAAGCTTGCCAATATTGTCGATAATCAAGGTCGGCGCTTAGCTGGGGCTCGCCTAGAACCGGTGCAGATTGCTCGGATCGGCAATGAATCGCGTCAAGACAGAGAGTTTGTTCCGTTCGATAAATTCCCTAATATTTTAAAAGAAACACTGCTGGTGGTAGAAGATAGAGACTTTTACCAACATCATGGTGTTTCTGCGCTGTCTATTTTACGTGCGCTGTATGCCAACATCAAAGCTGGGCGAACTGTGCAAGGTGGCAGTACGCTTACGCAACAGCTCGCAAAGAACTTTTATCTCACCAGAGATCGCACCTTAATCCGCAAGGTGAATGAAGCGTTCATCGCATTGATTTTAGATTTCCGTTACAGCAAAGATGAAATCCTCGAAGCCTATTTAAACGAAGTGTTTTTGGGACAAGCCTATAATCAAGGCGTTCATGGTATGGGGCTTGCGGCCGATTTTTATTTTGGTAAGCCAGTGGACGAGCTTGAGTTTGACCAAGTTGCTATGCTAGTTGCGATGGTTAAAGGGCCATCTTTTTATAACCCAAGACGCTATCCTGAGCGGGTAATGGAAAGGCGTGATTTAGTCTTGAGGCTAATGGTGGAAAATGACCTTATCACAACGCCCGAGTATCGCGCAGCGCTGGCAAGGCCGATTGATGTACAGCCTTTAAAAGCGAGCCGTATGCAGTCTTATCCTGGATATTTGGAGTTGGTGAATCGCGAGTTAAAGAAACTGGTGCCTGATGATGACATTGTCGACTCTGGAATTCGGATTTTTACCTATCTCGATTTACAAAAGCAAACGGCGATGGAAGATGCCGTTAAAAAGGGCTTACCTTACTTAGAGCGCCGCTTTAAAACGGAAGATTTAGAAACTGCCATGCTGTCAGTTAATGTTGAAAAAGCGGGCGTATCGGCGTTAGTTGCTGGTCGTCAGTTGAAGTTTTCAGGTTTTAATCGGGTATTAGACACCGAGCGTAATATAGGTTCACTGGTCAAGCCCGCTATTTACTTGAGTGCTTTGTCGAATCCAAACTACCATTTGGGCATGCTGCTTGATGACAGTCCCCTTGAAGTGACAGACGGTTCAGGTAAGGTTTGGTCTCCAGAGAACTTTGATCATAAATTCAGAGGCCAAGTGCCAATGTTTGAAGCGTTCAGCAATAGCATCAATATTCCAGCAGTAAACCTTGGTTTGGATGTGGGTGTTAATCGAGTCGCACAAACTTTGAATGACCTTGGTGTCTCTAAGTCGATTCCACTTTATCCTTCTTTATTATTGGGCGCGTTAGAGCTATCCAGTTTTGATATTGCAGAGGCGTACACCACACTTGCTGCAGATGGTAAGCAGAGCGAGTTGACCAGCGTCATGGCTATCACCGATTCACTGGGTAAGCTAGTATACGAACATCCAGTACAAAAAAGCCAAACGCTAGACAGCGATGCGGTATACATGACGAAATACGGCATGAAGCGCGTAACTAAAAAAGGCACAGCAAAGCGTCTCAATCTTCACTTCCCCTCAATTCAACTTGCAGGGAAAACGGGGACGAGTAATGATTTAAGAGACAGCTGGTTTGCAGGTTTTGACCAAAATACGGTCACCGTTGCTTGGATTGGTCGTGATGATAACAAGCCAACGGGATTAACGGGCAGCCAAGGTGCGCTTGAGCTCTATATTCGTTATCTTAAACCATTAAACCCACAAGCGATTGTTGATGAGCGTCCAAAGTCCATTCGCTGGGCGTTTATCAATCCGAAAACGGGTAAGCAGTCGCCTCCGAGTTGTGGTCCTGTATTGCAGCTACCTATTAGAGAGAGCATGTTCGAACCAAGACCTGGATGTTGAACCAAGTCTTGGTTACTAGGGGTTGTTGACCCTAGCACAGTCTCTAAGCTTTAAATTTATCGATTTCTTTATTTAAAGTTTGTGAGAGCTTGCCAAGTTTTTGTGCATCGCTCTGGGTCGCTCTTGCGGAACCCAGAGTATGTTGTGCTAAGTTACTGATCTCAGATGATTCGTTCAATGCGTGTTCGGTCGCTTGGGTTTGTTGCTGTACCAGCTGACTGATCAGTTTCCCTTGCTCGTCTATGTCTCGCATGCTTTGCTCTGCGTGCTGTAGGACTTCATTAGTATCATTCGCGGCGATAACACTTTGCGCCATATTGTCTTCACTGCTGCGCATTTTGTCTTGCGTGTCTCTGGATGCAGCTTGTAAAGATTGAATAATATTGTGTATTTCTTCCGTTTGTTGCTGCGTTCTTTGCGCAAGCGTTCTAACCTCATCCGCTACCACCGCAAATCCTCGGCCTTGTTCACCTGCACGAGCAGCCTCAATTGCGGCATTGAGCGCGAGTAAATTGGTTTGCTCGGCAATCTCTCTAATCGCGGAGCTCACCTGACTAATGTTTTGCGTGTCTTCCGCGAGCTTATCTAAGGCTGCACGACTTTGTTGAAACTCAGCTTGTAGTTCGGTCATTTGCTCTGCAAGGGCTGTGGTATTGACGCTACTTTGCTTTACTTGTTTGGCTGCTACGGAGGCCAGCTCTGTTGCGCTAAATGCGGCATCCTCAACCGAGCGAGCGGACTGTGCCATATTCTCGAGAGAATGGTGGATAGACTGGATTTTATTCTCCTGCTGGGCAACGTCCTTCTCAGTATCTTGGCTTATTTTATTGAGTGTTCTTGTTGCTTGCTGTAGCTCGTCACTACTTAATCGAACGTTACCAAGCAAAGAGATAAAGGCATGTAGTACCGCATTAAATTGTTCAATAATTTGGCTAAGCTCGTCGGAACCAGTTGTCTGCGCTTTGATGCTTAAATCCCCTCGGGAAGCGCTCTGTGCGGCATGTGAGAAAGTCGTGATGGTGCCCATGACCGAGGAGTAAAAGCCAACCATAAGATAAATAGCGATGATCAGTGCGAGTAGTGAAGCCAAGGCAACGGTGTTTCTGATCCACCGTTGCTGGTTTTGTTTTTCAGCGACAAGCGCGGCAAGCGTGGGTGTTGCAATATTAACAAACTGCTTGATAGCATCACTTGCACTTTGGTAGTAACGGTTAAATTGCGCTTGTGACAGTGCTAGTTCATCAGGGTCTAACAAGCCTGTTTTCACCGCTTGCTGGTAATCAGAGAGGCTAGACTCAAGCTCAGCTAAGGGCTGACTAAGCTGCATTTTGAGTTGCTGGTTATCATTGATAGCAATGTTAAGTTTGCCTGAAAATTGTGTCGTGACGCCAGGTAATCCTTTGTTTAAATTGGACAGTGCAATAAAACTATCTGGAGTAAAACTGCCTCTACTGATGATATCGCGTGCCTGCGCCTCAATTTGATTGATTTGCGATATGAGTCTTGGCGCAGACTCAACAAGCGTGCGATTCAGGTAACTGCGTCCAAGATCATCATCGACGGCAAGTTGAGAGGCAATAGAGAGCTGCTCAAGGGCGCTTGCGCCTGCGGCGCTCACTTTAGGTAACTTAGCGCGTTGCAATAAAATTGAATTATCGGAAGCTTTACCCGCTAAAATGTTTTCCAACATACTAGGGTAAAGCGTGAGCCCTTGCCTCTGCATCTCACTGACAGAAATAGAATGGTTAAGTACACTGTTTAGAAAAAACAAGCTGAGGCTTAGCGGTAGTAATAAAATACCAAATACAACGGCCATTTTGGTTTTGTATCGCAACCGCGCCATCAAACGGGTTGCAGGATTAATTAGTGTATTAAATCCAGCCATCACTTCCTCTGTATGATAGTTTTAACTTAGCACAGCGTTATTACCTAAGTGCGCCTAAATAACTTGAGCCTAGGTTAAATAGACCGAAGCTTTTGAAAAGCTTATTCAAAGCGTAGCTGAAAAAACAAAAAAAGCCCTGAGCGGGCTTTTTAAATACAAACTAATATGGGTTGTAATCTGTGATTACAACTTGGCAAATGCACGCTTTGCAGCATTGATAGTGTTAGCGATTTCTTCGTCAGAATGCATTGTGCTCACGAAACCCGCTTCGAATGCAGATGGGGCTAAATAAACGCCTTCATCTAGCATCAGATGGAAGAACTTTTTGAAGCGCTCTAGATCGCATTCAGTTGCTTGCTGATAGCTGGTTACTTTTTTAGCGTCAGTAAAGAAGAAGCCAAACATACCACCTGCGTAGTTAGTCGTAAGCGCGATACCTGTTTCATCAGCAGCCGCTTGGAAGCCTTCACACAGGGCTTTACTCTTAGCTTCAAGCTCTGCGTGCAGCCCTTCTTTTGAAAGTAGCTCTAGTGCTTTTAAACCGGCGGCCATGGCAATTGGGTTACCAGATAGCGTGCCCGCTTGATAAACAGGACCAACTGGGGCGATGTAATCCATGATTTCTTTTTTACCGCCAAACGCACCCACTGGCATACCGCCACCAATCACTTTACCTAAACAGGTTAAGTCTGGGGTGATGTTGTAGTACTGTTGAGCACCACCAAGTGCAACACGGAAACCCGTCATGACTTCATCAAAGATAAGCACACTTTGATTGTCAGTACATACTTCGCGCAGGCCTTCTAAAAAGCCTTCTACCGGTGGAATGCAGTTCATGTTTCCAGCAACAGGCTCGATGATCACACAGGCAATTTGATCTTTGTACTGCTCAAAAATCGCTTTTACTTCATCAAGGTTATTAAATGAAACTGTTAGCGTATGCTTAGCAAAATCGGCAGGAATACCAGGGGAGTTAGGCACGCCCATGGTAAGTGCACCAGAACCTGCTTTAACAAGCAAGGAGTCAGCGTGACCGTGGTAACAGCCTTCAAACTTTAAGATCTTATCGCGGCCGGTGTAACCACGAGCAAGGCGAATAGCGCTCATGGTCGCTTCTGTACCAGAGCTTACCATGCGTACTTTTTCAATAGATGGTACTAGCGCTTTTACTTTTTCCGCCATTAGGATTTCAGTTTCCGTCGGCGCGCCGTACGATAGGCCATTTTCAACCGCTTCAAGCACTGCTTGTTTAATCTCAGGATGGTTATGACCTAAGATCATCGGGCCCCAAGAACCCACATAATCAATGTACTGTTTACCGTCGGCATCAAAGGTGTGAACGCCTTCGGCTTTGGTGATAAATAGTGGCGTACCACCTACACCATTAAAAGCGCGAACAGGAGAGTTAACGCCTCCAGGGATTGAGTCTTGGGCGCGTTTGAATAAGTCTTGACTGATTGTCATTGTCGATCCTTTTTAGCTTTCACGTTTGCGGCTAAACCAAGGTACTTCTACCTCGTGTTTTTCCACTTGGTTTTCAACACCTAGCGTTAGGGCAAAAAGTGCCATACGGATCAATACACCATTTTGAACTTGGCGGAAGATAGCTAGGTTGTCGTTGTTATTTAGGTCGTTGTCTAGCTCGTTTGCATCGCTACGGCTGTCGCGAGGTAATGGGTGCATTAATACTGAGCTAGGCTTACAGTGAGCGTCATAAATCGCTTGGCTGATCCTAAAACCACCACGGTATTTGTTTGCTTCTTCTTGAGAAGGGAAACGCTCTTCTTGAATACGAGTCTGGTAAACGATATCGGCAGCTAAATTGCCTTCCATCTTAGACACGACTTCAATACGATGACCGGCATTGTCTACGACATCTAAAATAGACTGAGGCATTTGTAAGCCATCCGGTGCAACCATTGTAAAGCGGATATCTTTGTAGTGGCTAAGTAACTTTGATAAAGAATGCACGGTGCGGCCGTATTTTAAATCACCGACTAGGGCGATGTGCATGCCGTCAATTCCAGTGCCAAAGCGGCTAAGCTCTCGGTCAATCGTCAGTAAGTCCAACAGTGCTTGAGTTGGGTGTTCATTAGGACCATCGCCACCGTTGATGACAGGAACATCGGAACCGGTTGCAAACTCGGCTACTGAGCCTGCGTCTGGGTGGCGCATTGCCACGGCGTCAGCATAAGCTGAAATCACACGGGCGGTATCGTACAAAGATTCGCCTTTTGCCAGTGCTGAGCTTTGCATACCTGTGGTTTCACGGACTAGGCCGCCCAGCAGGTTAAATGCGGTGCCGAAACTTACGCGTGTTCTCGTGCTTGGTTCAAAAAATAGATTTGCCAAAATCGCCCCATTAAGTACTTGGGTACGTTTTTGCTTTTTAGCATAGGGTTCCATTTTTTTGGCAATGGAGAAGATGTGTTCAATAGAATCTCTGTCTAATTGATTGACAGAAAGAATGTTTTCACCTTGGAAACTGAACATTTGGCGATTCCTAAAGACAAATTGACTACCGGGTTGCAAGGTCGCTCACCCAACCAGATAACACGCAGATTGTGGGCGGTTACTTGGGCGCATATTATACCCAAGTACCCCCAATAATGCACGGTTACAGTGCAGGTTTTAAAACGGCAAGAAAGACAATGGCTAATAGGATTAGTACGGGAAATTCGTTGAAAAAACGATAGAACTTGTCGCTTTTACGATTACGATCAAGTTTAAAATCGGCAAGCAATTTAAAGCAATAGCCATGATACATATAGAGTAAAATCACTAAGGTCAGTTTGTAGTGCAGCCACATACTGTGTTTAAACCACTCACGTCCATATTCTGTAATCGTTAAGACCCCAAACACCGCGGTGAGAATAGCAAATGGGGTTACAAAATAGAGGAGGCGGCGTTCCATGATTTTGAGCATTGAGCTACAAGATTTTTCTTCAGTCATCGCGTGGTACACAAAGAGACGTGGCAGATAAAAAATCCCTGCAAACCAGGCAATCATAAAAAAGATATGTAAGGCTTTATACGTTAGCAATAAGCTCATTATAAATTCCACTTTTTAGATTAGAGTAAACTGTTTCTGGTGGTGAGTATGTGACGAATTTGGTCCCATCGCAATAACCCAAGTATTTGTTTATCATCCTTTTGATTGTATATATATACCGCGCCTGAACGTTTATCTTTTAGCACATCAAAGGCGTCTGCTAAGGTCGCTTGTGTGCTTAGTCCTTGTAGCTCGATATAAGAGACCGATACGCTGCCCTCGGAGATTAAGTTTAAATCGTATTCGGCTAAGCGGTAGCCGCTTTGTTCATCATAAACAATGAGCGGTGTTTGGCTATCAACCGCGGATAGGGTTTCCTTTATCTGCTCTTTGTCATCGGAATAGAGCAGTTTAAAATTCTCATCCATCTCAGCCACTATCCCTACTTTCTGTAATGCCTCTTTTGCCGGGGATACTTGGTAAGGCAGCCCTTGGAAATCTAGTTGTTGAATAAAAATAGAGCGGTTGCCAAACGCCTGTAAAGCCGTAACGTAAGCTGTGGTGATCACCAGCATAGCTGGAACGATTATTTTTGGATTGGAAGTCAGCTCCATTACCGCTGTGAGTGCAGCAAGCGGGGCGTGCAAAGTTGCCGCAAGTAAGCCTGCCATACCGAGTACACCATAAGTTCCCGCAACATCGACGCTGGGTTCAATAAACTGGGCAAAGAAAGACATCAAGGTGCCCATGATGACCCCAAGCCCAATCACTGGACCAATAATACCACCGGGAATACCAAGTCCAATCGCAAATAAAGTCGCCATCAGCTTGGCAATCAATATTGTGGTGAGTAGCTGTAAGTTATGTGGAGATTCAACGGCTTGGGTGATAGCGCTCATACCTGAACCCATGGCTCCCGGTACGGCGTAGCCAATTAATCCCGCAATTAAACCCGCTAATAAAAGGCGAGGAAACATGCTGATGGGCTTAAAAGTTTTGATGATCAGCATTAGATTTTGATTGAAGGCAAAAGCAACCGCTCCTAATGCTGCACCACAAATAATTAAATAAGGGTAATGCCAAAAACTCAACGGAGTGATATGAATGAGCGCCAGCTCGGAACTATTACCAAACACATATTGCGTGCTCATTGCACCGATCACTGAAGCCAACATCACGGGCACGAAAATGTGGATTTTATACTCCCTGAGCACGACTTCCATAACGAATATCACCGCCGCGAGCGGAGTGTTAAATGAGGCAGCAATACCTGCAGCTACACCGCAACCAGCCAAAGTTCGCGCAGCATTGAGTGGTAGATGTAAACGCTCTGATAGAATGCTCGCTGCTGTTGCCCCCATGTGCACAGATGGTCCTTCTCGACCAACAGAAAAGCCACTGATCAAAGCAACGGCACCACCAAAAAACTGGTTCGCAGAATTCCAAATTGGCATATGACCGTAGTGGTGTTTGATCCGATTGATCACATATGGAATGCCCAAACGGTAATGCTTAAACCCGGTTAAGGCGGCAAAGACCGCGATGAGTAGCGCAGCAAGCACAGGCAAAAATAGCCGATGTAGCTCAGAAAGCTCGGTAAAGTCATCAGGTTTATCGAGAAATGTGCCTTGGATTAATTCAATAGTAAGACGAAAAGCAATGATAAGTATCGCCGCAAGCAGGCCAGCACCGGCACCAAGTAGGCACAGTTGCGCTGAAGTTTTAGGTTTTGCAAGGCTTCGTCTTAATGTATCCAACGACATGAACGTCATTCCACAATAGTAAACCGTTTAAGAATATCAAATTTTTTACACTAAGTCCTTGTGCTAACGCAACTTAACTGAGGCAATAGTCTTACTTTCTTTGGTTAAGCATTATAGATACCAATATACATTCAATAGCAGGTTAGGTGCAGAGTTAAAAATCTCTCAATGACAAAAAATAAATAGAACCGTTTTGACAGGTGAACAACGAGTTCTTTGTTCCAAAAATGGATCATTTATCAAAGATAATTGGTACAAACGCTATACTTGATTAAAATACTCAGGTATTAGATAATTTGCAGATTACAGGATTAGGGGTCTAAATCTATGTCTGAACAATTACCAATTCAGTTTTCTGACGCTGCCGCAAGCCGCGTAAAGGAACTTATTGAAGAAGAAGAGAATGCCAATCTTAAGCTACGCGTGTATGTAACGGGTGGCGGTTGCTCAGGCTTTCAATATGGTTTCACTTTCGATGAAAAAGTAAATCCGGGTGATTTGGAAATCGTAAAAAACGGTGTCACTATGGTTGTCGATCCAATGAGTATTCAGTATCTAATAGACGGAATCGTAGATTATACTGAAGGACTTGAGGGTGCACGTTTCTTTGTGAACAACCCCAATGCAACAACCACTTGTGGCTGTGGTGCAAGTTTCAGCGTCTAGACATTATTCGCACTACGTTCCACTAAAGAGTCATGCGTTTGTCATGGCTCTTTTTGTTTCTGCCCATCACAACTCAATTTGCTTTATTCGTCACAAACTCCCTGTTAAATACATCATTAAGACAAAAAAGCCCAAAACAAAAGATGAAAATACTAAGATGTAGATAAAGCCTTTTTTCCCTTGCTTAAGCGGCACGCCGTTAGAACGAAGGAAGTAAATCCAGCCTAAGCACAATAGAATTGGCAGTAAAAACAGTAATCGAATCATCTAGTAATAGCCTCTTTTTTAACCACTCAGTAAATGTTAGCTGTAAGTTTTTATTTTTTAAAGAAAAATAATTTATTTCAAATACTGGTACATTTTTTAAAAAATTTGTTAAAGTGTTACTGGATATTACAACCCTTAATGAATTAAGAAAAAGTAAAAAATTAATTAGGTGTTACTCGTGTTTTAGTCTATACCTAATTGGGTACATAGGGACAAGTTAACATTTTGTCTACGTGTTACTGGTTTGGCATAACTTATCGCAGCTAGCTGGTAAGTTGTACCGCATTCGGGGTAAACTGTAAGCTTGAGCGAGTTCTAAAGGCAAAAATGCTGAGTTCATACAGGCTTAACATTTTGCATTGTAGAGTTCCTAGATAAGCTACAACTGTAATATTTAGATAATAACTAAATGAGACGGGCATATTTCATTTAGATAATTTAGTCTTTCATCTAGTAGGAGATGTTTAATTATGATGGGTAAAACGGTTTCTTCTGAAGAAAACGGCAAGCTAACGAAGTGGCTAAAATCAAAGCGCCACGAGAAAGGTCACACAATGCGTAGTCTTGCGCAGGTGTTAGGTACGCCTCATTCATTCATCGGTAAGATTGAGAATCAAGAACGTCGATTGGATGTCATTGAGTTTTTACGTTACTGCGAAGCGTTAGAAGTTGATCCTTATGAAGGCTTACAGCTAATCAAAGAAGATCAATAAGCGTTTAGTTAGCAAAAACGTAAAAGGTGCAAGGACCTGCACCTCTAGTTTTTGTTAGCATGATACGCCTTTTCAATAGCATACAGCTTGTGCCGAATAAAATATAAAAACAATAATGATGGAAGCACCATAAGCGCAGTTAGCGCGAAGAAGAGTGCCCAATTACCTCCAAGCAAATCATCTATCACAAAACCACTATAGCCTGATAGCACGGTACGGCCTAAACTGCCAAGTGATGCCAGCAAGGCATAGTGGGTTGCACTAAATGCTCTATCACAGAGCATAGAAATAAATGCCACCATCGCTACCAGTGACCAAGCTTGGGTAAAGCCGTCCACCACAATTGCTAGTGCGTACAGATGTTCTTGAGGACCTGCTATGGCAATCCAAGAAAACATTAAATTTGATGCTGCCATAGCAACACCACTAATAAATAAGCCCTTCACGATACCGTATTTATGGTTAAAGATACTGCCAAGAAAAGCAAATATGATAGTGATCACACCGGTACCAAGCTTTGAATATTGCCCAATTTGGGTGTTTGTAAAACCCACTTCTTTATAAAATACGATGGACATACGGGCTAAAAAGGCCTCTCCTATCTTAAATAGGAAAATAAAGGCGAGTAGGGCACATGCCGTTTTAACCCCATTCTTTTCAAAAAATCGCTTAAAGGGCTCAACCAGAGTCACAGCAAGCCAGGCATAGATCTTTTTAGAAGCACTTGATGAAGCGCTGTGGTTAAGTTTTTGCTCGTAACTCTTCTGTAGCTGTGCCTGTACTTGCTCGCGATGAGATTTTGGCTCTTTTGCCAACAAAGTGACCACTAACAAACACACTATGATGACGCTTAGCATCTGATAGATGATGGGCCAACTAAAGCCGGGTAAATCGGCCATAAAGAACGGAATTGCACCAAGTAAGGCATAGCCAGACCACCAACCTGAAGTCGCCATTGCTGCTGCCGCCGTTGCCTTTTCACTTTCATCTTCTGGTAAAATGTCGATGCGATAAGCATCTATTGCAATATCTTGGGTAGCTGAAAATAACGCAATAATAAAGCACAATAATGCAGCATGCGAAAGATGGTCTTTAATTGAAATAGTGGCTAATGCAAAGGTGGCAACAATAATAATAAACTGGCAACTGGCTATCCAGCTTCGTCTTTGCCCTAAGCGATTATACAGCAGGGGGATTTTTACTCGGTCAACGAGTGGGGACCACAAAAAGTTGATAGTATAGGCGCCATATACTAGGCCAAATAGGCCAATGGTGCTACGGCTTAACCCCTCATCTTTAAGCCAAGCTGACATCACCGAGCCAATCAATACCCAAGGAAAACCGCTACTTATTCCAAAAGCAAAGACAGTTAAAAGACGTTTGTCTTTGTAATAACTAAGATATTGCGAAAAGCTAGATGATATCAACATAAAAGGGTATTACTCTGGCTGTTTTAATACTTCGACGGAAAGAATAATGACGGGCTCTTTAGGTATAAAGGTATAGCCAAGCTTTTCATTGTAGCCGGTTTCCACCTTCATAATCGCGTCCAGTGTTTCATAGCCTTCAGAGACATTCCCGAACACGGCAAAACCCCAGCCTCTACCTGGGTTCAAGTGATCGTTGTCATCCATATTAAAGAAAAACTGTCTGGTACCTGAGTGTGGTTTGTTGTCTTGGTATGCCATGGCAATGGTATACATATCATTTTTCAGACCATTACCGCTTTCATTGAAGATAGCTTCGCGCTCAAACATACCATCGTACTCTTTGTCGTAGCCTCCACCTTGGATAACAAAGTCTTTTTCGTTGGCTTCATCACGCTCAACTCGATGAAAGACAGAGCCGTTATAGTCTTTGTTGATAACGTAAGTTAAAAAGTTATTCACTGTAATAGGCGCTCTCGATCTGTCTAGTTCGACAATAATCGGCCCTTTACTGGTATTGATTTGAACTCGAGGGAATAGATTATTCTTTTGTACGAATTTACCGTTCATTTCGGCAAATACATTCATACTTAATAATAGGATGGTTAAGCTTAGAATTATTTTTTTCATTAACTTCCTCTCACAAATTGAATAAATTCAGGATCTTGAACGATTCGAGTAACAACCTGTTGAGCTAGATTGTTGAGCTGCTCTTCGATTTTGGCTTGGTCGTGTTTTAGTGGGCCATTTAAATTAGCACTACCTTTATATTGTTTTTCGAAACTGCGAGTGCCTTGCTTTATTAGTACGGTGACGTCAGCTTCAGCATCACTTTGGTGAGTCGAGAAAGACTCTTCAATAATGGCTTTAAAGCGATTGATATCCACAGTGACTTGCGTTGCTGCAACCGGTGTTATTTGCGCGCCATGTGCAGTGAGTGCTTGCGTCAATACCTGATTGAAGTTAACCGGTAAATTAGCATCAGGTACGTATAGTGCGGGTTCTTGGTTTTTCACGCGAATGGTGTATTTTGTGGTCCGCAGGTCGTTTACTTTGACCGCCACATTGGCGGCAAGCGCGTTTGACGAAGGTCCTTGATACTCCGGATGAAGAATGACACTGCGTGGTGAGCTTTCACAGCCCACGAGTATCAAGGTTAGCAAAATAATCAGCAATGAAAAACGCATGAAGTTAGCTCCTCTTTATTGCACTTAAAACAGTGAATTTTTTGTTGTTGCCTAATGTCTTGCTGTTACCGAACAACCGCTTGAGTTTGTCGTCGTATTCCAAGTGGCGGTTACCGATAACTCTTAACTCTCCCCCTTGGCGAAGCGCAGCCTTAGCTTGTAAAAACATCTGCCAAGCAATGTGATCGGTGATTGCGTTGGCCTGATGGAATGGCGGGTTACACAGTATCAGATCCGCACCGTAATTTTCAAAACCCGTAAGGCAGTCGTTTTGAACGAACTGACAATCAGCAACACGCTCGGGTAGGTTATTCACGATATTTTGCTCCGCGCTATGCACCGCCATCGCGGACTCGTCGATAAAGGTGACGGTGGCATTTGGCATTTTTGCGAGCGTCATCAATCCGATGACACCATTACCACAGCCGAGATCAATGACCTTCAATGGTTTTTTACCCATAGGAAGGTAATTGATAAAAAAACGTGCGCCAATATCAAGAGAGTCTCGTGAGAAGACATTTGCTTCATTCGACAAGATAAAATCGGTTTTTTCCAGCGGCCAAGACACAGGGAATTTACTATCAATGGCTTTGGCTGACGTCTTGCTGAACACTAAACGCGATTTTTTTACCGCTAAGCTAGTCGTTGGCTCCGTCAAAAAGTGGCTAAAGCTTTTTAATGTTGAGGTGTGAATTTCTTTTGCTTTGCCAGCCGCAATTACGGGAATGTCTGTAGTCAATTTACTTAACTGTGCAAGTTGCGCTTGCAATAGCCCTGAATTTTTGGGAATTTTTATTAATATCAGATCGATATCTTTTGGCAGCTCATCCATGCTAGTGAGTACGTCAACCTTAGCGTCCGCAAGTTCGTTGGCCTCTAAATTATACTCATAGGCGAGGGTACTTACATAAGAGTCGGTGACTACCGTACAGTGTTTGTCAGCAAGTGCACAGCATAATGCGCCAAAACTATCGTTGAGAATGAGAATACGGTTTGCATCGCGGTGATGTTCAAAGACATAATCTAACAGGTATTCGTCGGCTGAATCCCAAGCTTGTAAGCTGCGATTTTTTTGATCGAGTGGAAACCTATGTAGCGTAAAAGGGTTTCCGGCTAGAATTGCATCAGTCGTCATGTGAATGTTCTATAAATAAAAGCAGCGGGTAGTTTAACATGAGAGCAGTAGACAAAGCACGGAACTTGCCGAGCGGTTTTAGCTATCAAGCACAGGCTATTAGCTACGATAAAAGTCTAGCGCTATATAATGCACTACTGAATAGCCTTGCGTGGCAGCAAAATACCATCACCTTATTTGGTAAGACCCATCAAACACCTCGACTCGAACGCTTTATTGCCGACCCTGACGTGCATTACAGTTATTCGGGAAAGCGACTTGAAAATGCTCCTTGGCCTTCGGTATTGCTTGGGATCAGACAAACGCTAGAACGCAGATTTAATATTCCTTTTAATGCGGTATTGGCCAATTATTATCGTAATGGTCAAGACAGTATGGGCTGGCATAGTGATGATGAACCCGAACTCGGTTTGACGCCCATAATTGCTTCACTGTCGCTTGGCGCGACCCGCAAATTTAAAATACGCCACAAAGTAAGCCTCTCTGTAACCGACATTTTATTGGAAACGGGTAGCTTATTGGTAATGCAAGGTGATAGTCAGCGCGACTATCAACATGCTTTGCCAAAGCAGGCCAAGGTGACTCAGGGGCGTATTAATCTCACCTTTCGAAGTGTTGGAAATACGCGCTGAACGGCGTATAGTAGCGTCACGAATTGCTCTAGGAGACAAAGTATAATGTCAATGCAATCACAGATTTATGACAAAATAGCTGAAGCCGTTGCGTGCAAGCATCTGAACGTTATCAATGAAAGCCATATGCACAGCCGTGGCGAAGAGTCTCACTTTAAAGTCATTGTTGTAAGCGAACAATTTGTCGGCCAGAGGCTGCTGCAACGTCACCGAAAGATCAATGAAGTGCTAAAAGATGAATTACAAAACCATATTCACGCTTTGGCCATTCATGCCTATACACCAGAAGAGTTTTCAGACAAAGAAGGTCAAACGCCAGAGTCACCAAAATGCTTGGGTGGTTCTAAGTTCGATAGCTGATCAGATGTGTGTTTTACATATCTGCCAGTACACTACGCAGTAATTTTAATAAAGTGAGACCAATCTCACTTTTATTTTGTATCAAATCAATGGATAGGATCTCTTATGGTCATCAAACCAAAAATTCGCGGATTTATTTGTACGAATGCGCATCCGGTAGGCTGTGCTGCACACGTTCAAGAACAGATTGAATACGTAAAACAACAAGGCCAAATCGAAAATGGTCCCAAGAATGTATTAGTAATTGGTGCATCGACAGGTTATGGCTTGGCATCGCGTATCACGGCTGCATTTGGTGCCGGTGCGAAAACGCTAGGTATCTTCTTTGAAAAAGAAGGCTCAGAGAAGAAAACAGCATCAGCGGGTTGGTATAATACGGCTGCTTTCCAGCAAGCTGCAGAAGAAGCGGGTTTGTGGTCTAAAAATATCAATGGCGATGCGTTTTCTGATGAGTTGAAGCAAAAAACCATCGACACTATCAAAGCTGAACTGGGTAAAGTAGATTTAGTGGTATATAGCCTTGCGTCTCCTCGTCGTAAAGACCCTAAATCTGATGAAGTTTATTCTTCAACACTTAAGCCAATTGGCTCAGCTATCACAACTAAAAACCTAAATACTTCTAAACGCGTTATTGATGAAATGACAGTTGAAGCTGCTAACGAAGACGAAATCGCCAATACGGTTAAAGTGATGGGTGGTGAAGACTGGGAACTTTGGATTGATGCGCTTAAGCAAGCAGATGTACTGGCTGATGGTTTCAAAACAACGGCATACACTTATATCGGTAAAGAGTTGACTTGGCCAATATACGGTCACGCAACGATTGGTAAAGCAAAAGAAGACTTGGACCGTGCGACGCTGGCAATTCGCGAAACCACTGCTGATATTAATGGCGAAGCTTATGTGTCTTCACTGAATGCAGTAGTGACGCAGGCAAGCTCTGCTATTCCAATTATGCCTCTTTATATCTCTGCACTATTTAAAGTGATGAAAGGTGATGGCACATATGAAGGGACAATCGAGCAAATTCATGGATTGTTTACTGAAAATCTATATGGTCAATCGCCACGCTTTGATGATGGCGGTCACTTGTTCCAAAACTATAAGGAACTAGAAGACGGCGTTCAAGCTCGTGTGCAAACTATTTGGGATACTGTTGATACTGATACAATTGATGAATTGACGGATTATGTTGGTTATCACAACGAATTCTTGAAGCTATTCGGCTTCGGAGTTGACGGCGTAGATTACGAAGCTGATGTGGATGCAACGGTAGAAATTAGTCACCTCGTTTAATTTCACGGTTTTTGATCTCACTGTTTTTGATTTTGCGGGCAAAGTGCTACTTGGTACTTTGCCCGTTTTTGTTTGACCGTGAATTTTTACTTATTTTGTAGATTAGGGTAAGAAAAATTTTATCTATGCAACTTTGGTCTATACTCCTTCCAGTGATGGATTTTTCAACTAATCTAAATCCACGTTAAAGTCGTATTAATTTCATAATTCCACTCGCATACTCAGTACGATTAATGTTAAAATCAGAGAAATATGTGAGGACTTTTATCACGACGCTGCTTTTTTGTGCGCGTTGAGGGGTATTTTAAAGGGGCTTGTTTGGGAACCCTATCCGGACTCATAACTTTCTGCTCTTTATACCTAATACTTAGTACAAACGAGGTGGCGCTGTGGTGACTAAAGATATTTTCAGTTTCTTTCCGTTAATGTAATGCAAGTGCGTATGATCAACATAAAAAAAGGTCTGGACTTACCAATAGAGGGCGCACCTCAGCAAGTTATTCATGATGGTTCTGCTGTCAAACGAGTAGCTGTGCTAGGTGAAGAATTCATCGGTATGCGTCCTACCATGCATATTCGTGTGGATGACCAAGTCAAAAAAGGCCAAGTTCTTTTTGAAGATAAAAAGAACCCAGGCGTCAAGTTTACTGCGCCAGCTTCTGGTGTAGTTAAAGAAATTAACCGTGGTGCTAAGCGTGTACTTCAATCCGTTGTGATCGAAGTTCAAGGCGACGAGCAAATCACTTTCGAGAAGTTTTCAGCTGCTGATTTAAGCAACTTAGACTCTGAAAAAGTGAAGGAAGTGCTAATCGAGTCTGGTCAATGGCCAGCGCTTCGTGCACGTCCATTCAGCCGTGTCGCTGTGCCGAGTGCAACACCTAGCTCAATCTTTGTGACAGCAACAGATACTAATCCGTTAGCAGCAGATCCTGCTGTTATCATCGCAGAAAACGTGGAAGCGTTTGAAGCGGGTCTAGCGGTTGTATCTCGTTTGACTGAAGGCAAAGTATTTGTGTGTAAGAAAGCGGGTGCTAACGTACCTAGTTCTTCTATCTCACAAGTAGAAGTTCATGAGTTTGCAGGTGTGCACCCAGCAGGTAACGTGGGTACTCACATTCACTTCCTAGATTCTGTAGGTACAAACAAGCAAGTTTGGCACATTGGTTACCAAGATGTCATCGCGTTTGGTAAGTTGTTCCTGACAGGTGAAATCTACTCAGACAGAGTTATTGCTCTAGCAGGTCCTCGAGTTAAGAACCCTCGCTTAGTAAAAACTCATGTCGGTGCGTCGCTAACAGATTTAGTTGCAGGCGAGCTTGAAGACGGTGATAACCGAGTCATTTCTGGCTCTGTGTTAGCTGGTAAAACAGCAACTGGCCCTCACGCTTACCTTGGTCGTTACCATACTCAAGTATCAGTTTTACTTGAAGGTCGCGAGAAAGAGCTATTTGGCTGGATCGCTCCGGGTAGTGACAAATTCTCAGTAACACGTACATTCATTTCACACTTAACACCTAGCCGTTTGTTCAAGATGACAACGTCTACTGGTGGTTCTAAGCGTGCGATGGTACCAATCGGTAACTATGAGCGTGTTATGCCACTCGATATTTTGCCAACGCTATTATTACGTGATCTTATTTCACGTGATCTAGATTCTGCGATTTCGTTGGGTGCACTAGAGCTAGATGAAGAAGATTTAGCACTATGTACATACGTATGTCCGGGCAAATATGAGTACGGTTCAATCCTGCGCGATTGCCTGACTACTATCGAGAAGGAAGGTTAAAAATGGCCTTAAAGAAATTTTTAGAAGACATTGAACCTCACTTTGAACCTGGTGGTAAACACGAGAAGTGGTACGCGCTTTACGAAGCCGTAGCAACTATCTTCTATACTCCAGGTTATGTAAACAAAGGTGCAACGCACGTTCGCGATAACATCGACCTAAAACGTATTATGATTTT
Organism: Pseudoalteromonas sp. CO342X; assembly: GCF_004208915.1. Classification (NCBI taxonomy): domain Bacteria; kingdom Pseudomonadati; phylum Pseudomonadota; class Gammaproteobacteria; order Alteromonadales; family Pseudoalteromonadaceae; genus Pseudoalteromonas; species Pseudoalteromonas sp. CO342X. The sequence continues at coordinate 258,519 of NZ_SGPH01000010.1, forward strand.
AGTGTGGATGGCGACGTTCCCTGCAATGTTCTTTGGTATGTTCAACATCGGTCACCAAGCTGCGCTTGCACTAGGTAACGGTTTTGAGCTTGCTAATACTTGGCAGGTAGCTATCTTCCAAGCACTTGGTGGTGAATTAACCGCTGATGCCGGGTGGGGCGCCAAAACGTTCTACGGTGCGTGCTTCTTCTTGCCTATCTATGCAACCGTGTTTGCGGTTGGTGGCTTCTGGGAAGTGTTATTCGCGTCAGTTCGTAAGCACGAAGTAAACGAAGGCTTCTTTGTAACCTCGGTTCTATTTGCGCTTATCCTGCCTGCGACAATTCCGTTATGGCAAGCTGCTTTAGGTATTACGTTCGGTGTAGTTGTTGCGAAAGAGATCTTCGGTGGTACAGGTCGTAACTTCTTAAACCCAGCGCTTGCAGGTCGTGCGTTCTTATTCTTCGCATACCCAGCTGATATCTCTGGTGACACAGTGTGGACTGCTGTTGACTCATTCTCTGGTGCAACTTATCTAGGTCAAGCTAGCGCAGGCGCTTTAGATTACAGCAATATGGACCTTTGGTTTAATGCGTTTTATGGCTTTATCCAAGGTTCTGTTGGTGAAACGTCGACCTTAGCTATTTTATTGGGTGGTTTGTTCCTCATTTATGTTCGTATTGCATCATGGCGCATTGTACTGGGCACATTCATCGGTATGGTTGTGATGTCATTTGTTCTAAATGCAATCGGTTCTGAAACTAATGCTGCGTTTGCAATGCCTTGGCATTGGCACTTAGTACTTGGTGGTTTCGCATTTGGTATGTTCTTTATGGCAACAGACCCTGTATCTGCGTCTTTCACAGACAAAGGTAAGTGGTTATACGGTGCGCTAATCGGTGTAATGGTTGTGCTTATCCGCGTTGTTAACCCGGCATATCCAGAGGGCATGATGTTGGCAATCCTATTCGCTAACCTTTTTGCTCCACTATTCGACCACTTCGTAGTGCAGTCTAATGTGAAGAGGAGATTGGCACGTGTCAACTAAGAATGAATCAATGGGCAAAACGCTCGGCGTAGTTGTTGGCTTATGTTTAGTGTGTGCAATCGTAGTATCTTTTGCTTCGGTTCAGCTTCGCCCTATGCAGCAAGCAAACAAAAACGAAGATATTCAACGTAACATTTTAGCCGTTGCTGGCTACGATAAAGTTAAAAACGTGTCTGAAGTTTTTAACCAAAATATCGAATCACGTGTAGTTAGTCTTAAAACAGGTGAGTTTGTAGAAGACGTTAAAGCGGAATCTTTTGACTTTGAAGCGACTAAGTTTGATGCCAAACGTAGTTACAAACTTTCAAAAGCAGAAGACAAAGCGGGTATTCAACGTATCACGAATAACTCTCCAGTTTATTTCGCAAAAGATGACCAAGGTAAAGTGTCTACTATCATTCTACCAATCCAAGGTTACGGCCTTTGGGGTGTGATGTATGGCTTCCTTGCGCTAGAAGCTGATGGTGAGACGATTAAGTCAATCAACTTTTATAAGCACAGCGAAACTCCAGGTCTTGGTGGTGAAATCCAAAATCCTAAGTGGACTGCACTTTGGGATGGTAAAGAGCTTCCTATCGACGTAGTTAAAGGTAGTGCTGGCGGTAACGAACACAAGGTAGATGGTCTATCTGGTGCAACACTTACTTCTAACGGTGTTGATCACACAGTTGATTTCTGGACAAGCGACAAAGCGTTTGGTCCATTCCTTGCGAAAGTACGTAAAGGAGCATTGAACTAATGGCTAATGCAAAAGAAATGAAGGAAGTCTTGTTTGGTCCTGTTTTTGCGAACAACCCAATTGCACTGCAAGTGTTGGGTATCTGTTCTGCACTAGCGGTAACTTCAAGCCTTAAAAATGCACTTATCATGTCAATTGCGTTGACATTGGTTACTGCGTTTTCAAGTTTATTTATCTCAATGATCCGTAATCACATTCCTTCAAGTGTGCGTATCATTGTCCAAATGACGATTATTGCATCTTTAGTAATCGTTGTAGACCAAGTGCTTCAAGCCGTTGTTTACTCAACAGCAAAAGAACTATCAACGTTCATCGGCCTTATCATTACTAACTGTATCGTAATGGGTCGTGCAGAAGCATATGCAATGAAGTCGCCACCAACAATGTCATTCCTTGACGGTATTGGTAACGGCTTAGGTTACTCTGTTGTACTTCTAACAGTTGGCTTTATCCGTGAACTATTTGGTGCAGGTACATTGTTTGGCGTTGAAATCCTTCCACTTATTTCTGAAGGTGGTTGGTATCAGCCTATGGGTCTACTAGTTATGCCATTCAGCTCGTTCTTTATTGTTGGTTCTTTCATTTGGGTACTTCGTACTTGGAAGAAAGAGCAAGTAGAAGCGAAGGCATAAGGGGAGAGAGATGGAACAGTATATTAGTTTATTCGTTAAAGCGGTTTTCATTGAAAACTTAGCTTTATCTTTCTTCTTAGGTATGTGTACTTTCTTGGCGGTATCTAAGAAAGTAACAACGTCGCTAGGTCTAGGTATTGCGGTAGTTGTAGTACTTGGTATCTCTGTACCAGTGAACAACTTAGTTTATCACGCAGTGCTAGCGCCGGGTGCATTAGAGTGGCTAGGTTTTGCAGAAGTAGACCTTAGCTTCCTACGCTTCTTGACGTTTATCGGTGTAATCGCAGCGCTAGTTCAAATTCTAGAAATGACGTTAGATAAGTTCTTCCCTGCGCTATATAACGCACTAGGTATCTTCCTACCGCTAATCACAGTTAACTGTGCGATTTTCGGTGCGGTATCATTCATGGTTGAGCGTAACTTAAACTTCGGTGAATCTGTAGTTTATGGTCTAGGTTCAGGTGTGGGCTGGGCACTTGCTATCGTATTGTTAGCAGGTATTCGTGAGAAGATGAAGTATGCAGACGTTCCTGATGGTTTACGTGGCTTAGGTATTACCTTTGTTACTGTAGGTCTAATGGGCTTTGGCTTCATGTCATTCTCTGGTATTTCACTGTAAGGTAGCGAGGAAACTATACGATGGAAACTATTGTATTAGGCGTAAGCATGTTCATCGCTATCGTTGTGATGCTAGTGCTTATCATCATTGCAGCGAAATCGAAGCTTGTAGCAAGCGGTGACGTTACAATTGATATTAACGGCGATCCTGAAAAAGCGATCAAGACTCCTGCTGGCGGTAAGCTGCTAGGTGTACTTGCAAACGCGGGTATTTTCGTATCGTCTGCATGTGGTGGCGGTGGCTCATGTGGTCAGTGTCGCGTACATATTAAAGAGGGTGGTGGTGATATTCTACCAACCGAACTTGACCACATCTCTAAAGGTGAAGCACGTGAAGGCTGTCGTCTAGCGTGTCAGGTTAACGTTAAAAACGACATGGAAATCGAAGTTGAAGAATCAATCTTCGGTGTTAAAAAGTGGGAATGTACAGTTATCTCTAACGATAACAAAGCAACTTTCATCAAGGAGCTAAAACTAGGCATCCCTGAAGGTGAAGTTGTACCTTTCCGTGCCGGTGGTTACATTCAGATTGAAGCACCAGCTCACCATGTTAAATATGCAGACTATGATATTCCTGAAGAATATCGTGCTGACTGGGAACGTTTTGGTTTCTTTAAGCTAGAGTCTAAAGTTGACGACGAAACGATCCGTGCGTACTCAATGGCTAACTACCCAGAAGAGTTTGGCATCATCATGCTAAACGTACGTATCGCAACTCCGCCGCCAAATAACCTAACATTACCTTGTGGTAAGATGTCATCATACATCTGGTCACTTAAAGAAGGTGATAAGGTTACTATTTCTGGTCCATTCGGTGAATTCTTCGCGAAAGACACAGATGCAGAAATGGTATTTGTTGGTGGTGGTGCTGGTATGGCGCCAATGCGTTCACACATCTTCGATCAGCTTAAGCGTCTTAACTCTAAGCGTAAGATGTCTTTCTGGTACGGTGCACGTTCTAAGCGTGAAATGTTCTACGTGGAAGACTTTGACGGTCTAGCTGAAGAAAATGATAACTTCCAATGGCATGTTGCCCTTTCAGATCCTCAACCAGAGGATAACTGGGAAGGTTACACGGGCTTCATTCATAACGTACTTTTTGAAAACTATCTTAAAGACCATGAAGCGCCAGAAGATTGTGAGTTCTACATGTGTGGTCCTCCAATGATGAACGCGGCAGTTATTAACATGCTTAAAGACTTAGGTGTTGAAGACGAAAACATCCTACTTGATGACTTCGGTGGTTAATTAGGTTTCGGTCTAACAATGAACTTAAGTTAGAATATAAGCCCTCCAGCAAAATGCTTTGCTCGAGGGCTTTTTTATACCCGTTGGTACTAAACTCAGGGAATTCTGATGCAAGCAAGTTACGCTTTTTTATCTAGATTTTTTATTATTTCGTTTTTATTCGTTTTTTTAACAGGGTGCCAAGACGCAAAACCTGAAGCCAAGGAAATCGTGCTGACTGGTAAAACCATGGGCACGACTTACAACATCAAGGTATTCCCCGGTGAAAAGCCGCTCGAACAAGCGCAGTTGCACGATGAGGTTGAGCAAGCATTAAAGGTTGTTAATCAATCTATGTCCACCTATATCCCAGACTCTGAGATTAATCAGTTCAATCGTTTAGCCGCAAATACCGTTATGCCTATCAGTGAAGACTTTCGCTTGGTAGTTGCTGAATCTATCCGCCTTGGAAAGTCGACCAAAACGCTTGATGTTACGATGGGACCGCTTATCGACTTGTGGGGGTTTGGTCCTGACAAAAGGCCAACAATGCGTCCGTCACAGGCAGAGTTAGACGATATGCGCACTCGTATCGGTGTTGATAAGCTTATTTTAAATGAGCGTGGTCTTGCGAAAACAGTTGCGGGGCTTGAATTATCATTCTCTGCAACCGCTAAAGGTTATGGCATAGATAAGGTCGCTGAGGTGATTGAGAGTCATGATATTCATGACTATATGGTTGAAATCGGTGGCGAGCTTCGCGTTTCTGGCAAGAAACCGGATGGTGAGTGGCGTATTGCTATCGAGAAACCCGATGCGCCTGTTGGTCAACGCCAAATTCACCGCGTGATAGAGCCTGGCAAAAATGGCATTGCAACTTCAGGTGACTACCGTATTTTTTATGAAATGGACGGTGAAACCTTTACACACCTTATTGACCCAACAACGGGTCGCCCAGTTAAACATGAGCTGGTATCGGTAACGGTACTACATCCATCTGCGATGACAGCTGATGGCCTAGCAACAGCATTGACTGTGATGGGCACGGAGCGTGCAAAGGCATATGCCACCGAGCATCAACTCCCCGTGTATTTGATGTATAAAAGTCCTGAAGGGATCAAGAGTTACGCGAGTGAAGCTTTTCAGCCGTACTTGAATTAAGCTGCACAACACCCCATAATTTAATTGTGAGTGACGCCATGAAAGCGTATAATTTGCGCGTCGTCACTCAATTCAATGTAGCAATAAAAGGGGCTAGATAATGTCTTTATTCCTCCTTACTTTCGGTTTACTTATGCTTATCGCTGTTGCGATGGCAGTAGGCGTTATCGTACAAAAGAAATCCATGGCAAGTAGCTGTGGTGGTTTGGGCTCAATGGGCATTGACAAAATTTGTGATTGCGACGATCCATGCGACAAACGCAAAAAGCGGTTAGCAAAAGAAGAGATGTGGAAAGAAAACCAGATCCTGTAACCGTAGAATGATATTAATTGAAAACGCAAGCTTAGCTTGCGTTTTTGCTTTTTGGGTAATAAACCTCAGGTTAAGTAAAAATGCAGCGGCAGCTATATTTTGTTCGTCATGGTGAAACGACCCTATCAGGCCATTTACTTGGAGTGACAGATCCCGAACTCAGTAGTACTGGTGTTCAGCAATTGCTGCAATCGTTAACGAGCCTAAGTGGCCTGCAGCGTATTATTAGCTCTCCAAGGCAGCGCTGTCTGAATACAGCTACAGCCTTTGCAAAGCAGTATCAACTCCCCGTTGAGGTGGAGCCAAATCTCGCCGAATTTGATTTTGGATTATGGGATGGACAGTCCTATGATACGCTTTGGCGAGAAACCCAATCTCCAAGTATTGGCGATTTTTGGCAAAACCCTTGGCTGCACACGCCTCCTGAGTGCGAGTCTATGTATGATTTTCATCATCGGGTTGCCACATGGTGGCACAGCATTTTGGAATCGCCAAGTGAAGAGTGTACCGCCGTCGTAGCGCATGCTGGAGTAATAAAAGCGCTTGTAGCACTTATTCTTGACCTATCGCCTGAGCTTACTGCATACCAATCGAAGATAGATATTCCTTATGCGGGTATAGTAAAAGTTGAGGTGTTTTACGACAGCTGCCAAACTGCTTGGCCAAAAGTTGTATTTTAGACGTCTAGACTTCATAATGTTGCAAATTTCGTGATAGGCAGATATTGGGAATGAGGTGTGAGTCCTCAACTGTCCCCGCAACTGTAAGTGTATGAGCCTTGTCTCTTGCATAAGTCAGATACCAAGGCCTATCCATATACTTAAGCGGGCAGACTTAAGTCAAAGTTGTCGCTTGTCTATAAGCTACTACTTTGCCGTGCCCAATCAGAGGTGCTATGGCAGTCACTCCACAGTTTCAAGTCGATAAACTTAGCGTGCAGCTTGGTGGTAAAGCCATCTTAAAGGCACTCAGCTTTGCTATTAATTCGGGTGAATTTATTGGTTTGCTCGGACCGAATGGTGCTGGAAAGTCGACTTTGCTGCGCACTTTATATCAATACACAGCACCAAGTTCTGGGGCGCTACTTTTCAATGGTAAGCCGCTAGTTAGTTATGGACGTAAAGCCTACGCGAGACATGTTGCTGTAGTGCTACAAGAGATCCCCGCTGAGTTTACTCTGCCATTATTTGATATGGTATTGATGGGGCTAACACCGAACAAATCACTGCTCGCGACAACGACGGCCGCTGAAAAACAGGCAATCTTACATGCCATTGAGCAAGTTGGATTGAGCCATAAATTGGAGCAATGTTTTAGCTCCTTGTCTGGTGGGGAGAAGCAAAGAGCAATGATCGCACGTGCCATGGTGCAAGCGCCTCAAGTATTGATAATGGATGAGCCCACCAGCCATTTGGACATTAAATATCAAATCCAAATTATGGAGCTGGCCAAACAGCTTGGTGTTACTATCATTGCGTCTTTTCACGACTTAAATTTGGCTAGCGCCTTGTGCGACCGCTTATTAGTATTAAATAACGGTGAGCTTGTTGCAGATGGGTCGCCACTTGAAGTCATTACCGAAAGCCTATTAAGCCAAGTTTTTGGGGTATGCGCAGAGGTTTCTACTGTCCGTCATCCGCCAAATAATAGTGAAATCCCGCATATACGCTTTCATTACGGATATCAGTTATGATTGCCGCAAAGCGGATCGCATTGATATCGATACTGCTATTGAGCTTGTGCTGTTTTAGCATGTTGATGGCACTTAAGATCGGTGCGATTGATTTATCTTGGCATACGGTTATACAAGCGATTATTAATTTCGATCCCAACGTACTTCAACAACGGGTGGTAGTTGAGCTTCGTCTGCCACGGACGTTACTGGCGATGAGCGCGGGAGCAGGACTGGCGATAGCAGGTCTTATTTTACAAACCGTTACGCGTAACCCGCTAGCTGATCCTTATTTATTTGGTATTTCTTCAGGTGCTTCATTCGGTGTGGTGGTGCTTATCGCGCTATTTGGTGCACAGTCTAGCCTAATGATGTCTGGGGCTGCATTTGTCGGAAGTTTGCTGTCTATCTTGCTACTTTTATTTGTGGCAAATCGCAATGCGCTGCAGCAGGTGGAAACTATGCTCTTGGCGGGCGTTGCACTTTCTTTTCTGTTCAGTGCCTTTACCAGCTTGTTGCTTTATTGGAGTGATCCTCAAGCCATCAGTGCAATCTTGTTTTGGAATCTAGGCTCGTTTGCAAGGGCGAGCTGGCAATGGCTATGGCTTCCATGTTTGGTCGTGCTACTGAGTTTTATCACGCTTTTAGTGATGCGTCGGCCACTCAACGCCTTGTTGCTCGGAGATGAGAGTGCCACCACGCTTGGCGTGAATGTAGGACGAGTGCGAATAGGTATGTTGTTATTGAGCTCCTTACTCACCGCAGTACTTGTGGCTGCGTGCGGCGGAGTCGGATTTGTAGGCTTGATGATCCCGCATATCGTGCGCTTTTTTATCTCGCAAGCAAAGGTCATTGGGCTTGTGGCCACCGCGCTTTGCGGTTCGCTTTTGATGCTATGGGTGGATGTATTGTCGCGCACGCTTATCGATAATCAGGAACTTCCTGTGGGTGTGATCACTGCCGCCATTGGCAGCGTGTTCTTCTTGGCATTGCTTATTTTCAAAAATCGCCGCTCTGGAGGCGTCGGAGTTACCCATGGTTAAACCGTCAGATACTCGCTTAAACACGCTTATTCAACAGCGTATTGATTTAAAAACCAAACCGCTAGGTGCGCTTGGTAAGCTTGAAGTCTTGGCTGCGCAGTTAGTACAGATCTTCTCACAAGGGCAGACGCAATTAGACATAGAGCAGTTAGCAATAACACGCCCTGCAATGTTTGTTTTTGCGGGCGACCATGGTATTGCAAGCCAAGGGGTTTCTATTGCGCCAAGCGAAGTGACTGGGCAAATGGTTGCAAACTTTGTGCAGGGGGGGGCCGCGATCAACGTCTTTTGTCGACAACTTGGTTGGCAGTTAACCGTAGTAGACTGTGGCACGTTAGTGCCATGCGAGCCTGCGCCGAATTTGCGCTCGCAGCGACTTGGCGATATTACTCATGCCTTCCATAAACAACCCGCGATGAGCGAAATGCAGCTCAAGCAAGGACTTGAATATGGAGAGCAAGTGGTGATGTCCGCTATTGAAGCGGGTAGCAACGTGATTGCTTTTGGTGAAATGGGGATTGGCAATACCAGTTCTGCAGCTGCAATTTTAGCGGCGCTCAGCGGGGCGAGTGTGGAATTGTGTGTGGGGCGCGGTACAGGCATTGACGATGAAACGCTTTGCAAAAAACGGGCACTTATCAAACAGGCTCTAGAATATCATCAAGATAAGCTTGCGACGCCAGAACAAATTTTGCAGCGCTTGGGTGGCTTTGAAATTGTGCAAATGGTTGGTGCTATGCTGGCGGTTGCACGTGCACAAAAAGTGATTATAGTGGATGGCTTCATCTCCACCGCAGCGGCTATGTTGGCAAGTAGAATAGCACCGCATAGTAAGCAATATATGGTGTTTGCTCACGGCTCTATGGAGCAAGGTCATAAGTTAATGTTAGAGCAGTTAAACGCTGAGCCATTACTACATTTAGATATGCGCTTGGGTGAGGGAACGGGCGCCGCTCTAGCGCTTCCATTATTACAAGCTGCGCTAGGCTTTTTTTGCGAAATGGCAAGCTTTGCCGATGCCCATGTTACGCAAGTGGTAGACGCATAATGCAGTGGCAACAAGAGTGGCGACTGTTTAAGCTTGCCGTGGTGTTTTTAACGCGGGTGCCAATTCGTTTGGAACCTGCCCCTTCATCTGATGAACTTAACGAAGTGAGTGGTTACTTTGCTTTGGTTGGTTTATTTGTTGGTAGCTTCTCGGCCATGCTTGGCTATGTTGCCAGTGGAGGTGTGTCGCCAATGTTCGGCGCCGTCGTTGCACTGGCTGCGAGTATTTTACTTACCGGCGCTTTCCATGAAGACGGTCTTGCCGATGTTTTTGATGGTTTTGGCGGTGGCTGGAGTCGTGAACAAAAGCTTGAGATCATGAAAGATAGCCGCCTTGGTACATACGGTAGTTGTGCGCTGATATTACTGTTAATGGCCAAGTTTTCGCTTTTGACCATGCTCTTTAATGACTTTGCAGTGACACTCGCTGCATTTATTTTAGCCCATAGCCTAAGCCGTGCCTTTGCGGTGTCTTTAATCGGTGCACTTAACTATGTACAAGCTGATGAGCTGAGCAAAGTTAAGCCTGTAGCGAAATATCTATCAAGTGCTGCGTCAACTCGCCTTACGCTTACTACCATCGCAGTTTTAATTTTCTGTTGGCCATGGCTTGCGCTTTCACTGTTCGACTTGCTGATGCTGTGTACTTGCTTATTTGTGTTAAGACTTGTGTGCATTAAATGGTTTAACGCGCAGCTTGGTGGTTACACCGGAGACTGTTTAGGGGCTGCGCAGCAACTTGCTGAGCTTGTTATTTTGCTTTTTATTGTGGGTCATCTCTAATGGCACAAATACAGTTAATACTGGGCGGTGCTCGCTCAGGAAAGAGTCGCTTGGCAGAGCAGCGCGCTATTCTATTGTTAGAGCAAGGTGCGGTGAACGAACTTTACTATGTTGCAACTGCAAAAGCTCAAGATGAAGAAATGAAAAGCCGAGTGTTTGCTCACCAGATGCAGCGCGATAGCCGCTGGCAGCTAGTAGAAGAGCCGTGGCATATTGATAAGCTTATTGCTACTGCACGCGAAGATGCGCTGTTACTTATCGATTGTTTGACCTTATGGCTGAGTTTTGGCTTATGCGAAATGGGTAAGGCCGCGACCATAGACAAAAAAGAACATGTGCTGGCGGCACTAGAAAGCTGTGCTGCAACTGTTATTTTGGTGAGTAACGAAGTGGGACATGGGATAATTCCGCTTGGCGAGCTAAGCCGTGAGTTTGTTGATGAGTCTGGTTGGCTCCATCAAGACATTGCTAAAGTGGCCGACAGAGTCGATTTTGTTATTGCAGGCTTGCCACAATGTTTAAAAGGTCAAGACGTATGAAAACCTTAATGGTGCAGGGCACCACGTCGGATGCCGGTAAAAGTACACTGGTTGCGGGACTTTGCCGGGTGCTGCAACGAAAAGGCTTATCGGTTGCGCCTTTTAAGCCGCAAAATATGGCACTAAATAGTGCCGTCACACCGTGCGGCGGTGAAATTGGTCGGGCGCAAGCACTCCAAGCCGAGGCCGCAAAAGTCCCACTATCCACAGACTTTAATCCTATTTTGCTTAAGCCAAACTCTGACACTGGCGCACAAGTGATCATTCACGGCAAAGCCATTAGCAATATGGAAGCAGCCGCTTATCATGATTACAAAAAGGTAGCGCTGGAGGCTGTACTTTCCTCACATCAACGCCTCAGCGAACAATTTGAGCTGTGTATAGTGGAAGGGGCGGGGAGCCCTGCTGAGATCAATCTGCGTGAAAATGACATAGCCAATATGGGGTTTGCCTGTGAAGTTGCATGCCCCGTGATCATTATCGCTGATATCGACAAAGGCGGGGTGTTCGCACACTTGGTTGGCACACTTGCGCTATTAAGTGACTATGAACAAAGCTTGGTTAAAGGATTTGTGATCAATCGCTTCCGTGGTGATATTGCGTTATTGCAATCAGGACTTGACTGGCTCGAGCAAAAAACGGGTAAGCCTGTATTTGGGGTATTGCCCTATTTGCATGGCTTAGCGCTTGATGCAGAAGATGCGGTGACGGTGGACAATATCTGTGAACGGGGATCGTTAAGCGTCAGGGTTTTACTATTTCCTCATATTAGCAATCACACCGACTTTGACACCTTGCGCTTAAACCCTGAAGTGGATTTGCTTTATGTGCGCTATCAAGAATCTATCGGTCCTTGTGACTTAATCATTCTGCCTGGTAGCAAAAATGTGTTGAGCGATTTAACCTTCTTACGCAAACAGGGTTGGGCAGAAGAAATCAAACGGCACCTGAGGTACGGTGGTAAGGTACTAGGTGTGTGTGGCGGTTTGCAAATGTTAGGTAAGTTCATCAGAGATCCAAATGCGGTGGAATCAACTCTCGGTGAAGTCGCTGGGCTTGGTCTGGCTGACTTTGAGACTACACTTTCAGAGCAAAAAGTACTGACGCAAGTATCTGGCATTTGCCAATTGAATGAGCAAAGTGCTGAAATTTATGGTTACGAGATCCATGCAGGGGTTTCTTCTGGAGCGGCACTAGAGGTGCCATTCTTGCGATTTAACACACATCCAAATAACAGTGTGAAAGATGGTTTTATCTCTCGAGATAATCAAATTGCAGCCACCTATTTACATGGTTTATTTGATACGGTCGCCGCCACACAGGCTATCTTGTCTTGGGCTGGTAGTAATCAAGCGGGCACTGCCGCGATTGATTTGGCGAAGCACAGAGAGCAGCAAATTACGCGTCTTGCCGATAGCTGTGAAGCACATTTAGATTGGCAAAAATTGATGAAAATAATTGAGGAATAACATGAGCGAACAACAAGATAAACATCAGCAACGACAGCAAAAAGTAAAACAACAAGTCGATGAAAAAATTGCCGCGGCGCAGCAAGAGCAGGGCATTTTGCAAGTGATCACAGGTAACGGTAAAGGCAAGTCAACATCTGGTTTCGGCACCGTTGCGCGTTGTGTCGGTCATGGTATGAACGCTGCGGTTGTACAGTTTATTAAAGGAACCTGGGATTGCGGTGAACGCAATTTGCTCGAAAAAGTCGGCGTGCCATTTGCGGTCATGAAAACGGGCTTCACATGGGAAACGCAAAACCGTGAAACCGACACTGCCGCCGCGCAGGCGACGTGGCAACAAGCAAAAGTATGGCTACAAGATGAAAGCATCGACTTGGTATTGCTCGACGAAATTACGTATATGTTGAGCTATGACTATCTAGATTTGGACGAAGTCATAACGGCACTAGAAAGCCGTCCTACCATGCAGTCGGTGATTGTAACTGGGCGCGGTGCACATCGACGTCTGACTGAGCTTGCAGATACCGTGAGCGAAGTGCGTAATGTGAAGCATGCGTTTGAGGCCGGCATTAAGGCGCAAAAAGGGTTTGACTACTGATGCTAAAATTCGCCTTATTTATTGTTCTAGGTTTTGCCTTTAGCGTTAGTGCTAAGCCCGCAGAGCGGATCATCGCGCTTGCGCCTCATATTGTCGAAAATCTTTATGCAATAGGAGCTGGGGAGCGGATTGTAGGCACGGTCGCCTATGCCGATTATCCAGAATCAGCCAAGCAACTGCCTCAAGTTGGTGACTATCAAGGTATTTCGGTTGAGAAAATTTTGGCACTTAAGCCTGATCTTATCATTGCGTGGAAAAATGCAAGTCACGTTCCTATGCTTGAAAAGCTCGAAAGCTTTGGTGTTGACGTGATTTATAGTGAAGCGAAATATCTAGATAAACTACCCGAGGAGTTGCTACGCCTAGGTAAAATTACTGGCTTTGGAGCCCAAGCTCAGCAACAGGCGGATTTATTTGCTAAACGCTTAAATGAGCTAAAAGCTCAGTATAAGCAAAGCGCTAGCTTAGCTGTATTTTATCAATTGTGGCCATCTCCGCTGATGACCGTGGGAGGCGAAAGTTGGTTACAGCAAGTATTTACTGTGTGTAATGTGAAAAATGTTTTTGCCGACGCCACCACGGACTATCCGCAAATTAGCATTGAGAATGTTCTGTTGAAATCACCACAAGTGATAGTGATCCCTGAAGAAAAGACCAAACAAGAAGTTAAAGCAATTGCATGGCAGCAATGGCCGTCGATCCCTGCGGTAAAGTACCAACAAACTATTTCGGTAGATGCCGATCTGCTCCATCGTTATAGCTATCGTATGCTCGAGGGAATATCGGATTTATGTGGTAAACTCGACGTTTCTCGAAGCCATTATAATATGATGAAAAAAGGTGAAGAATGACAACGTGGAGTGACGTGTTAGGTCAGGAAAAACAACAAGATTACTTTAAACAAACCATGGATTACGTGGCAGAGCGTCGTGCTCAAGGTATAAATGTGTTTCCGCCCCATGAACAGGTATTTGACGCGTTCAAAGTCACGCCTTTCGATCAGGTTAAAGTGGTGATTTTAGGGCAAGATCCCTACCACGGACCCAATCAAGCACATGGTCTATGTTTCTCTGTGTTGCCAGGGATTAAGCCGCCGCCGTCGTTAAATAATATGTATAAAGAGTTGGTGCAGGATATTGACGGCTTTCGCATACCTAATCACGGCTACCTAATTGACTGGGCTAAACAGGGCGTACTACTGTTAAATACGGTGTTGACGGTAGAACAAGGCCAAGCCCATTCACATAAGCATTTGGGCTGGGAGCGCTTTACAGATGTAGTGATTGAAAGGCTGAATGCCCACAGCGAAGGTGTGATTTTCTTACTCTGGGGCTCACACGCCCAGAAAAAGGGTAAGAGCATAGACACAAACCGTCACCATGTTTTACACGCACCACACCCTTCGCCGCTCTCAGCACATCGCGGCTTTTTTGGTAGTGGCCATTTCAGCAAAACTAATCAGCTGCTTACCCAAATGGGTAAGCAGCCAATCGACTGGCGATTGGCCGAGCTATAATACCAATTAGTCTTAATACTTGCGCAATTTGAAGGAGTAAATCTGACGCTAACTGCGTTAAAAATTTATTATTTAGAACAACTAAATAGCAAAATTTTTGCCTTGTTATCGACAAGATTTTCTCGCCTCAAAATAGACCACTTAATTAAGCGAATTGGTATAACAACAAAAAAGAGCGCCGTGAAGGGCGCTCTTTTTAGTTAAAATCAAATTCGTCTAAATCAACACTGTCTGCGAAAATATCCAATTCCTGTAGTTCTTTGCGTAGTCGCTGTTTATCTTTTAGCGCTTCAATTTCACGCCATTTTCTTTTTTTGCCCTTAGATGAAGTTTTTTTCCTAGTATCCGGACTTTCTAATAATTCTAATAACTCGTCTAGGGTATCCATGAAAATCTCCTATTGATAAAAACAACCTAAAGTGGCATTTGCTTTGGCTGTTGTTAGCACTACAACTGCAATGACACCGTTGATCTCTTCATACTATTTGGCAAACCTCAATATGAGGAACCGATAAAAGTCTGATAGCTAAAGTACGCTACAAACAACCCCGCGTTGCTTGCTTTTTGTACCAAAACCAGAAAGTAGCGGCATCAATTTTCACTTCAAGTGATATTGATATACCACAGACGGGATAAAAATAAAACACAATTGTGTCTTTTGGGTTAAAACCAAGTGACAGTTTGATGAAGGTCAATTCGGGTGATATCTAGGAGGTGTCAGAAAGGTTTGTATTGAGAGCGATAACAAAAACGCCGCAATATGCGGCGTTTCGAAATCGAATGTTTAAGGCGCTTACAGTGCTTTAAAGCGTGCGACTAGTGTTTCTTGTGCATCGGCAAATGAGCGAATACCTTCAGCAAGCTTTTCTGTGGCCATTGCGTCTTGGTTATGTAACCAACGGAACTCACTTTCGCTAAGCGCAGCAGGTTTTGCTTTAGGCGCAAAGTCAGCCTGAAGTAGGTAATTTTCGTTTGCAGGCATTGCAGCGAGCTCTTCTAGTAGAGAAGGGCTAATCGTGAGCTTATCGCAACCCGTTAGGGCTAGAATTTCACCTGTATTTCTGAAGCTGGCGCCCATTACAACGGTTTTATAACCGTGCTGTTTATAGAATTCAAAAATACTACGAACAGATTGCACACCCGGATCTTGTTGTGGGTCAGTTGGTTTTTCTAGGCCGTTGGCAACGTGCCAATCTAGAATACGCCCAACAAATGGTGAGATTAAAAATACGTTTGCATCGGCACATGCTCGTGCTTGCGCTTCGCTAAATAGCAGCGTTAGGTTACACTTAACACCTTCTTTTTCCAGTGCTTCAGCGGCTTTAATACCTTCCCAAGTCGATGCAATCTTAATCAAGATTTTGTCTTTGCTTACGCCTTGCGCTTCATATAAATTTAATAGCGTTTTTGCTTTTGCGATAGTCGCTTCGGTATCAAAAGATAAACGTGCGTCTACTTCTGTTGAGATATATCCCGGCACAGAGTTTGCGATTTCTTTACCAATCACAACGGCAAAATAGTCACAAGCAAGCGCTAATTGCTTTTCAGCGTCACTTTCATTGGCTTTGGCATAATCCCAAGCTTCTGTTAGATAAGGCTGATAAGCAGGCGTCTCTGCCGCTTTAAGTAAAAGAGAAGGGTTAGTTGTTGCATCCTCAGGCTGTAGCTTGCGGATGGCTTCAATGTCACCGGTGTCAGCGACGATTGATGAATGTTGTTTTAGCCTATCTAATGCTGAAGTCATGTGTTCCTCATTCCAATATTGATAACAGCGAAGTGATATTAGACGCCTTATGTTGCAACACCATGAAATAGCTGAATAGGTCATATGTCCGTATCGGGCGACATATCACACTCGCTATTTGAGGTTGTTGTTATATAAGGTCGAGTTGTAAAGCGAAGCTGTACCTTAACAGCGAATTGCTTAAACCCAAGTGAAAGCGGACAAACACTTGAAGTTACTTGGGGATAGTGTTGAAATTGACATTAATTACTAGCTAAGTCAATAGGCAAACCATGATCACAGTTATCTCTCCAGCGAAAAACCTAGACTATGAAACACCCGCACCAACCAAGATGCACACACAGCCAGAGCTGCTGGAGCATAGCGAGTCACTTATTCAAGTTTGTCGCGATTTATCACCACAGCAGATCGGTAGCTTAATGAAGATAAGCGACAAGCTCGCTGGCTTAAATGCGGCAAGGTTTGCCGAGTGGTCAGAGCCTTTTACACAAGACAATGCTAAACAAGCTATTTTTGCTTTTAATGGCGATGTGTATGTCGGTTTAGAAGCACAAAGCCTAACTGAGGCTAATTTAAATTATGCGCAAAATCATTTACGTATCTTATCTGGGCTGTATGGCATCCTAAAACCACTTGACTTAATGCAGGCCTATCGTTTAGAAATGGGTACAAAGTTAAGTAACCCGCGTGGCAAAAACCTGTATGAGTTTTGGGGCACGATTATCGCTGAAAAACTGAATAAGGTCATGGAAGGGGCACAAACACAATACTTGGTAAACTTAGCTTCAAATGAGTACTTTAAAGCGGTAGATAAGAAAGCGCTGAAAGGCGACATTATCACTCCTATCTTTAAAGATTGTAAAAATGGTCAATACAAAGTCATCAGTTTTTACGCGAAAAAAGCGCGCGGTATGATGGCAAGGTATATCATTGAGAACCAAGTATCGGATTTGGAAAGCCTGAAAGCGTTTGATATTGCAGGATACCGCTTTAGTGAAGAAGCAACGCAAAAGGCCCAAGAACCGGTGTTTTTGAGAGCAGAACAATGACAACAAAATTATGGGTAGCGGCAGTGTTCGCCGCTGTGTTAGTTAGCGGCTGTAGTGGACATTTTACCACTCGAGTCAGCAATGTGCCGGTCGATTGCGAAGGTGATTCACGTTCGTGTTCTATGAGCTGTCGCAAAGATTACTCGGATCCGATGCAAGTACAAAACTGTGAGGACAGGTGTTTCCAACAGCAAAATCAATGTCGAGTGGATAGACCAACAGAAGATAAATGGGAAATTACGGACGAAAAACCGACTTATCCCGCTTCCTTCTAATTCACTACGCTACGCGCCTTTGGGTAAGCTCATATAGGCGCGTACAACTCTGTCTCTAAATGCTAAATCCGTTGCCTTTTCGGCAGCTCTGTACAGTTGACAAAACCCTTCAGGCTTTCCTGTTTGCAATAAGATGTCATCTAAAGCATCGATGCCAGTTAGGGTCTGTTGCCAGCGAGATACGATAACAGAGTCAGGCTCTGGCAGCTGACAGAGGATTTGCTCAGATAGCCTAAACTCACTGTTGGTAGCGACCTTGATCATATCGTCATTGGCCGCAGCTAACCAAGTAGCGCCTTTTGCGTTGACACAAATTAACGGTAAATAAGGCGCGATGGCTGGAAAGGCGGTGTTTTTAAACACCTCCACTTGCCAGTAAGCGCGAGCAATCTTAACAAACTGCTCGAAATTAGTGATGGCTGAAAAGCCTGATTGTGCGATGGGTTTGATTTCAACTCTGGGTTTGTTTGCATTCACCGTATCGTTTGCGGTATCTATATACCAATCTCCCACCAACATCGCATTTTGAAAGTACTCATCGCGTAGCGAACCCCATACTTTTTTGAGCTCGGCATTCTCTTTAAGCATGTAATTTCTGAGCACAGATAAACGTTCTGAATTTTGCTTGAGCTCCGTGGTGACGAGTTTAAACATTTCATCGCGAATTTCTAGGCAGCGACCAAGCGGGTAGGGTTTATCTGAAAAATAACTGTACTTTGGTGCAAGTGTAAGATCGGCTTTGAGACGAAGGTTTGCCAGCTCAAAAGCGAGTAAATCTATTTCCTGTTGTGTCAAAACAAAGCCACTGGGTAGATACTAGATGGTACTAGTATAACCACAGTGGCGAATTTGGCCTATTTAATTGAAGAAATTAAATAACTTAGGATTGCATCAGGCTTAGGATCTCGGCTTGTATCCGGCAGATATTTAGGCCTTGTGAATATACCTTGCTCTACTAACGCGTCCAGTGCATCTAAGTGCGCAATGCCCGTTTTACCGAGATATAAATTATCTAAGCTGCGAGTATTGGCAAGCTGCACTATGTCTTTAAAGCCTTTTAAGTAGAGATGATCTTTAGTAAAGCCACCACCACGGAAAATTCGCGTGGTCAGCGCAAAGGCTTCATTGACGTTTAATACCCCTGAGTCAGCTAAAAACTCATACACTTGATAGAATTTATCGCCTTTAAGCAGCATGTTGACCGCAATCACCCTAAGCGCTAATACTTTTAATCGTGTCAGATTTATTTGCCCAGATTGATACTCGCGATAGATGGCAAGGCCTTCTTGAGTATAGGTGTTGCCAGGTAAACCTAAGTGCAGCACTTTAAGTTGCTGAGCGTCAGCATTTAAGGTCGTGAGTAAGTGCACGCCAATTTCATGCTCTATCAAGGCATTGATATCAAGCTCAGATAGCATCGCACTGCTATTTACAAGCAGAAGACGTTTACTATTGTCGACCATTGCTTTGGCAACGAGCTTGCTTGATATAGCGACCTTACAAGGTAAGCCCATGGTCTCAATCGCTTGATTAAAGCGTACTAAGGCCTGCTCGGCTGTAATGTCTTTTTTTGGCAAGGTTTCGGTTTCGCGCGCGTGCAGCAAGAAGGTCGCATTATTTATATCGTTGTAATCCGGCTCACCATAATAGCGTAGCGAGTTATACAAAAAGGCTTCGCGACCAATTTGGGTGATCAGTTCGATTTTTGTGGCGTAGCTGTCAATCACTTTACGATATAAATCTTTTACGATCGGATCTTGGATTTTTCCAACGGGCAAGCGATAGAGTTGCTCTTTAAACTCATACGGGTCAATTTTCAGCGGGCGATATTTAAACGCAGGCTGATAATGACGTTTCGAGAAAAAGCGACGTTTCTCTTGTGCGATATTACTTGGGTTAACGTAATGCAGCGTTTCAAGGTTTCTGGCTATGCGGTATAGCGCTGAGTCCACGTTAATCAGCGCAGGGTCAAGCTGCGACGTTGATTTTGCTTTGCGAAGTGGCTTATAGCAGTGATTTTTAGCAAATGTTTTTGCCGTTTTACTCAAAGCAACATGCATGTTGCGCTGTAGTTTTTCAAACACCACAGGGAATAATTCGCCACTGTTTTCGTCCATAAAGACTTTTTTCACTTCCAATGGCACCACTAAGGTGTTATCAAAGTGGCTGGTAATATATTGCGCTTGATAACCATGGCCCTGAAAGACGGTATTTTCAGCACAATCCACCAGCTGGCCTGCCAGTTTTTTCAGTCCTAGCTGCTTTTTCAGCTCATCTAATACGGCGCGAAAACGCAAGGTATCAAGTTGTGCAGTGCCAATATTAAAGGTTGGTGCATAAGGGTAGCTACGAATTTGATAATTATAGCTGTGCACATCAAATAGCAAGCAGGCACCAAACTTACGCTCAAGCGTGGTTAACAGCGCACTGAGCACACGGTAATAGGCTGCATGCTTTGACAAGCTAACATCTATGTCTGCATTTGGTAGCGCTTGGCTCCACACTTGTTTACCCCATGCTTCTTTGTATATCGCAAGTTCTGGCGCACGGTTAAGATCGTATTCGTAACGTGAGTCACGCGCGATAAGCGTGATGGGTAATGATTCAATCATGCCGTCGGTAAACGGATCTTCCTCTTGTAAACGCTCAGTATCGCTAATGGCGAACAAGCCTTTTAGGCTAGCACGGGTGCGGTGGCCTGCGTGTACAGCAGTGGCGACATAAGGCACGTATTCCCTCACTTCGAGGTGAAAAGCACCTTCAGCAAATTGTCCACTGATGGGTTTGCCGGCTTCAAGCGCGGCAATGATGGCTTGTTCAGATAGCATGAGCATCTTCTATTACTTGACGGAATTGGTTTTTGCGATGCGTTACTAGCTCTTTGGCGTGCACCACACTCTCTACAAAATCGATAACTTGCACTTGCAGCTTACAGCGGTTTAAACGGTTAATACGGGTTATCCCCCCAGGCGAGAGTACGTTAACTTCGATAAGCTTGCCGCCTATCACGTCAATGCCAACAAAATACAAACCATCACGCACAAGCTTAGGACCGATGTGCTTACATAGCGCTTTTTCTTGGTTAGTGAGCTTGTGTTTCACCACTTTGCCACCGGCATGTACGTTGGCACGCACTTCATTTGCTGCAGGCACACGTTTCATGGCACCAATCGGTTCGCCGTTAAGCATTAGGATGCGAACATCACCCTCGTCGGCACCTTCAACATAATCTTGTAAAATGACGTAGTTGCTGCCTTTACCAGCCTCGTCGCCACCAATATAAAACTCAAGGAGTGAGCTAAAGCTTTGCTTCGCGCGTTTTTCAACGACGATAACACCGCGACCGCCAAAGCCATCAAGCGGCTTTAAGATCATTTTCTCTTGCTCTGACTCAGAGAATATACGCTCTAAATACTCTTTGTTTTTAGATACATGCGTATTTGGAATAAACTCTCTCGCGATGCCTTGGAAAGATGCCGTGTATAGCTTGTTATTAGCAATGCGCAGGCCATCAATGTCGTTGATGATGAAAGTATCATCACGAACAGAGTCTAAAAAGTTCATCGCTAAGGTATCAAGCGGCGGATTAGCGCGCATAAATATTGCGTCAAAACCTGCCAAAGGAAGCTGTACTTTTTTAAACTCAGCTTTGTTGTAAAAGCTCACGAAGTTATCAGATACTTTTTGGCCTGCAACAAATACATCACAGAAGGCACTAGCAACACTTTCGCGAATCGTAAGGTTGTTTACGGTGGTGATGGCAACGACGTGACCGCGCGATACGGCTTCGTGGATAAGTCTTAGCGTGCTGTCGTTTTCAGCTTCTACACGCTCCCAAGGGTACATAATAAAACAGATTTTCACGGGCTATTTTTGCTCAGCAAATAAATTGGCAATATAGCGGTAAAATAGCTTAGACGCTCACGGATTATTTTTATCGACAAGATAAGGAATATCAATCATCTACTGGGCAAGAAGCAGAGCACTGACAGGTGCTCTGCAAGGTGGATATCATACTCTAAAGCGGTTAACTATGTCACTCAATTCGTGACTTGCTCGTGTTAGTTGCTCACTGGTGTTGTTGAGTGAATGTGTGGTATCCAAAGAGTGATGGGTGGAGTCAGAAAGCTGAGCTATTCGCTCATTAACTTCTTGTGCTGCAAGACTCTGCTCGTCGGTGGCTTTGGCGATGTGGGTACTCATATCCGAGATAGCGTCAATTAGGCGCTCAATCTCTGTCAATGCGCTATCTGCATGTTGGACCTGTTCCACTGTTTGCTCCGAGATTTGCTGGCTAATTTTAACCGCAGCTACGGCTTGCTGCGCTTCTTTTTGCAGTCGCTCGATCATGTTGTGGATTTCATCTGTGCTTTGTCCCGTACGACTTGCAAGTGTGCGTACTTCATCGGCAACAACAGCAAAGCCTCGTCCTTGTTCACCTGCTCGAGCGGCTTCTATTGCCGCGTTTAATGCAAGTAAATTAGTTTGCTCCGCAATACCTCGAATAACATCGAGCACCGATCCTATATGTTGACTCTCTTGCGCAAGGCTCGTTGTTGTCACGCTCACAGATTGAATTTGCTCCGACAGTTTTTTAATGGCGGCGATGGTTTGAGAAATAGTTTGTTTGCCTTTTTCACTGTAATTGCGTGCGTCTGCGGCGGAATGCTCTGCAGTGTCTGCATTGCTACTGATCTCACGAACTTGCATGGTCATTTGTTCGGCAGCCGTGGCGACTTGGCGGCTATTGTCATTTTGCGACTCAATAAATGCCAAGTTTTCTTCGCCAGCCGCTTTTACCTGATTAGCCAGCGTTTCAACTTCTTTGGCGTTATGGGCCACTGTCGCGATGGAATGACGCATCTTCTCAGTATACAAGTTAAAGTATTTGGCAAGCGCGGTTATCTCATCTTTACCACTTTCGTCGAGTTGTCGAGTCAAATCGCCTTCGCCTTGAGCGATATCTTTCATCATGTCTTTGGCTTGTTGAATGGGGGTGATGATGCTCTTACCTATGATTGCACTAAATGGGAATAGCAAAATAATAAGCACCGCCATCTCAAGTAATAGCAAATTTCGAATGTGTGCAAACTCAGCTTCGATAGTGTCGAGATATACACCGGAGCCGATGATCCAACCCCAAGGTGTAAACGCTTTGACGTAAGATATTTTTTCGACAGGGGCTTCTTTACCGGGCTTTGGCCACAGGTAGGGAACAAATCCCGCACCACTTTTTTCTGCCACTTGTACCATTTCAACGAATAAGCGCTTGCCGGTGGGATCTTTTGATTGGCTGAGATCTTTGCCATTAAGCTCGCTCTTGAAAGGGTGCATCACCATTTTGGGGTGATAGTCGTTGATCCAAAAGTAATTATTTCCTTCGTATCGTAAAGCCGAAACGGCATTAAGGGCTGCGGATTGAGCTTGCGCTTCTGGGAGTTCCCCAGATACATATTGTTGATGGAAGTAAGCCACTAAACTATAGGCATTTTCAACAAGATTTTGGGTTTTATGATATTGCTGCTTTTCGAGTGCATCATATTGCTGCGATAAGCTCACTGCGCTTTTAAGGATAACGCCGATAATAACCACTATGATCAGTAACGCGAGTCGCTGGAAGATGGTGAGGTTTCGGAAAAACTGTTTGGACATAATGCAATCCTTATGTCGTTTTATTATTGAAAGTAGCAAGCGGCGCGAACGCCTCATCAATTCATACTAATTAATCTTAGTAGTAATACCAATTGCGTTAATTCTCCAACCAATTTGAAGGGTGAAATACCATATTAGCTTCGTTAAAAATTTCTCATTTAGAACAACTAAATAGCAAAATTTTTGCCTTGCTACTAAAACTATTTCTCCGCTTTAAATAGCTCATTTACTTAATGCAATTTATATATAACTTGAGATAGAACAATAAATTCAGTTTTTCTTAGTCTTGAAGAATAAACAATTAGACCAATGGATTAGAACTAAATGTAGAGAAGAAGCGCCCAGCTTATAGGAAACTGGGCGCTATTAAGTGTTTACTTAGCTTCAACCTCAAAATGACGATTAAAGAAGTCAGTAATGGTTTGATGCAAGTGGGTTTGTACTTTTTTGCCACGTAAACTGTGCTTTGAGCCTGGATAAGTCATCATTTCAAATGGCTTAACTTCGTCCTGCAATTGTTTAAATAGTTTAGTTGCATGGGTAAATAGTACGTTGTCATCGGCCATACCGTGATAGATCATCAGCGGGCCCTTTAGTCCATCTGCATAAGGGAACACTGCACTTTGCTCATAGCCCTTGGCATTTGTATCTGGGTGACCAAGATAACGCTCAGTATAGTGTGTGTCATAGAGAGCCCAATCAGTTACTGGCGCACCAGAGACACCGGCTTTAAAGTAGTCGCCGGCTTTAAACATTGTCATCAGCGCCATATAACCACCATAGCTGTGACCATAAATACCGATACGCTCAGGGTCGACGTACTCTAGCGTGCGCAAGAACTCTACGCCTTTAATTTGGTCGGCTACTTCCACGACGCCTAAATGCTTGTAGATTGGATCTTCAAACTTCTTACCACGGTTATATGAACCTCGGTTATCTAATTGGAAAATCACATAACCTTGCTGTGCAAGATATTGGAAATACAAATTTTTGCTACGCCAGCTGTTGGTCACGCGTTGTGCATGAGGTCCGCCATACACGTTCACAATAACAGGATATTTCTTACCGTTTTCAAGCTTTGCGGGCTTAAATAAGCGGTAATACATGGTTTGACCATCTTCCGCTTTAAGCGTGCCATATTCTGGCGTAGCTAAATTGCTCAAATAAGGCGTTAACGGATGTTCGTTATTCAGCGCATTTTCTTCAAGCCAAGTAACAAAGTCACCATTCACTTTGCGTAGCGCAACGGCTGGTGGACGGTTTACAGAAGAGCTTTTATCGATAAAGGTACGGTTATCTTTCGCCAGTACAACACTGTGATAACTGCCTTTTTCGGTAATACGTTTTGCATCGCCATCTTTAAAAAGTGGTACGCTGTATAGGTGGCTTTCGAGCGGCGTGTCTTTGCGGCCAGAGAAGTATACGATACCTTTTTTCTCATCAATGCCCTGAAGGCTTTCAACAATCCAATCGCCTTTAGTGATTTGGCGTACAAGTTGGCCATTGGTTCTGTACAGGTAAAGGTGTTTAAAGCCATCGCGCTCAGATGCCCAAACGAAATGCTTTTTGTCCTTTAGGAATTCAAGGTCAAAGTGTAGGTTAATCCAAGTATCACTGGTTTCGGTCAGGGCGACTTGCTGCTTTTTGCTTTTAGTATCGTAAAAGCGCAGTTCCAGTTTTTGCTGTGAGCGATTTTGCCACTGGTATGACAATGTTTTGTTGTCTTTTAACCAATTTGCACGGGCAATATAGATATCTTTATCGTCGCCTAAATCAATCCAATCCACCTTTTGGTCATTGATCTTTACAACACCCAGTTCAATTTCAACGTTAGCAGTACCCGTATATGGATAGCGTTGATTGAATAACTTGACCTCTTCGGCATAGATTTCGTTACGAATGGCTTCTTGAACAGGGCTTTCATCAATGCGTGTGAAGGCGATTTGTTGCTCATCACCCGACCACCAATAGCCCGTCATACGGCTCATCTCTTCTTGAGCAACGAACTCAGCCATGCCGTTTTTAATTACGCCACCGCCGTCTTTAGTTAATTGCGTTTCTTCACCCGATTTAAGGTCAATGGCATAGAGGTTTTGCTCACGAATAAAAGAAACAAAGTTACCTTTTGGTGAGAAGCGAGCGTCGGTTTCGAATGCTTCCGTTTCCGTTAGTTTCTTGCTCTTACCAGAAGCGATTTCATAGTAGTACAAGTCGCCATTGAGTGGGAAAAGTAGCGCTTTGCCATCTTTTGACCATTTGTATTCTAAAATACCACGGCCAAAAATACGTTGACGCTCACGACGTGCTTTTTCTTCATCTGAGAGGTTCTCTGGGCCAGAAAATAGCGCCGCAGAATCTACCAACAAGCGGTTGGTATTGTCTTTTAGATTGTATTCCCAAAGGTCGTAACGGTTATAGTCTTCTTTTTTACCTTGAAGATAAGTAACACGAGAACCGTCAGGAGAAAATTGCAGTTTTACAGGCGCTTTACCTGAAAGAGACGGGTCGTCAAAAAGTCGCTCTAGCGTTAGTTGCTCTGCGCTAACGGTGACAGAGGCAAGCGCTAACGGAAGGGCGATGGTGTAGTGTTTAATGCGAGAGTGCACGGTAGCCACCTTGTTATATTTTTAAAGTCTGATCGGATGGTAATGAAGCCGCTTTGCAATAGCAACAAATTCGGATAGAGTGCCGAGTAAATAGGATTTAAAGAGTTTCACTATGTCATTTGAATTAGCTAAAGAATTACAACGAGACTGTATCTTAATTACCGAGTGGCCGCTGTGTAGCGTATTGTTAATGAATGACTCACAATACCCTTGGTTTATCTTAGTACCTAGGGTTGTGGGCGCGAAAGAAATTATTGATTTACCTGAGTCGCAGCAAGTTCAATTTTGGCAAGAATCGGCCAAGCTGAGTCGTTTGTTACAAGACACCTTTACCCCAGATAAATTAAATGTGGCTGCGCTTGGTAATATGGTGCCGCAACTACATGTGCACCACATTGCACGATTTAAAACCGATATTGCATGGCCAAAACCGGTTTGGGGACTCTATCCAGCAAAACCCTATAGTGATGAGGAAGTTGAGCAGCTAAAAGCGAGTTTTGCTTAAAGCCTCAAAAAGGCCATGAGACTGAAAACACATCAAGCGCTTTACAAACTTTTAAGCTCTACGTGTTTTGTGTTTATATCTGGAACTGTTATAACTGAAATTGACTTTTGCCGTTTTAAATCAAGGAGTACGCGATATGAATAAAAGTTTAGTTGTTATTTTGGCAGTATCATTATTATCCGCCTGTAAGGCGACTGTGCCAGAGCCTTATCAAAAAGATCGTGAACCAGAATCCAGAACTGAATATAGTGGTGTGGAAGGGTTGGCGCAGCAACAGCAAGATCAAAATTATCTGATGCGCAAAGAGCTACAAGACAAATGCGATGATGCGAAAGTAAATTTAGCGATTGCTAAATCTGACAAAGCTACAAAAGCCATCAAAAAACACCAAAGAGAAATCAAAGATTATTGTATCTAGGATTAATTACACCATGGTAGTAAGCACTACCATGGTGTGCTCGGTAATTACAGTCCTAGCACCTGCTTACCTTGCTTAAAGGTAACATCAACAGGAATGTTCGCTTTGGAAAGCTTATCTAGATCTTTTTGTAGTTCCGCTTTGATATCGCCGTGTGTTGCGATCAGTTGGTCTACTTTTTGATAGTCGCCGTCACCTTGTAGCGTTAGGATAAGGTTAGACAGTTTCTCCATCGCTGCGCCCATCTTTTCCATATTCACTTGATATAAACCATCCGTGTTCTTAGAAAACGCGCCTTCTTCTTTAAAGAAGTTAAAGCGGATCATGTTTGCTTTACCGTGCGCACTGGATGCGCCAAAACGTACTGAGCGGAAGATACCAGCCATAAAGGTGATGTAGTAATCCTCAAGCGTACCTTCGGTGATCTCGCCTTTTTTAAGTAGTTGCTCAACCATATATAGGCCTAGGATATCTGCTTTGCCTTCTTCAAGCGCACTGGCGTGTTCTTGCAGTGATTGGCGCACAGTACCTTTACCTGTAATGGTATTTTTAATGCCTAGACCATGGGCCACCTCATGGAACATGGTATTAGCAAAGAAAGCATCAAAGGTGATGTGCTTACGTTGCTCAGGGACGATAAGTTGGTCAGCAATTGGTACTAAGATCTTATCGAATTTTGCGCGCATGGCGTTTTTAAGCTGTAGGCGACGCGTACCTTTTTGGAGTTGCACTTCTTCGTCATTTGGCAAGTTAATCGCAATGGTTTTACTACCTGCGTTTGAGTGGCCAGCATAATAAATGACGTCATATGCGTTTAGGTCGGCATCAGAGCCTGGCACTTCTTGCTTGTATTTTTCATCAACAGGCAAGCCGGTTTGTAGCTCAGGTAAAAAAGCGGCAAATTTAGCGAGACGCTCACTCCACGCCAAGTCTTTAACCAGAACGTAAGATTCAAAAGCGGCGCGATAGCCAAATAGCTGGTCTTCATAGGTTTCAATTGGGCCAATTACCACATCAATCGGGTTATTCTTCATGTCCATCCAAGCGAAATCAGACGCTTGGTAGCTATTATTGACTAATGCATCTGCGCGCAAGTTTAAGTAGTTTGCAAACTCTTTATCTTGTGCCAGTTTACTTGCTTGGCGTAAAAGCTCTGCGGCTTTATCCAATTCTGCTTTATACGCGGATGAGTAAGAAGTGCTGTAAAGCTTGCCGCTTTCATCGCGGCGGATAATAGAATACAGTCCTGTTTTATCTTTTACATCGGCGTTATTTAGCTCGTCTTTGGTGATGTCGCTTGGATAAAATTCTGCACCCAGTGCTTTTTCTTCAAAGCTAGAAAGAAAAACTTGGTCGCCATTTAAACGATCCCAAGGCCCATAGTTAATGTCCGCGAATTGGCGTACTTTTTCGTCTGAGATTTTGCTTAGGAATGTTGCTTTGTCTTCGCCGAATGCTTGCTGCCAAAATAAATCATCCATAATAACCGAAGCGTCGATGAGTAAAGCTAACATCTTTTTTTGGTTATCGTTTAAGTGACTTAAATCTGTTTCTAGCGTTACTGGGGTATAAATATCTAGCCGGTCTTGAGATGCATTAACTAGCTTATAGCCTGATTGTTTAGTATCAACTTGTGCTTGCTCAGTTTGTGCACTAGGTTTCTCAGAAGAGGTTGATGGCTCAGAGCAGCCAGTTAGGGTGAGACCTGTTGCAAGTGCGATTGCAACCGAAATCATAGAGTGTTTCATAATGCTCCCTTATTGTCTTAATTATGTGGCGATCACCTTACACGATTTTGTATCACAATACTTAGTTAACTTAGTTTAGCATGTGGTACGTAAGCCGCTGTTAACGTGAAAGGTCATCATTTGTGTCCAGCTGTGGGTCATTTTCAGTATTTTTGCGGCAAAGTTTGCCACAATACACCGTATGCTATGAATTCTAACTTGCTAATTATTGAGGGTATATAAATAAAATATTATTTTTTTAGATTTTCTTAACTTTATCCGAAAGTTAGACAATACTTACGTCATAGATACTAAAAATCAGCAGTGTGACCTCCAGCAAGCAAGTGCTTACTTTTGCCATAAGCTTACGCTTGTAGTCGGGTCTTTTATTCAGTTATTAAGGGATTTGGTTTCATGTCTACAGAAAATGCTTTGCTCACGATTCTAACTGACAGAATCAATAACGATACCTTGGTATTGCCGACATTACCTGAAATCGCAGTGCGGGTTAGGCAAGCGGCAGATGACCCTGAAATTAACTTGATGCAGATGGCAGACGTTATTTCTCACGATCCAGCCCTCGCAGCACGTATGATCAAAGTTGCCAATAGTGCTTTTATGGGCCGTACGGTGAAGGTAAATACCTTAAACCAAGCGGTAACTCGTATCGGTCTCAGACAAATCAAGAATATAGCGACTGCAATGGCGATGGAGCAGCTATTCGTTTCTAATAACAAGCTTATCAAGACTTACATGGACAAAGCTTGGCAGAAAACGCTAAAAGTTGCTTGCCAAGCGATAACAACGATGGATTTTTATCTTCGCGTCAACAAGCATACATCGCTTAACAAAGATACAATCACCTTGGCTTCTTTGGTGTTTAATATCGGTGTTTTACCGATTTTGACAGAGGCTGAACGTCACCCTGAAGTGTTTGCCAACCCAAGCTTTTTGGCTCATGCCATCCAGAAATTAGGCGGCAAAATTGGGGGGGCAATAATGCGAGAGTGGGAATTCACCGATGAGTTTGTTGAAGTCGCAGAAAGCTGGGCAAATCCAAATTATCGGCCTGAACATGTTTGTTATGTCGACTTTATTCGTGTTGGTGCAATTGTAGAAGGTATTTTGCAGGTGTCGGATAAGTCTGCAGCGCTAAAACAGTATGAAGAAAAAGGGGTAATAAGAGAGGTGAATATGTTTGCTGATGACACTTATTTGAATGTACTCGAAGACGTTAAAACAATGTTTGCTTAATCCCAGTACTCAATACGCGGTTTCAGCGCTTTTGTTTGCCGTGAATATAAAGACCTCTGGTGAGGTCTTTATCGTTTAGGGTATAGCCTCAGTTTGAGGCTTTCGAACTATTCTGCTTATCCGAGCACCTGTAACTGAAATCGTTAAGCCACATAAAATAAAACCACCCCCAACGGCTTCCATTAGCATCAATTGCTCATTGAGTAATAACGCTGAACCTACAATGCCAACAATAGGGATTAATAAAGCAAAAGGCGTCACTGCCGCGGCCTTGTAATTTTTAAGTAGCCAACCCCATACTGCGAATGCAATCAGCGTCGAGATATAACCCACATAGGCAATGGATAGCCAAGACTGTGTTGTGGTGTTTAGTAGTAAGGTCAATGGGGCATCAGTTTCAATAAAATAAGATAGTGTAAAAAGTGGCAATGGCGGCACTAGGCTTACCCAGACAATAAAGTGGAGTAAATTAACGTCTTGCAGGCGCTTCATAATAAGATTTGAAAACGACCAAAATAATGCCGCTAATAGAATGAGCACCGCGCCCAATATTGTCGTTGACCCAGAGGAGTTGATAAAAAACAAACTAAAGCCAAACGTTGCGATGCTAATCCCCACCACTTGAAAGCGATCCATGGTTTCCTTTAACAACAAAACACTTAGCAAAACCGTGAAAATGACTTGGGCTTGTAGCAGCAAAGAAGCAATGCCGGCTGATGCGTTTGACTCCATCGCAATAAACAGCAAGCTAAACTTAAGCACACCTAAAAACAGCCCAACACCGAATACGTTCCATACCGACGTTTTAGGAAAAGGAATGAAGAATACTGCAGGGATCGCGACTACCAAAAAACGCAAGCCTGAGAATAAAATAGGAGGCAACTCTGCTAGGCCAAATTTAATGACCGAAAAGTTAAGCCCCCAAATTATCACTACTATTAAAGCCAATGAAATGCTTTTTACATTCACGCGCGTCAAACTCCGTTTAATTGTACGAGTTACCGTTTTCGGGTATCGGGCTACTGGCGTAAATTGTCTTCGATACCTGAAATTCAGGTTAGCAAAGCGTTACTGCCAAAGCCGAATTGCTATCATGCCATTGAAGAGTAAATAAAGCGCGACAAATGCGTTGGTTAGTGCAAATAAAGTGGCGAGCCAGTAACTATACGCTCGCACTTGAGTGCGTGCAGTCCGCTCGTTATTGGCGCAAAGCGACCTTGTGAAGATAGCGTATTGAGCTGGATAAAGAAAAATTGATAGCCATATCCGCTATCAATTTTTCGTACCCAAAGGTCAACAGGCCCTAGGTAATTGACTCTAAAATTAAGACTCTAGGCCTTCGTCGTCACCAAGACCTTTGGTTAGATCTTCTAACAACTCTTTGATTTCTTCCGATACCAAAATGAAGTCAGCATCAAGTTTAACGGCTAGATCTTCTTTAGGGATATCCGCATTTTGGTCTTTAAGTGCTTCTGCATAGCTTAAACGTTTTAATGTGCCATCGTTTTGTAAAACGAACTTCACGCGCTCACGCCAATCTAACGCGAGTTTAGTCACACGTTTACCGTTTTCTAGGTGCGTTTTGATTTCGTCTGATGAAAGGTCATGTTGTTTTAACTTGACTTGAGCACCGTTGTCGTCTGGCTCTTGCAACTCAGCGTCGGTGCCTATTGCAAAGCCTTCAGGTGCACTAAACTCGGTGAGCCAGTGTGTTAGCTGTAAGTCTAAATCATAGTTTGCAAACGCAGGTACAACAGGAAGCGTGCCCAGAGACTTACGCAGTAGTGCAAGTAGTTCTTCCGCTTTATTGAAGCTGGCACTATTTACAATCACCCAACCTGATTTTTGGTCGATAAAAGCAAATTGCAGGCTCGATTTTTTGAACGCTTGAGGCAATAAAGTGGCTAGGATATTTTCTTTAATATCGTCTTTTTCTTTTTTCTTTACTGGACGATTTTCTTGTTGCTCTATTTGCTCAATTTTTTCGGCGACCATTTCATTGACTACGGCTGCAGGAAGCACTTTTTCTTCACGCTTAGCACAAACCAAGATACTGTCTTGAGAAAAATGAGAAAGCATTTGGCCATGTTTGCCAAAAGCTTTTGTCCAGCCAAAAGTGGTTATGTCTTGGCTACCACAAGGACGAAAAATATCCTGCTCGAGTGCTTTTTCGAAATCTTCTTGTGCGTAAGTTACATCTTGTTTGAATTTGTAGCAGATTAAGTTACTGAACCACATAGAAATATGCCCGTCTGGAATAAAATTGCGGTCATCATAGCAAAAAGGTCACAGCTTGTATTCCACTAGATGATGTTTGATGATGGGGGAGATATCTTGCGTCAATACGCCACTTTGCAGTATGGCGTATTGGACGGTTGTCGTGTTCTAAACTTGGTTAACTAAACATCGCCATTGGTTTTTGTAAGTCTTTTGGGAAGCTGATGTAGTAGGTGAGGCCTTTGCCTTCTTCACTATTTACTTCGATATCCCCATTCAAAGTTTGTTTTACGAGGTTTAGGGTAATATGGGTACCAAGCCCACTGCCACCTTGATCGCGTTTGGTCGTAAAGAAGGGATCAAACAACCGGTCTAGTTGGGCTTTACTTACGCCCTTGCCGTTGTCTTTGTAGACGATATTTACCATACCATTGTCTTCTTTAATCTTAATATCTATTTGTCCTTGGTCTTGATTTTCAAAACCATGGATCAAAGAGTTCATGATAAGGTTAGTGAATATTTGGCTAATTGCCCCAGCTGGTAAATTTAGCGTCATGTCTTCAGGGCATTCAACATTCACTTGATGATGAGTTTTCTTCAATTTTGGATGTAATGAGCGGATCACTTCACCAAGGTATTGCTTCAGGTTAATAGTACGAACCGCTTCACTGGCCTGATCGACTGCAATTTGTTTAAAGCTTGCGACAAGCTCCGATGCACGGTCTAAATTGGTGGTAAGTAGGCTAGCACTTTGCTTTGCTTCGCTAATGAATTCTTCTAACGCTTTTGGTGATAAGGTTTTTCCGTTGTACGCCGCCTCAAGCTGATCTAAACGTTCCTGCAAGAACGACGTTGCTGTCACGCCGATACCAACGGGGGTATTAATATCGTGCGTAATACCGGCAACGAGACCACCAAGTGCCGCCATTTTTTCAGAGCCCACTAGGCGCTCTTGAGCCATATTCAGCTCATCTACGTATTTCTCAAGTTCTTTTTGTTTCGTTAGTAATTCTTCTTCTGTTTGTTTTCTTAAATCAATCTCTTCTGTGAGCGTTAACTTCTGTTTTTCTAATTCATATTTTTGTTGCTGAAGATCCATCATCGCTTGGCTCAGGTTTGAAGTTTTACGTGCGACTTCTTGTTCCAACTGAATATTATGTTGGTCGAGCTTTTCATTGCTGATCAGCAGCTCTTTTTGAGTTTGGTCGAGTTTTTTACGATATTCAGAGACCTTATCAATTAGCTTATTGAATGCCTCTTCCATGATCTTTAGTTCATTGCGCTCTTTTGCGCCGATATCTATTTTATGGCCATCAACGTTGTCGACCTCAAAGTCTTCAATTTGCTCGGTGAGGTCGCTTAATGGCTCGGTAAGTAGCTTTCTGAAGGCAATTAAAAATAGAATAATCAAGAAAGTCGTCTTGATCATCGCATTACCTATCAAAAAGTAGATAGAAATCATAATGCGACTAAAGACGACT
Source organism: Pseudoalteromonas sp. CO342X (assembly GCF_004208915.1). Taxonomy (NCBI): domain Bacteria; kingdom Pseudomonadati; phylum Pseudomonadota; class Gammaproteobacteria; order Alteromonadales; family Pseudoalteromonadaceae; genus Pseudoalteromonas; species Pseudoalteromonas sp. CO342X. The sequence continues at coordinate 291,831 of NZ_SGPH01000010.1, forward strand.
TCTCGGCTAGAAAACAATGTTACATCACCGACTTGTGTTGCACGTCCCGAAAATTCAAAAATCAACGGAAATGTATAACCAAATAAACCAGAGGGCGTATCTTCGATTATTGCTTCTTCTTGAACAAGCTGTTGGCTATACAGCTCGTGGATATCTAGTGAGCGGCCAAGCTGTGAAATAATCTCACCGCTGTCATCACGTACAATAATTCCTTCGATCATGGGGATCGCAAGTAGCCCCTCAGCGGTAGTAACGGTCTGCTTCGTATTGAGTTCCCAAATGGCACGGGTCAAACTGCGGCTAAAGGTTTTTTGCAGCATGGTAAGTTCATTGCGAATATAGTCTTTGGTATTGACGTATTCAGCAACGATTTGACCACATGTGACGACAAAGGTTAGAAGGAAGTAAACCGACAGCACATTGGTGAGCAATTTTTTTGAGAGGCTTTTTTGCAGCATGAATTAAGCTGAGCTCCTACGGTAAGTTCATCGCCTTTGTATAATCTGTTTTTAAAGTTAGCCAATAAATGGTTAAAAATAAATAATTATCTTCATTAATTATGCTTTTTAGCGCCTTACCTAGGAAAGTTTAATGTGTTATAAGATAGCGATATCCAGTGACCGTTTTATTAACGATAGTACAAGACTGACCACTTTATGAGTTATTCCGTCTTAGTTTGCGATGATTCGGCTGTCGCCCGTAAACAAGTCATTAAAAACTTACAGAGCAAATTAGACCTGACCTTGCACCAAGCACAGAATGGCCAGCAGGCGATTGATTTACTGAAAACCCAGCAAATAGATTTATTGTGCCTGGATTTAACCATGCCAATACTTGATGGGATTGCTGTGTTAGAGGCAATAAAAGCACACCGAATTGAATGTTTCGTAGTGGTTATTTCGGCAGATGTTCAGGCCAAGATGAAAGAAAGAGTAGCAAATTTGGGGGCGTTAGGGTTTTTAGAAAAACCGGTTAAAGCAGAGCAGTTATTAGGATTACTGCACCAGTTTGGGATCCGATAACTTATCTATGCAAATTACAAATGTCACTATTAGAAATTTGCATAATCTATTTTGCTCTTTCGTATTGACAGCGCGGCTAAACTTCAGGCACTCTAAAATTATGAAAACGAATATTATCACTACGACCATTATTACAACCACCATCCTAACGGGATAGTGGCATAGGTCAGTGCGAGTTTGAAAAAGGCCTGTGTTCACTAAGAACACAGGCCTTTTTTGTTTTTGGAATGAGGAAAAATGATGCGAGTACTAAAGTTTGGAGGGTCTTCCCTCAAAGATTTTGCCTGTTTACAAAGAGTCAGCGAGCTAGTTAAAGACCATGGCCAACAACAAGCGCTTATCGTGCTGTCGGCTCCCGGTGGCATGACAGATCAGCTCGTTGAGCTTGCTGATTTGGCTGGACGAGGAGAAGCGTTTGACTCCCAGTGGCAGTCATTTACTTCCCGCAGCCAAGGCTTATACGATGAAGTACAAGCGGTGTACGGTGGTGTTGTAGGCTGGCCTGACTTTGAATTACTTAAGAATAAATTAGATGGAGCCAAGTTACTGGGACATTGCCCAGATCAAGCAAGAGCCTATGTTATTAGTTTTGGTGAACGCATTAGCGTTGCGCTGATGGACACTATGCTGCAATCAGATTCAGTAGCGCTTAGTGCTGACGCGTGTGTAAAAACGCAGGGCGGGTATCTTGATGCCGAGGTTGACCTTAAGCTAAGTAAATTATGTTTTGCAGAGTTGGTGCGTGCCCAAGCGTCGCGTTTTTATATCATGGCGGGCTTCACAGGAAGCAATGAAGCGGGCGAGCTGACAACACTTGGTCGCAATGGTTCTGACTACTCTGCGGCTGTCGCTGCTGCGTGTCTTGAAGCCGAAATCTGCCAAATCTGGACTGACGTTGATGGCGTCTACAGTGCAGATCCTCGCCTGATAAAGAAAGCGACTAAGGTCGACGTGCTATCTTATAAAGAAGCCATGGAGCTATCTTATTTTGGCGCTAAAGTGCTGCACCCAAAAACAATCTTACCTTGCGCCAAAGCAGATGTGCCTTGTGAAATTAAAAATACTCATGACCCAGAAGTGCCAGGTTCACTGATTTGTGCTCAAGGCGGTGGCGAGGCTCCAGTAAAAGCGCTTTCGAGTCTTGATAAACTGGCTATGCTGACCGTGGCAGGACCTGGAATGAAAGGCAAGGTTGGCATGGCTGCTCGGGTCTTTTCTGCACTGGCAGCAGATAACGTATCCATCGTACTTATTACGCAATCTTCTTGTGAATTCAGCATCAGTTTCTGTGTCCATGAGCAAGACTTAACACTTGCGCTGGCTGCGCTTGAGCAGGCATTTGAGCTTGAAACGCAAGCAGGTTTAATCGACCCAATTGAAGTGCAACGTAATCTTGCTATCGTTACTTTGGTTGGCGACAACATGAAAGCGCACAAAGGTCTTGCGGCCAAATTCTTTGCGTCACTTGCGCAGGCTCAGGTGAATATTGTTGCCATCGCGCAGGACTCAACGGAGAGTTCTATTTCGGCGGTGGTTGACGGTGAACTTTGCCAAGATGCAGTAAAAGTGTGTCACGAAAACTTCTTCACGCACGTGCCATCCATCGATGTTTTCTTGATTGGCTGCGGTCTAGTGGGTCAAGAATTAATGAAGCAGTTTCATAAGCAGCAAGTATGGCTTGAAAAACGCAATATCCGTTTGAATCTCTATGGCATTGCAAACTCAAGTAAGTGTTACTTAGACCCAGAAGGCGTACCGTTTGATAACTGGGAGCTGGCGCTTGAGAAAGCGGAGTCGGGCTTTGATTTACAACAGGTGAGCCAGTTTGTTAGACAAAATCATTTGATTAACCCTGTGATTGTCGATTGTAGTGCGGCTCAATTCGTTGCCGATGGCTATTTAGACTTTCTTAATGCGGGCTTTCATGTCGTTGCGGCTAATAAAAAAGCCAATACCGGCAGCTATGAGTATTATCAGTCACTACAACAGGCTGCACTAGCTAAGCGTCGTCACTTTCTATACGAAACTAACGTTGGCGCCGGACTCCCTGTATTAGACAACCTTAAACTGCTGTTTGGCGCAGGAGATGAATTGCTGTCATTTAGTGGTATTTTGTCTGGCTCGCTTTCGTATATCTTTGGCGTATTGTCGGATGGTTTATCGCTATCGGAAGCGACAGAGAAAGCTAAACAGAGTGGTTTTACAGAGCCAGATCCGCGCGATGACTTATCTGGTACGGATGTCGCGCGTAAGCTGCTTATCATTGCCCGTGAATCGGGACTGCCGTTGGAGCTCAGTGATATTGAAGTTGAATCTGTATTACCTGAAGGGTTTGCTGAGGGCGCCAGTGTTGATGAATTTATGGCGCAATTACCGCAATTAGATGATGCTTTCGCAGCGCGTATTGCGGCGGCCAAAGCACAAGGCCAAGTGCTACGCTATGTCGGTTCAATTGTTGACGGTAAATGCCGCGTTGGCATTGAAGCGGTAGAAAAAGAACATGCTCTGTACGATATTCGCGATGGTGAAAACGCACTGGCTATTTTGAGCCAATATTATCAACCAAAGCCTTTTGTGATCAGAGGTTATGGCGCGGGCGCAGAGGTAACCTCTGCAGGCGTATTTGCTGATATCCTAAAAACGCTGTCGAGGTAGGAGTTATGAAAACGTTTTATGCACCAGCGTCAATGGGTAATTTTTGTGTTGGCTTTGATGCCCTTGGCGCCGCGCTCCAGCCTATTGATGGCAGTTTACTGGGTGATCAGGTCAGCGTTGAAGCCGCAGAGCGTGATACGTTCAACTGTATTGGTCCATATGCCGAAAAGCTCTCCGCCGATCCTAAAGACAACTTGGCGTTTCAGTGTTTACAGCACTTCAAACAGCATGTGGCACCCAACATGCCGGCGGTTGCCATGACTTTGTATAAAGGCCTTCCTGTTGGTTCAGGTTTAGGCTCAAGTGCATGCTCTGTGGTTGCCGCTTTTGCTGCACTCAATGATTTTGCCAATACGCAATTAAGCCAAGAGGCGCTCATTGAATTGATGGCCGACTTTGAAGCAAAGGTCAGTGGTGGTCGTCACTACGACAACATCACGCCATGCTACCTTGGTGGACTACAACTGACTGCGGACTGCATTCCAAGTAAAGCAATCAGCGTTGCGCATGATGAAAGCTGGTTTTATGTTATTGCATATCCTGGCTTTGCATTGAATACAGCGAAAGCAAGACAAGCACTACCGCAGCAATTTTCTTTGCATCATACGGTGGAATTTGCCCAGCGACTGTCGGGCTTTTGTTTATTGATGCAGTCAGGTCAATTTGATAAAGCACTGTCGATGATGAAAGACAGTATTGCCGAGGAAGCGAGAGCGCCACTCATTGCTGGCTTTAGTGAGGCAAAAGACGCGCTACCAGCTTTAGGTGCCGAGCTGGTGAGTATTTCAGGGGCAGGGCCCACACTATTTGCTATTTGTAAGTCTGAGCAACAGGCAAATGCAGTGCAGCAATGGTTGCAACAAAATTACATTAATGAAGCGGGTTTTAGCCATATTTGCCGATTAGATGCGCAAGGCACAAGAGAATTAAAGGATCAAAAGTAATGAAATTAGTGAATTTAAAAGACGAACATCAGGTTGTTTCATTTGTTGAAGCGGTAAAAATTGGTTTAGGTCGTAACCAAGGGGTTTTTTTTCCTCCTACATTTGAGCGTATTGCGGATGTTGATGCACTACTTGAATTACCTTTTGCTGAGCGTAGTGCCAAGGTACTACATCACCTTATTGGCGATGAACTACCACGAGATACGCTCGATGCGATGGTAAAACGCGCCTTTAATTTCCCAGCTAAGTTAGTCGAAGTTGCTAAAAATCAGCATTGTTTAGAGCTTTTTCATGGACCAACACTGGCGTTTAAGGACTTTGGCGGCCGCTTTATGGCGGAATGCATTAGCATGTTTAATCAAGGTGAGCGCGTGACTATCCTCACCGCAACAAGTGGTGACACGGGCGCCGCCGTTGCCCATGCATTTTACGAAAAAGAAAATGTCGATGTGGTGATCCTTTATCCTCATGGCAAAATTTCGCTTGCCCAACAAAAGCTGTTTACAACACTTGGGAAAAACATTCATTGTTATGCTGTAGATGGCAGCTTTGATGACTGCCAAGCGATGGTAAAGTCTGCATTCCTTGATGACGAAGTAAAGCAAAAGCTTGGTCTTAATTCGGCAAACTCCATCAACATCAGTCGTTTAGTGGCACAAGTGTGTTATTACTTTGAAGCGCTAGCGCAATTACCTAAATCGCAGCGTGATAAAGTGCATGTTTCAGTGCCAAGTGGTAACTTCGGTAATGTCTGTGCAGCAATGATTGCAGCGGCGGTTGGATTACCTATTGCCAAGTTAAGTGCCACGACAAACCAAAATGATACTGTGCCTCGTTACATTGCCTCGGGTGAGTGGCAACCAAACGACACTTTAGAGTCACTCTCTAATGCGATGGACGTGAGTAAACCTAATAACTGGCCTCGTGTTGAAATCATGTTAGAAAGAGGGGATTTTAACAAACATGACTTTTATTCACGTTCGGTATCGGAAGCACGGACTCAGGTGGTAATGCAAGAATTACATGACAAAGGTTACTTGGCTGAGCCACACACTGCGATAGCCTACGAAGGATTAGCGCTGGACTCTCAAACGGATGAAACCGGAATTTTCCTTGCCACTGCGCATCCTGCGAAGTTTAAAGAATCTGTAGAAGGTGTTTTAAATCAGCAGCTTGATATGCCAAAACCGTTGGTCGATGCATTGCAAAAACCATGTTTGGCAGAGCCGCTTAGTGCAGATTATGATGCTTTGAAGGCGGCAATGTTAGCAAAACTCAACTAAATCAGAGAGCCTGTCTGAGTGGGTAGAACGCCCACTCAGATAAGGTCAATTTCAAGACTATATTAGCTTTTCAAATGCAACTTAGGTTGTCTTATTTAAAATATTAATGTTTAAATAAAAAAATATCATCGCGATAGGGGTGTGAAATAAATTCAATCCCTGCTTAAATATGCCCATGCTGATTTCATAGGCAAACTGGTTATCTTGTGATGCTAGATTGTCTTTAAAAATACCCTTACGTTTACCTAGGAGAAACCATGTTAGAACGTAACATGAATATTGCAGATTTTGACCCAGAACTATTTGCAGCGATTGAAGCAGAAACTTCACGTCAAGAAGAGCACATCGAGCTTATCGCTTCTGAGAACTACTGTAGCCCACGTGTACTTGAAGCGCAGGGTTCTCAGCTAACAAACAAGTATGCTGAAGGTTACCCAGGTAAGCGTTACTACGGCGGTTGTGAGCACGTAGACGTGGTTGAGCAACTTGCGATTGACCGCGCCAATGCGCTATTTGGTTCGACTTACGCAAACGTTCAGCCTCACGCAGGCTCACAAGCAAACGCGGCGGTATTCCAAGCGTTACTTCAGCCACATGACACTGTGCTAGGTATGAGCCTTGCTCACGGTGGTCACTTAACGCACGGTTCACACGTAAACTTCTCTGGTAAAACGTACAATGCTATCCAGTACGGTCTAAACGAAGAAACTGGTGAAATCGATTACGCGCAAGTTGAAGCGTTAGCACTTGAGCACAAGCCAAAAATGATCATCGGCGGTTTCTCTGCATACTCAGGGATCGTTGACTGGGCGAAGTTCCGCGAAATCGCTGACAAAGTAGGCGCTTACCTACTTGTTGATATGGCGCACGTTGCAGGTCTTGTTGCCGCTGGTATCTACCCAAGCCCAGTGCCTCATGCACACGTTGTAACAACAACAACGCACAAAACGCTAGCGGGTCCTCGTGGTGGTCTTATCATCTCTGCTTGTGATGATGAAGAAATCTACAAAAAGCTAAACTCTGCGGTATTCCCTGGCGGTCAAGGTGGTCCTCTATGTCACGTTATCGCTGCAAAAGCGGTTGCGTTCAAAGAAGCACTACAGCCAGAGTTCAAGTCATACCAAGAGCAAGTGGTTAAAAATGCACAAGCTATGGTTGCGGTACTTCAGGAGCGTGGTTATAAAGTGGTTTCTGGCAAAACTGAAAACCACCTGTTCCTACTTGATCTGATTGATAAAGACATCACAGGTAAAGACGCGGATGCAGCGCTTGGCCGTGCAAACATCACAGTAAACAAAAACTCTGTACCAAACGATCCACGTTCACCGTTCGTTACTTCTGGTCTTCGTATCGGTTCTCCTGCGATCACTCGCCGTGGCTTTAAAGAAGCTGAGTCGAAAGAGCTTGCTGGCTGGATCTGTGACGTACTAGACAACATCAATGATGAGTCTGTACAGGCACAAGTGAAAGAAAAAGTAAAAGCAATTTGCGCTAAATTACCTGTTTACGCATAATTTCGCTCACAAAAAAGCAGTTTTTTGTTATGATTAAGGCCGCATTCAAGCGGCCTTTTTTGTTTTTGAGTCAACGAGAGCGTCTATGCATTGTCCATTCTGTACAGCCAAAGATACCAAAGTGATAGATTCACGTTTGGTTGCTTCCGGCCACCAAGTCCGTCGCCGTCGTGAGTGTATTTTATGCCACGAACGCTTTACTACCTTCGAGGGCGCAGAGCTCTTAATGCCGCGCGTGATAAAGCAAGATGGTACCAGGGAGCCTTTCAATGAGGATAAGTTACTCAATGGCATGCACCGAGCGCTGGAAAAACGTCCCGTCAGCACTGAACAAATTGAAGAAGTAGTACACCAGATTAAATCTCAAATTCGTGGTACTGGTGAACGCGAAGTACCAAGCGACATGATTGGCGAATGTATTATGGAAGCCCTCAAAAAGCTCGATAAAGTGGCTTATGTGCGATTTGCTTCGGTATATCGCTCTTTCGAAGATATTCGTGAGTTTGGTGAAGAAATTGCGAGGTTGGGGGATTGAGCCAGTTCACAGCGCAAGACCTTGATTACATGAGCCGCGCCATCACGCTTGCAAAGCGCGGTAAATACACCACAACACCCAATCCAAACGTCGGCTGTGTGATCGTAAAAGACGGTGAAATCGTCGGCGAAGGCGCGCACTTAAAAGCAGGTGAAGGCCATGCTGAAGTGCATGCGCTTAAGCAAGCTGGAGCTAAAGCCGCTGGTGCAACTGCCTATGTAACGCTTGAGCCGTGTAGTCACTATGGCAGAACGCCGCCGTGCGCAAAAGGTCTGATTGATGCAGGCGTCAGCAGAGTGGTTGCTGCCATGGTTGATCCCAACCCACAAGTTGCAGGGCGTGGATTGGCAATGTTAGAAGCCGCAGGAATTGCAACGGCTTTTGGTTTGCTAGAGCCACAAGCAAGGGCACTGAATACCGGATTCTTGAAGCGAATGGAGTATGGGTTGCCGTTCGTGACTTGTAAGCTTGCCGCTTCTGTTGATGGTAAAACCGCACTAAACAATGGCCAGAGCAAGTGGATTACCTCAGCGGAAGCGCGCTTAGACGTACAGCGCCACCGCGCGCAGAGCTGTGTGGTCTTGACCGGAGCGGATACGGTTATGGTAGACAACGCCAGACTCAATGTTCGTGAGGAGTCTTTGCAAGACATCGATTATCCTCAATCTGAGCTACGCCAGCCGATACGTGCGATTATTGACTCACAAAATCGTCTGACACCAGATCTTGCGCTATTTAAAATTACATCTCCGGTGATTATTTTTCGCCGTACTATTGATAATTCAGCGCAATGGCCTCATTTCGTAGAGCAAATTGTCGTGCCTGAAATCAACGGTAAGCTCGACCTAAAAGCCGTGCTCAACAAGCTGGCTGAAAAGCACTGTAATTATGTTTGGCTAGAAGCCGGTGCCACCCTTGCGGGGGTAATGCATGAACAAGGGCTAATCGATGAATATATCGTCTATTTGGCACCGAAAATAATTGGTGCTGGAAAAGGGCTGTTTAACACCACGCCACTGAGTGCCATGTCGCAAATACCAGAGTTAGTGTTTGGCGACGTTTGCCAAGTGGGGCCTGATCTCAAACTTATCGCGACTAAAGAGAAGTAAAATGTTTACAGGTATTATCGAAGCAACAGGAACATTAACTCAATTGCAGCTCAAGGGCGGCGATTTAATTGTTCGTGTGACCACGACATCTCTTGATATGAGCGATGTAAACTTGGGTGATAGTATTGCCACGAACGGGGTTTGCCTGACTGTAACTGAGAAGTTTCATGATGGCTTCAAAGCCGATGTTTCTAACGAAACCTTAAGTTTGACGCGTTTTGCCGAGTACAAACAAGGCCAAAAGGTCAATCTTGAAAAGGCGCTGCAGCCGATTTCACGTCTAGGCGGTCATTTGGTGTCAGGCCATGTGGATGGTATTGCTGAAGTGGTTGAGATAACCGCTAATGCCAGAGCGACTGACTATTGGTTAGCCGCGCCGTCATCGCTAATGAAGTATATTCCGTATAAAGGTTCGGTTGCTATTGATGGTATCAGTTTGACGGTCAATGCCGTGGAACAAAACCGCTTTAAATTGACCATAGTGCCACACACGGCGCAAGAAACGACGATTGCAGGTTTTCAAGTCGGGTCAAAATTAAACCTAGAGGTTGACCAAATCGCCCGCTACCTCGAAAGACTAATTCAGGGTGAGCCAAGCGCTGCCAGCGAGTCCACTCTCACAACCAGTCTATTGGCGAAAGCTGGCTTTATAAAGTAGCCACAGACAAAGTAAAAATGGGAAAACTATGAGTTTAAATAGTGCTGAGGAAATCATCGCGGACATTAAAGCCGGTAAAATGGTTATTTTGATGGACGATGAAGACCGAGAAAATGAAGGTGATCTGATCATTGCAGCAGAGCACATTACACCAGATGCAATTAATTTCATGGCAACATATGGTCGCGGGTTAATCTGTTTGACCATGACACAGGAGCGCTGTGAGCAGCTGAACTTGCCACTAATGGTGAAAACCAATGGCGCTCAGTTCTCTACCAACTTTACTTTGTCTATTGAAGCTGCGAAAGGCGTAACGACGGGGATTTCAGCGGCAGATCGTGCTCGTACAGTGCAAGCTGCAGTTGCCAAAGGTGCAGTGCCTGAAGATATTGTGCAACCTGGTCATATCTTCCCAATTATGGCGCAACCAGGCGGCGTTTTAACGCGTGCAGGTCATACTGAAGCTGGATGTGATTTAGCACGTTTGGCGGGATTGGAACCTGCATCTGTGATTGTTGAAATTCTAAATCCAGACGGCACTATGGCACGTCGCCCACAACTAGAAGTATTTGCAAAAGAACACGATATTAAAATCGGCACCATTGCTGATTTAATTGAGTATCGTAACTTAAACGAAACCACTATCGAAAAAGTAGCAGAGTGTAAACTGCCTACTGAGTTTGGTGAGTTTAACCTAGTGACGTACAAAGACACCATTGATAATCAACTTCACTATGCGATGGTAAAAGGCGAGATCAAATCGGAAGAAGCCAATTTAGTACGTGTGCATTTGCAAAGCACGTTTAACGACATTCTTCATTCAGATCGCAGCGCGGATAGAAGCTGGACACTGCAAAGTGCCATGAAGCACATTGCTGACAACGAAGGCGTATTAGTCATTCTTGGTAAGCAAGAACGCAGCGAAGAGATGGAAGCGTTGGTTAAGGCATTTGCTGCGGAAGATGCGGGTGAACAGGTGAACTACCGTAAATTCCAAGGTACTTCGCGCACCGTAGGTGTGGGGTCGCAAATTTTGGCTGATTTAGGCATTCAGAAAATGCGCCTAATGAGTCTACCTAAAAAATATCATGCGCTGTCTGGTTTCCACTTAGAAGTGGTTGAATACGTCGAACCAAAATAATTCCAAAATGCCAAATTGATCGCAATCGCCTATATTCAGATAGTAGGCGATTGCCACATTACTGTGCTATCATGCGCCTCAATTTGGCAATTGCTCATACAGATTAGGAACATCTAATGAAAGTAATCGAAGGTAATAAATACGCTCCTGGCAAAAAATTTGCCATTGTCATTTCACGTTTTAACGATTTTATCGGTAGCAGCTTACTTGAAGGCGCTGTAGATGAATTAAAGCGTACCGGTGGTGTTAGCGATGAAGATATCACAGTTGTATATGTACCGGGAGCGGTTGAACTACCACTAGCAGCAAAACGCGTTGCGATGAAAAAAGAGCACGACGCGATTATTGCGCTAGGTGTGATTATTCGTGGTGGTACGCCACACTTCGATTTAGTTGCTAACGAGTCTAACAAAGGCTTAGCTAGCGTTTCATTAGATTATGACATCCCTGTTGCTTTTGGTGTACTTACTACCGAAAGCATTGAGCAAGCTATCGAGCGCGCGGGCACTAAAATGGGCAACAAAGGGGGAGAAGCCGCCCTTGGAGCTCTAGAAATGGTGAACGTGCTAGAGCAAATTTAAGAGGAATCTCAGTGAAACCAGCAGCTAGACGCAAAGCACGTGTACTTGCTTTACAAGCTATTTATTCTTGGCAGCTAAGTGGTAACCCAATTGCCGATATCGAACAGCAAATGCTGATCGAAAACGACGTAACTAAAGTCGATGTAGAATACTTCAAAGACTTAGCGCGTGGTGTTGTTGTTAACCAAAAGCAGCTAGACGAAGCAATTCGTCCGCATTTAGCTCGTCCACTTGAAGAATTGGATATGGTTGAGCTTGCCGTGTTACGTGTTAGTGCTTATGAGCTTAAATTCCGTGAAGATGTGCCATACAAAGTGGCTATCAACGAAGGTATTGAGTTAGCGAAAATGTTTGGCGCTGAAGAGAGCCACAAATTCGTTAACGGTGTACTAGACAAAGCGGTTAAGTTTATTCGCAAATAAGCTTTACTATAGGAATAGCCGGCCTTGGCCGGCTTTTTTGTGTATGAAAGAATTTGAGCTAATCAATCACTACTTTAAAGGCCGTGGCATTATTCGCCGAGATGTAGAGCTTGGGATCGGTGATGACTGCGCCTTGGTTTCAGTTCCTGCTGGCAATCAGCTTGCGGTAACAACGGATACGCTAGTTTCGGGTGTGCACTTTTTTGAAGATATTCCACCACGGGCGCTTGGCCATCGTGTGATTGCGGTAAACCTTAGCGACTTAGCTGCTATGGGCGCGGAACCTACTTGGGTATCACTTGGTTTAACCATACCCAACGCTGACTTAGAGTGGTTAGAGGCCTTCACCGAAGGCATGCATGAAATCGCCGAGTACTATAACGTACAAGTAATAGGTGGCGATACAACGCAAGGTCCATTGACTATCACTGTATGTGCAAAAGGTATTGTACCAACTGGTAAAGCACTCAAGCGCTCAGGAGCGCGAGTGGGTGATTGGATTTATGTAACAGGTCCACTTGGTGACGCAGGGCTTGCTATTGAAGCGCGAAAGCAGGGCTGGACGCTTGAGCCAAAACATTACAAAGCGGCGCTTGAAAAGTTTCACTACCCAGCGCCACGGGTTGCAGCTGGTCAAGTGCTTAGAGGGCTTGCTACCTCAGCAATCGATATCTCAGACGGTCTACTTGCGGATCTTAAGCATATTTTACGTAGCTCGTTAGTTGGCGCTAAGATAAATGCCGATAAAGTCCCACAGTCTGATGCGCTGCGCTCAAGTCTTGATGAAGATGCACGCATGAGGCTCGCGCTCGGTTTTGGTGATGACTACGAATTACTCTTCACGGTCAATGATAATAACAAAAATGCCGTGGAAACCAGATTGAAGCAATATGGTGTTGAGCCAGTTTGCATTGGCCAAATTACGGCTAATAATGGCGAAATTCAATTGCTCAAAAAAGATCAACCTTACCAGCTCGCAGGGCTTGGTTTTGAGCATTTTAGCTAGGAGTTGGTTTGGCTAAGCAGTATGTATTTAATTTAAAGAAGCCGCATCAATTCTTTGCACTCGGGTTTGGTCTTGGTTTAGCGAAAAAAGCACCAGGTACTTTTGGTACCTTCGCCGCATTACCGTTTATTTTTGCAACCCAAGGTGCACCAATTTGGCTGCAATGTCTGGTTGCGATTGTCATGACATTATTTGGGATTTGGGTGTGTGGTAAAACAGCGGACGATGTTAATGTTCATGACCATCCAGCCATTGTCTGGGATGAAGTGGCAGGCTTTTATATTACCATGATAGGGGCGGCACTTAGCTGGCAGTCATTAATCGTTGGCTTTATTTTGTTTCGCTTTTTCGATATTTTGAAACCGGGTCCGATAAGATGGCTCGATAAACGTTTGCACGGTGGCTCTGGGATTATGCTAGATGATGTATTAGCTGGCATTTTTTCATTGATTTGCGTGCAAGCTTTGTTTAAAACTGGCATTTTAGTCTAACTGTGCTGATGTGATGGAATCGAGATGACAAGGCTATTGTTTTTCATTTTCACTTTGCTGCTACCAATTACGAGTTTTGCGGCGATAGATGATTACGTAGTTAAACAGTGGAATATCCAAAGTGGATTACCGTCACAAAGCGTTAAGAGTGTCGTTCAAGACAATCAGGGCTACATTTGGCTCGGAACTCAGTTTGGCCTAAGTCGGTTTGATGGTCATCAATTCCAAAACTTCAATACCCAAAATACCGAATTTTTAAATAGCAATGCCATTAATAAATTGGTGGTGGATCGATTTGGCATGCTCTGGGTTGGCACGCGTCGAGGATTGTTAAGACTCAACCCCAAAACCTTAGAAGCTCGACGTTTCGATCTGCAGGGGCCTGTACGGGATATCTTGCAAGATGAAGATGGCGGGATCTGGATTGCTGCGAATGGTCTGTATTATGTTTCTGCGAAAAAGCTGACGTTAGCCGCTAATAACATCGAACAAAGTACGTTAGATGTTACCCAAATCAATCAAATTGTAGGTTCCGTGACTAAAATGGCGCTGGTGCCAGATGGCATTTGGTTGGTAAATGAACGTCACTTACTTAAAATCAGCGAATCAAACAATCGCACTGGCGATGGGGTTCGGCTTGAATTGGCAAGCAAAGTGTCATTACCGGAACAGTTAGCGCAAACCATCATACATGACTTAGCTTGGGTCGATGGTAAGTTGTTCTTAGCATCAGAGCTGGGCGCCTATTTTCTGGATATAGATGAAGTACTACGTCGTTACCAAGAAGTGGGTAACAATGCGGTATATAAGTTTCTTAACGATAAAGAAGGTGGCCTGTGGGTTTCCACTTATGGGCGATTGTTATACCGACAAAATAATGGTATTTGGCAAGCTGTTGAGCCCATTCAATTAGATCAGAGCATCTGGTTTGCCGATATTTTTATGGATAACGATAATAATATCTGGCTCGCTAGTTTAAATGAGGGACTTTGGCTAGCTCACTCAGGTAAGGTTGAGCGTCATCATATCGGCCAGCGGACAAATCAAGCTATCTCAGCAATCACTCAAGGCCCCAATGGCCAATTGTGGGTAGCTAGCAGAGAAGGTCTTGGTATTATCGGGTTAAATGATAGTTATCAACCCGTGCTCACAAGTGCTCAGTTAAATCGCTCTGTAATACACGACTTAGAGTTTATCGGTGAAAAGCTCATCCTTGGTACTGACCGTGGCGCGCTTATCTATGAAGATGGCACACTGCAAAAGTTAAGTGAGCGTGAGCTCAGGCAAAATCCGGTATTTTCTCTCAGCCCTTCAAATCGTGGGGGGATGTGGTTTGGTACTGGCAGGGGCTTGTATCGTCTTGATTACAAGGGGATAACGCCGTTCGCCTATAATGCCTTTCTCGGTAGCCAATTCGTCACTTTTGTTGAAGACTTCCCTAGATACGGCTTCATTGGTACAAATAAAGGGGCTTATCGTTACAATGATAAGGGGATCGAAAAAATTGGTTCTCAAACGTCGTTGGATACCGCTTATATCACCAGTATTTTGCATTTGGATACCGTGACGACTTTAGTTGGTTCTCTCAACGATGGGTTATTCTATCGTACCTCAGACGGTGATTGGTACCAGCTTGATGCTTCAAATGGATTGCCTTACGGATCGATATTTTCGCTGCATTATGACAAGAGCAATCAGCTCATCTGGGTGAGCACAATGAAAGGGGTATATCGCATGCCCGTTGCGCAATTCGGTCACGTTATAGAGAGTTTGCAAGTTGAACAAGTAATAAGCCCATTTGATAGGCAGCTTGATGGCAGACCAAGCCAATGTTGTTCAGGACTTGGGCATGATGCCGTGGTTGAAACCGAGTCAGCTATTTTTTACCCCAGCTTACAAGGCGTTGTTGAAATCCCTAAAAATGTCCAGCTTTTTGGTGGTGGGGACTTATTGCCAAAGCTAGAGTCATTGTCTACCCACGATAGAGTATTTAGTACAGAATCATTAAATCAAGTGATCCAGCTTGATACATCTGAGCGTGATTTAACCATTAATTATACTGCAATCGATTTTTATGCGCCGCATAGCATTGAATTTAGATACAAGCTAGAAGGGCACGATACGCAATGGCGTGATGCTCAGTCACGCCGCGAAGCAATTTATACCAATTTACCACCAGGCAACTTCACCTTTGTTTTAGAAGTTAAGCGTCAAGGGCAAGATTGGGAGCAGGCGAAGGTGCTTAACTTATCCATTACGTTACCGCGCCGTTTCGATGAGACGATTTACTTTAGGCTGTTTATCACTTGTGCGTTTATCTTTATGTTCTATCTCATTTTCTGGGTATTTAGAGCACAAGAAAGAAGAAAGCAAGCCGCGCTAGAAGCGTTGATAGCAGAGCGTACGACAGAGCTCAGAAAAGCCAACGAAAAGCTTAATCAGGTCAATACTCAGCTTAAACTTGTAAGTCACTCAGATGAATTGACGGGGCTACGTAGTCGTCGCTTCCTCTTTGATCAGTTACCAAAAGATGTCGAGCATTATCAGCGTAATGCACAGTCATTACAGGCTCAAAATAAGAGTTTGGTATTGATGATCATGAACATTGATGATTTTAGCAAAATTAATGATTCTTATGGTCCAATTGGCGGTGATAGTTGTTTGCAGCAATTAGCGACGTTACTCAATACACGGACACAAGGTTCTGATTATGTTGTCCGTTGGAGTGGTGATGAATTCCTATTACTACTACGTGACTTTAGCAGAGACTATATCGAAGAGTATGTCAGTGACTTATGTAAGGCGATTGCTGAAACGGATTACCGCTTACCGAACGGTAAAACGACTAAACTGACGGTGTCGATGGGGTGGTCATATTATCCATTGCCACTACTAGGCGGTAAGGTCATTGGTTGGGAATCATCTGTGAATCTCGCTGATATCGCATTACATCAGGTCAAACAACGTGGCGGTGATGGTGCTGCGACAATCATCTTTGACGATCAATTGGATGCATTCGAATTTGAGCAAAGCGCGAACATAGAGTCTCAGCTACAACTTTTGCAAAGTAATGGACTTGCGGAAGTAAGAGTGTGGATGAGGTAAAGCTCATCCACACTCTTAAACTGTCAACGTATTGCAGGACGAGAGGCAGAGCATAAAAAAGGCTTCCAAATGGAAGCCTTTTTAGAACTGCTCAAAGTCAAGACTGTGGATTTAGCCAAGCCTTAATTTGCTGACTTATTCCTTCGCTGCTTAAACCCAGTTCGGCGTGGATCTCGGATTGCGAACCATGTTTAATAAACTCATCAGGTAGGCCGAGTAGTTTGATTGGCTTTAGATGGCCTTGGGCTAAAAAATATTCGCTCACAGCTGAACCTGCACCACCAGCAATTGCGTTGTCTTCAAGTGTTACAAAGCGCTCGTGAGTTACCACTAGCTCTTCGATAAGTGCGGTATCTAAAGGTTTTACAAAGCGCATATCAACTAGTGTAGCATTTAGCTCTGCGGCAACGGCTTGAGCGTTTTCAAGCAATGTACCAAAGCTTAAAATAGCCAGCTTTTCACCTTCTCTTACTACCTTGCCCTTACCAATTTCCAGTTCGCTCATTTCTGCACTAATCTCTGCGCTTCCCGCACTGCCCCTAGGGTATCTTACCGCAGCTGGCCTATCTAGGCGGTGACCGGTATAGAGCATTTGGCGACACTCATTGAGGTCGCTTGGTGCCATTATCACCATATTAGGAATGCAGCGCAAAAAGCTTAGATCATAAGCCCCTTGGTGTGTTTCACCATCGGCACCAACGACACCTGCGCGGTCAATCGCAAAAAGTACCGGCAGATTTTGTAGTGCAACATCATGAATTAATTGGTCATAAGCACGTTGTAAAAAGCTTGAATAAATAGCAACAATAGGATTCAAGCCCTCACAGGCAAAGCCTGCACCAAGCGTAACAGCATGTTGCTCAGCAATCGCAACGTCAAAATACTGAGCTGGGTACTCTTTAGAGAAGCGCACCATGCCAGAGCCTTCACGCATTGCAGGTGTTATAGCCATCAGCTTGTTATCTTGTGCGGCCATATCACAGAGCCAGTCACCAAATACTTTTGAAAAGGTCGGTGCACTGGGTTTTGATTTGGGTAAGCTGTGCACGGTTGGATCAAACTTTGGTACGCCATGATAGCCAATAGGATCCGCCTCTGCAGGCTTATAGCCTTTCCCTTTTTGCGTTTTAACATGCAATAACTGTGGCCCCTTAAGGTTACGCATATTACGCAGCGTATCAACTAGGGTGCCAACATCATGTCCATCGATTGGGCCAATATAGTTAAAGCCAAGCTCTTCAAAGAAAGTACCTGGGATTATCATCCCTTTTAAGTGTTCTTCCATTCGGCCAGCAAGTTCTTTAACTGGCGGTACACCAGCTAACAGCTTTTTACTGCCTTCACGAATATTGGTATAGAAGCTACCAGAGAGGATCTTAGCGAAATGGTTTGTAAGTGCGCCAACGTTTTCTGAGATAGACATTTCATTGTCGTTCAAGATCACGAGCATGTCCGGATTAACATCTCCCGCGTGGTTCATGGCTTCAAACGCCATACCAGCAGTCATTGCGCCATCACCAATAATAGCAACAGTTTTACGGCCAATTGCTTCTCTTTCAGCGGCAATAGCCATTGCGAGCGCTGCAGAAATTGAGGTGCTTGAGTGACCAACACTAAAGGTATCGTATTGGCTTTCCTCTCGATATGGGAAAGGGTGTAGCCCATCTTTCTGGCGAATTGTATGCATCTGGTCACGGCGGCCCGTTAGGATCTTATGGGGGTAAGCCTGATGGCCTACGTCCCACACCAATCTATCCTGTGGTGTGTTGTAGACGTAATGCAATGCAACGGTCAGTTCGACCGTGCCAAGACCTGAAGCTAAGTGACCGCTGCTTTGAGAGACTGAGTTTAGCAAATACTCTCGTAATTCATCACTTAACACAGATAACTTATGCTGGGGTAATTGACGAAGTTGACTTGGGTCGTCAATTAACGCGAGTAAAGGATACTTGCTACTATCAAGTTTCATGGTATTTATCAGAGTCCTAGTGAGTCTTTGCTGAGTACTTACCCGCGCAGCTCACTTCATAATTATTAAAATTCGTCACCAACTGGTCATAATATTATGTTAGCCAGTATTTACAAAGTACTTGTGAATATTTTCTTAGCTTGGCGTAGTTATTTTATACGTCAGCTTAATATTCTCGATCTATGATGTATTTCGCTAAATCTGCAAGTATTTCTGTGTCACCATCTATTTTCGTAAGCGCATCCAATGCTTCATCTATCAACTGTTCGGCTTTTTCTTTTGCTTGCTCTAAGCCTAACAGTGCAGGGTAGGTAGACTTATTATGTTCTATGTCAGAGCCTTGTGGCTTACCAAGCACTGCCGTGTCACCTTCTACATCAAGAATGTCATCTCTGACTTGGAATGCAAGGCCTATTGCACGACCATAAGTGCGTATTGCATTACATGCTTGCTCGGTAACTAGCTCTGGGTTGCCGCATAAGATCCCAAGCTCCACAGCACAGCTTAGCAGTGCACCTGTTTTTAGCTTATGAATACGTTCAAGTTCGTCTATGGAAATTGAACGATTAGTAGCAGCTATATCAAGTGCTTGGCCACCAACCATGCCTTGTAGACCCGATGCCTTAGCTAGCGCGGAAATCATTTTTATTTGCGCATGGTGGCTTACTGCGAATTGATGCTCACTTAACAGCTCAAACGCCAGAGTTTGTAAGGCATCGCCAGCTAAGATAGCTGCCGCTTCATCGAATTGAATATGGCAGGTTGGACGGCCGCGCCTAAGTTCATCATCATCCATCGCGGGTAAATCATCGTGCACCAACGAATAGCTATGCACGCACTCTATTGCTGCAGCGGCCTTGTCTAAGTCTTCTGGAGCCGCACCAAACAATTCACCAGTGCAGTACACCAAAAACGGTCGCAAGCGTTTACCACCATTTTCTATACTGTAGCGCGTTGCGGCTTTGATATTTTCTTCAGTATCAATCACATTATCAAAATAGTGTAAAACGGTGGTTTCTACACGAGTCTTTGCAGACAGGAGTTTTTCTTGTAATTTTGCTGACATTAGGCTTCGTTTTCAAATGGCTGTAATTGCGCTTGCTCATCTTCGCCCATTAAAATAGCGACCTGCTGCTCAGCTTGCTGAAGTTTTTGGTTTGAAGCTTTTGCGAGCTTTATCCCACGCTCAAATTGTTTAAGTGCTTGATCCAGAGGTAAGCTACCGTTTTCCATGTCTGCAACGATTTGTTCCAACTCTTGCATGGCCTCTTCAAAGCTCAAATTATCAGGTTTTTTTACTGCCATATGTCACACTGACCCGTAAAGTAAAAGTGTGGCAATTTTAGGGGGATTGCGCGCCAAGGTCAAAAAAACCAGAGACTTTTTGATCTGACGGAGTATCGGCATTACAAGATCTGCTATAAACTCGCATTTTAAACACTTTTTAATATAATAGTGTTAAGTTGTAGAGAAACTTGCCGATAACTCAAACAATAATAACTGCGTGATTTATCACAAATAACTTCCCCCGGAGGACATGTGGATTTAGCAACGGTAATAGGGATCCTGGGTGCCATAGGTTTGATTGTAATGTCGATGGTACTGAGTAGTGATGGCCAGATCGCTATGTTCTATAACACGCCTTCCGTCGTTATCGTATTTGGTGGTTCAATTTTTATCGTATTGTCTAACTTTACGCTTGGACAATTTTTCGGCATTGGTAAAGTGGCCGGCAAGGCCTTCATGTTTAAAATTGAAACCCCTGAAGAGCTGATTGAAAAAGCCGTTGAGCTTGCTGATTCTGCGCGTAAAGGTGGTTTCTTAGCGTTAGAAGAAGCCGAAATTCCCAACCAGTTTATGCGTAAAGGCGTTGATATGTTAGTCGATGGCCATGACGCTGATGTTGTACGTGCCACACTGCAAAAAGACATTTCCCTAACGTCTTCAAGACATGAACTAGGCGCGGGTTTATTTAAATCCCTCGCGGATATTGCGCCTGCGATGGGGATGATCGGAACACTCATCGGCTTGGTAGCTATGTTGTCTAACATGGACGACCCAAAAGCAATCGGGCCAGCCATGGCTGTTGCACTTTTAACAACTTTGTATGGTGCGTTTTTAGCTAACGTGGTTGCGATCCCTATTCAGGTTAAGCTTGAGCTTCGTAAAGATGAAGAAGAGCGAAATCAGCGGCTCATCTTAGATGCTGTCTTAGGCATTCAGGATGGCCAAAACCCGAAAGTTATTGAAGGCATTTTGAAAAATTATTTGCCTGAATCTAAACGTGGCGCTGAGGCTGAGGAATAACCATGTCAGATGAGAAAGAATGTAAATGTCCTCCTCCAGGTCTTCCCGCCTGGATGGGGACATTTGCTGATCTGATGTCATTACTGATGTGCTTCTTTGTACTGCTACTGGCATTTTCTGAAATGGACGTGCTGAAGTTTAAGCAAATTGCCGGGTCGATGAAGTTTGCTTTTGGTGTGCAAAACAAAATAGAAGTAAAGGATATCCCAAAAGGTACCAGTGTTATCGCGATGGAATTTACTCCTGGTAAGCCAGAGCCAACACCAATTGAAACTATCCAACAGCAAACCGTAGAAATGACGCAACAGATGCTTGAGTTTCAGGCCGGTGATGAATCGTCTGCGGGTGGTCGGCAAGAGCAGCGGGGCAATAAGCGTGGTGGTGAGTCAGCCAGTACAGCTCAAGAAATGGCGTCAACGCAAGCAATCGCATCCGCAGATCAAGAACAAGTTAATGAGCTTGTTAAAAAGATTGCGCAGCAGCTAGAAAAGCAAATAATGGATGGTGCGATTGAGCTTGAGTCTCTAGGGCAGCAAATCATTATTCGTATCCAAGAGAATGGTTCTTTCCCCGCAGGTAGTGCGTTTTTACAACCTAAATTTGAACCAGTGATTGCCGAAATTGCAGAACTACTCAAAGATGTACCCGGTGAAATTACTGTCTCGGGTCACACAGACGATTTTAGAGTCACTAACGAACTTTACTCCAATAACTGGGATTTATCGGCGACGAGAGCGGTCGCTGTTGCGACTGTGATGGAGCGCGTTCGTGGTTTTGATAAGAACAGAATGGTCGTGGTTGGTCACGCAGACACCAGACCGCTTGTTCCCAATGACAGTGATGCTGATAGACGCCGCAATAGGCGTGTTGAAATCTCGATTTTACAGGGTAAACCTAAAGAGTCAGACCCTATTGAGGTGAGGCAAAATTAATTACAGTTTATTGCCAAATTACAGGGAATTCGCTAAAGTTCTAGCTGCTCTACAAACTCTCGATAAGGATAAAATGATGAACATTAAAAATTATAGATTACCAGGTGATAACGGCTCTGGCGGCGATGATGAAGCTGAAAAAAAGCCAAGTGTAACAAAGTAATTAATTATGTGGTCCGCGTGGGAGCCTGTTAGGCTCTTCTTTTTTGAGCATAGCGTTTGGGTATCTTTTATCGCGGTTATTTTATGTCTCGCAGTTCGTGATATAAAAGCGTTAAGATATGCAACTCTAATTGCGTTGTTTTATGTCTTGGGAATTCTGAATTCTGATTATATTAGGGCTGCTGATCCTGATAAAGTTTATCGGTATATCTATTGGGCCCTTTCAGACATTGTCTTCATGGCAATTATTGCTTACTGGGCTGTTAAAGATAAGATGTATCTATGGCAAAGTATTCTTGCCCAAATAATCATTATTCCAGCACCGCTATTACAGTTTTTTAGACTTGTCGACAGACATTTTATGGATCTGTCCTATTCAACTTACCTGTACCCTACAATTATTCCTATGGTTAATGTGGCTACTCTGTGTTTAGCATTTGTGCCAGTCTTTACCTTTTGGAAACTAATGCAAGATAGAAAAGAAGCGAGATTGGCTAGGGAAAATAGATTAGCAGAAACGACTAGTTAACCTAAACCTCGGATAATTAATGCCTTATCCAAGGTTCAGGTTAATTTGCAGCTGTTTTGCTTACCCTAAACTAGGAATAAGGCCAGCCATTTGCATTAGCTGAGAGGTGATGATCATCACACCAAAAATGGCGGCAAGTCCTAGTCCAAGCGTACCACCTTTAACCTGATATCCATCATTACCTCTAACTTTTCTCTGCTTCCATACCATAGCAACTGGTAGAAATACTGCTAACACCACGAGCGCAATCGCTGCATATCCCAGTGCCATAATAAAGCCCTTTGGATAAAAGAGGGCAAAGCCAAGCGGTGGTAAAAAGGTAATGAATGCCGTTTTTACACGGTCTTTCTTAGTATCTTGCTTTTTAAAGGCATCTGCAAAAAAGTCAAATAAGCCGAGACTAACACCTAAGAATGAAGTTGCGAGAGCAAGATCTGCAAAAACCGTCACAAATAATTGTACGTTGTCGTTGTGTGCGATAGACGAAATACTGGTGACAAAACCCGGCAGTCCCTCACTTGCCATTAAGCTCTCTTGACCCATAACACCTTGGCTTAGTAGTTGCCAAAATACATAGATGATAAGCGGGAGGGAAGCACCAAACATCATTACTTTACGTAATTGGCGGATATCTACGCCCACGTACTTAACGATTGATGGGATTGATCCATGAAACCCAAATGAAGTGAAAATTACAGGAATTGCCGCAATAACAAGCCCTTGCTCCACTGGCATATCGATAAGATGTTGGCCATGAACATAAGGAGTCAGGATAAAAAACAAACTCGCGAGCACGATAACTTTAATGGTAAATAGTAACTGGTTAAGCTTATCGACGGTACTTGTGCCTAATGTCACTATGGTTGCTATGATAACAGCAAGCAATACTGAACCGAGTTGGGGAGTGATCCCATCACCTAGTACACTAACCAGTTTGCTTTGAAGTTGTGCACCACCTCCCGCGATATAAGCTGCGCACAGTGCATAGAATAAAAATACCATAGAAAAGTTAGCGACATATTGGCCCGTTTTACCGAGCAAGTTTTTCGCCAGTGTATTTAGCGTTGCGTCTTGATCTGCGTATTGATGTACTTCCAACATAAGCAAAGCGGTATAGGTCATTAACAACCATGTGATTGCTAATAATGCGATAGCGGTAGAAAAGCCGAGTCCTGCTGATGCAATAGGGAGGGCGAGCATACCCGCGCCAATTGTAGTACCTGCTACAATCAGCATGCTGCCCAAAGTTTTATTCTTAAGCACGTTTTGCCCCTGATTATTATTATCTGGTGAGGCAAGATATAACGAATAGCGAGGAAATGAAACCGTTTTGCTGCTAATACCAATTCGCGCATAAAATTTATGCGTTAAAAACAAATAAGCCGCATATCAATATGCGGCTTATTCTACTCACTGGTATTTTCATCCAGTGAGTTTGTGCTTGTACCTTTAACTTTTATATAAAGTCTTCATCTCTCATGAAAATGCACCGTATCAAGCTAACTTACCTAAGAGTCTATTGCGCTCGTACTAAATTGTCAAACCAATCTTGACCTCTCGAACTGAGCGACTTTAGTACAATAAGGTCACTCTCACCGTCAGGTAGCTTCAATCTTAAATGCTCATCAAGCGCAATTGCACGCTCCAAATGGCTGCGGATTTCACCCAGCGTCCGGACCATACAATCTAGCTCCTCAGGTAAGCCTTCGCTAAAATCTATACGAGTCTGGTAACAGGCTATATTCCAATGCATACGAGCTCTGACGGACTCACTCATATCTGAGATGGAAAGTGCGCTTTCTAGCAGCTTGATGGCTTCTGCGAGCTTACCATCTCGGCTGAGTGCTCTGGCTTTTATGCCAATTGCTCTTGCATGGTTTGGATGAATGTTGGTAAGAATGTCATCACAAACCTTAATTGCTTCATCGTATTGTGTGTTTGCAATCAATTCCCTAGCGCGTTGGAGTGCGATTTCTACGGTATTCTTACGTGCTATTTCATACTCTTCTTTAACCTTTTGTTGGATGTCATTGAATTCATCTTCGCCAACGTAGCGCTTGTAGGCGCTAGAAACGAGTCCTACACCACCAAAACCGCTTAAAATAGAGAATGAAAAGATTTTAATCCAAGTCCAAAATGCTTTATCAGAACCGGTAATTGAATCGTTTTCCCGCTTCAAATTGTGCTCAACGACCACTTTGATGATACGGTTGATCTCAACGGCGTTATCGTTATGTGCAGATGAGAACATCGCCACGGGAATGAGTATCTCGTCATTGTTTTGATGGTGGGAGTCGTGCTCCCCATTTTGATATGATTTAAATGCATACTTACTGACTGGGCTGAAGTCAGCAGCGCCCGCCATGGTGAGCACACCGATTGCCATAAATGCTGAGATCACACCGGCTAGAATGACACCGAATCCACCTAAGTCCCAATACTCTGGGGCGGCGCTATTCGCACTCTTAAACTTAGGTTTGCGAAACTTATATGACGACGTTGAACGCATCGCTTGTAAGAGCCCGCCTAAGCTGCCTCCAAGTACCACAACGGCAATAAAAATAGCGTAAAAGCTGATTGGTCCGTATTCCATATTATTATTCTAAGTAACCTGAGCTGGGGATAATTAAAGCCTTGTTACCACTAAAACGCTCTGGCTATACAAGGGTGTAAATTAAGGGAATTTTGGCTATTTTACATTGAATTTACATGAATGCGTAGAGGGGAAGTTGGAAATTGTATGGGTATTGCTCCTGCTGACGACTAGGAGCAATATCCGTGTTACTTGAACTTAAGTTCGTAGCAGAAGTTATTTTACTTCTTTACCGGCGGCTTGCTGATCTGCATGGTAGCTAGAGCGTACAAATGGTCCGCAAGCTGCGTGGCTAAAGCCTATTTCGTCGGCATACTCTTTTAGCCCATCAAACTCAACCGGTGGCACGTAGCGCTTGACTGGCAAGTGGTGCTTTGAAGGTTGCAGATATTGGCCTACGGTAAGCATATCTACGTTATGCTCGCGCAAGTCTCTTAAGACTTCTTCAATTTCAGAGATTTCTTCGCCTAGTCCAACCATCAGGCCTGATTTAGTTCTTACTTCTGGATGCGCTTCTTTAAAGCGGCGTAGTAATTCGAGCGACCACTTATAATCGGCGCCTGGACGCGCTAGCTTGTAAAGTCTTGGTGCAGTTTCAAGGTTGTGGTTGAATACATCTGGTGGTGTTTCACTTAAGATCTCTAAAGCTCTATCCATACGACCACGGAAATCAGGCACAAGAATTTCGATTGTAATACCTGGGTTGTGCTTACGGATCTCACGAATACAGTCAGCAAAGTGCTGCGCACCACCGTCGCGCAAATCATCACGGTCAACAGAGGTAATAACAACGTAGCTCAACTTCATGTCTTTGATGGTAAGTGCAAGCTTTTCCGGCTCTTGGGCGTCAGGTTTTAATGGACGACCGTGGGCCACATCGCAGAATGGACAGCGGCGAGTACAAATTGCACCTAAAATCATAAAGGTTGCTGTACCGTGATTAAAGCACTCAGAAAGGTTAGGGCAAGACGCTTCTTCACAAACAGAGTGCAAGCCGTGCTTTCGCATTGCTTGTTTAATGCCATCGATACGTTCACTTGATTTTGGCAAACGGATCTTTAACCACTCAGGCTTTCTCAGCATTTCTTCGCGTTCTGTTGGCATGACTTTAACTGGGATCAATGCCATTTTTTCAGCATCGCGGAGCTTTACCCCTGGCTCCATTTTGACTGGTTTACTCATACGTTTTCAAACCCTTCAGTGTATTCGACATGCTCAGCATTAATGCGTTTTAGCATGTGTTTTACCAGACCAGCCCCCGCATCAGCGACGGTTTGAGGTCCATTAATTTCGCTACTTTGCACCATATTCATGCCCGCATAACCACAAGGGTTTATTCGTAAAAATGGACCAAGGTCCATATTAACGTTGAGTGCGAGACCATGAAACGAGCAGCCACGGCGGACTCTAAGTCCAAGAGATGCTATCTTGCTATCGTTGACGTATACACCTGGTGCATCGGCTTTAGCATAAGCCTCTATCCCATATTCTTTTAGGGAGTCGATAATGCTTTCCTCTAGCCAAGTGACAAGTTCACGTACCCCTATTTTCAATCGTCGTAAGTTGAGCAGTACATAAAGCATTTGTTGCCCAGGACCGTGGTAGGTAACTTGACCACCGCGATCCACTTTTACGACGGGAATGTCGCCTGGCGCCAAGACATGCTCTTCTTTACCGGCTTGACCTTGTGTAAAAACAGGCTCATGTTCCACCAGCCAGATTTCATCCGCAGTGGTGTCATCACGCTCATCGGTAAAAGATTGCATTTTGTGCCAAATTGGCTCGTAACTACAAAGGCCGAGTTGGCGCACAATTAACTTACGAGATTCCATAACTAGGGGTCCTTAACAACTACAGGATGTAACGGACGTCTTCGATGCCACCGATCTCGGTATAAATCTGCTCGATATGCTCTTTGCTGGTTACAGTAACGACAAGAGATACGGCTTCATAGGTGCCTTTGCTGCTTGGTTTAACCTTTGGTGCATAATCACCCGGTGCAATAACCTGCAGTTTAGCTAGGATCTGATCCGTCAAATTGACATTTGCTAGGCCCATAATCTTGAATGTAAATGGGCAAGGAAATTCTAAGTATTCATCAAACTTAGTATTTTTAACTGGTTTTACCACGACGGTATCCTCACAACGAACTACTTGCTGACGCCTTTATTTGGTTACTTAGCGGCTCTTTCAAGCCTTGAGTTGCCATGGTCGTCATTTATTGGCCGCATTCTATCATTTTTGACGCAAAAAAAAACGCCTCATGATGAGGCGTTCACTTACATAAAATGGGGTTATTGCGAGATCTGTAAACGTAGGTAGTCGTAGATCTTGCTAAAGAATCCACCTTCTTGGATCTCTTCAAGCGTAACCAGTGGGTATTGTGCTACATCTTCACCCTCAAGTTGTAGGAACAAAGTACCAACTTTAGTGCCTTTTGCTAGCGGTGCTTCGAGCGTCTTATCTAGCTCAAAGTTAGCCTTTAAGTTCTTACTTTGACCACGTGGAATAGTGATTGGCGTGTCTTCCATAATGCCAAGCGATACGGTTTCTTTGTTACCCATCCATACGCGCTGATCGGCAAAAGCGTCACCAGCTTGGTAAGGAGTGATGGTTTCAAAGAAACGAAAGCCGTAGTTAAGCAATTTTTTGCTTTCAACTTTACGTGCACGCTCACTTTCTGTGCCCATGACTACCGCAACAAGACGCATATCATCTTTAATCGCTGAAGTAACAAGGCTGTAGCCGGCATCCGAGGTGTGGCCGGTTTTAATGCCGTCCACTTCAAGGCTTGCATCCCAAAGTAGTGAGTTACGGTTATACTGCTTTATGCCGTTGTATGAAAAAGACTTTTTCTTATATAAAGCGTATTCATCAGGTACATCACGAATAAGCGCGGCACCTAGAGTTGCCATGTCTCTTGGAGTGGTGTAATGCTCATCGGTGTCTAGGCCATGGCTATTGATAAAGTGACTATTCGTCATGCCTAGCTTTTCAGCATGTGCATTCATCAGATCGGCAAACGCACTTTCACTACCAGCAATGTGCTCGGCCATTGCAACACAAGCATCATTACCTGATTGAATAATGATCCCATGGTTTAAGTCATCAACACTGACCTGCTTACCCACTTCGATAAACATCACCGATGAACCTGGAAAGTTCTTAGCCCACGCTTTTTCGCTAATGGTGACCTGATCAGATGGACTAATGTTACCTGCCGCGATTTCAGTACCAATAACATAACTGGTCATCATTTTGGTTAAACTTGCTGGCGCTAGCTTAGTATCGGCTTCACCTTCTGCAATCACCTTTCCAGTTGTGAAATCAACAAGGAAATAGCCTTTCGCATTAATCTGCGGCGGCGAAGGAATAATTTGTGCACTGGCACTCATAATAGAGAAAGTGCATACCAGTCCAAGGACTTTTTTAACGATTTTTGGTTTGATAGAAGTCATTATGCTCGCTTTTTTGTTTATCGGCATTCATTGCGGTTATTCTAAAGTTCCTGCTCACTGTAAAGCAAGAAAGCACGACTAAATTGACCTTGTTGTAAGGTTTTTAGTAAAGATTGTGCTTGATTGTCGTCGGTAATTGGGCCGACTCTAAGCTTGTACAGGTTGTTTTCAAACGTGATGGGTGTACCTAACCCCAGTTCTTGTTTTAACTGACCTGCTAATAACTGTATGTTCTCAAGTTTACTGCCAGCAGCAACTTGTACATAGGTTAGCCTTGGAGACTCGCGCGATAGAGTAATAGCTTCGACCTTAACGCGCGCTGTACCCTGAAGGTGATAGCCTAGCTTATAGGCTGCAGCGTAAGACAGGTCGATTAATCTATCGTCGTGGAATGGACCTCGGTCGTTAATTCTAACGATAGCAGAGCGTCCGTTGTCTAAGTTTGTTACTTTGGCAAAGCTAGGAAGTGGCAGCGTTTTATGTGCCGCTGTCATATCGAACATATTAAAAATTTCACCATTGGAGGTGTGGTAGCCATGGAATTTACGGCCGTACCACGAAGCAGTACCTTGTTGTTGATACCCATGTTCGTCTGAGATTGGTGTGTAACGTTTTCCAAGAACAGTGTAGGGGCGATTGGCACTCACGCTCTTTTTCTCGTTGGTGACAATGGCATCCTGCATTTCCAGTTCGGTAGGCTCGCGTAGTGGCGCTTTATCATGGCGAATATGATAGCGATTTCCACAAGCGCTGAGCACGCTTAACAGGGCAAATACTAAAACCAGTTTTGAAATTAGGGTAATACGAACTGTCATTATTTTAACAACATCCTCTTATCTGTTGCGATTGCCATAATAATGCCAAAACCGGCCATTAAGGTCACCATCGATGTGCCACCATAGCTAATTAGGGGCAGAGGTACACCGACTACTGGCAAGAGACCAGAAACCATTCCGATATTTACAAAGACATAGACGAAGAAGGTTAATGTCAGTGCTCCTGCAAGCAGCTTACTGAAAGCGTCTTGTGCTTGCACTGCGATATACAATCCGCGACCAATTATAAAAAGATACAAGCTGAGTAAAATAGTGACACCCAACAAGCCAAATTCTTCGCTCAACACCGAGAAGATAAAGTCGGTATGGCGCTCGGGTAAAAATTCTAATTGAGATTGTGTTCCGTGCAGCCAGCCTTTGCCCTCAACGCCACCGGAGCCAATCGCAATTTTCGATTGGATAATATGGTAACCAGAACCCAGCGGGTCGCTTTCTGGATCTAAAAAGGTCAGAACACGTTGCTTTTGATAGGCATGCATTCCGTAATGCCAAAACGCATAGCCTCCGGGTACCGCGAGTAACAAACCAGAGCCGATTAAACGCCAACTTAACCCAGCTAAAAAGAGCGCAAAAATACCAGAGCTGGCGATTAAGATAGAAGTACCCAAGTCGGGCTGCTCTTTGATCAGAATGGTTGGCACTAATACAATCGCAAAGCCGATTGTTAAATTCAAAATACTAGGAGGTAAGTGAGAGCGGCCAATAAACCAAGCGACCGTCATGGGCACTGCTAGCTTCATTATTTCAGAAGGTTGAAAGCGGGTAATGCCTAAATCAAGCCAGCGCTGAGCCCCTTTACTACTGACTCCAAAAAACAGCACTGCGACGAGCATGCCAAGACCTAAGAGGTAAACCGGAATAGCCACACGCTTAAGTGTATTGGGGGAAAACTGCGCCATAAATAGCATGGCAACTAACGCACCAAACATGCGTGTGCCGTGGCGCATCATCATGCCCATATCTTGTCCACTAGCACTATAAACAATCGCAAGGCTACCAATCATCATAGTGATCAAGGCTGCAAATAATGGTAGGTCGATGTGGACTTTTTCGAATAGCGAACGTGGCTTATTCAGCGGGCTCATTGCTGTTGCTCCTTCTCAAGCGGGTAGGCTGAAAAGTAATAATCCATCACTTGGCGTGCCATTGGCGCTGCGATAGCACTACCACCACCTTGGTTTTCTACAACCACAGTGATAACAATTTGAGGGTCATCAAAAGGTGCAAAACCCACGTAGATACCATTGTCTCTGTGTTTTTCTTTCAGCTTCTCGGCATTGTACCTTTCGCCTTGAGCAATACTGATAACTTGCGCGGTACCTGTTTTACCAGCGTGATCATAGGTCACGCCCTTAAATGCACTTTTCGCGGTACCTATTTTTACTGTGTTGTGCATGGCTTTTAATGCGATATCCCAGTGATAAGGGTTTTTCAACACAACAGGCGGTTTTTCTTCCGTAAATAATTGTTCTACTTCAGTGTCTTGCTTAGAAATTTGTACTAAGTGAGGCTGGCGGTGTATGCCTTTATTGACCAAAATGCTCAGCGAGTTCGCTATTTGCATTGGAGTGGCAGTCCAGTAACCTTGCCCTATCCCAACAGAAATCGTATCTCCCGGGTACCACGACTCTTTAAAACGTTCTCTTTTCCATTCAACGGATGGCAAAATGGCGGAGGTTTCTTCATGAATATCGATACCCGAAAGCTCACCAAAGCCAAACTGGTTCATAAAGTCGCTAATTTTAGTTATGCCGAGTTTATATGCAGCTTCATAAAAATAGGTGTCGCAAGACTGCTCAATAGCCTTATATACATCAACATGCTCATGGCCCCAAGGACGCCAGTCACGCCATTTATGTTTTACATTGGGAATTTGAAAAAAGCCGGGATCCCAAATTTTGGTTGTTTCGGTGACAACACCTTCTTCCAGTGCAAGCACAGCGAGATGGGGTTTCACTGTGGAAGCTGGTGCATAACGGCCTTGAGTTGCACGGTTGATAAGTGGTCTGTCTGGGTTGAGCAAGGCTCGGTAGTCTTTGCCGCTGATCCCGTGAACGAACAGATTCGGGTCGTAACTTGGGTTAGAATAGAGCGCTAAAATTCCGCCATCTCGTGGATCCATAACGATGATCGCGCCTCGGGTGTCTTTTAGTACATGTTGGACGATTTGTTGCAAGCCGATATCAAGCGTTAGTACCAAGTCTTTACCTGGTTGCGGCGTTTCCATGCTTAATGTGCGAATGATACGGCCGCGATTATTCACCTCGACGCGGCGAGAGCCAACAATGCCGTGCAGCTGTTCTTCATAAAACTTCTCAACACCGAGCTTACCGATATCATGGGTGGCACGATAGTTCGTGTCTTTGCCTTCTAGCTCTAAGTCAAAGAGTTCCTCTTTGTTGAGCTTTGCGACATAGCCAAGGGCGTGTGTGAGGGTATCGCCATAAGGATAATAACGGGACAATCGAGCTTCAACGCTAAAGCCTGGCAAACGGTGTTGGTTAACCGAAAGGATCGCCACTTCTTCTTCGTTCAGACCACCTTTTAATACTTGGCTTTTGAAGCGGCGGTTATGCTTGATTTCCTTTTTGAAATCTTCTACTTCTTGCTCAGAAATTTCGATGAGTTGACGTACAGAAGCTAATGATGCTTCGAGATCTTCGACATCTTCTGGGATCACTTCAAGGTTGTAAACAGGGCGGTTTTCGGCGAGCAAGACACCATTGCGGTCGTAAATCAGACCACGGTTAGGGGCGACAGGAATGACTTTTATACGGTTATCGTTGGAGCGGGTGCGATAGGTCTCGTGCTCGGTCACCTGAAGCTTATAGACATTGTGAAACAAGATCCCAACAATAATAACGACAAAAACAAAGCCGACAAAGGCCCGTCTCGCAAAGAGGTTAGCCTCGGCAGAATGATCCCTAATCGTCGGCCGTTTTTTTATCATTATTATTCTCTGTGGTAAGGGTGATTGTTATTTAAACTCCAGCCGCGATACAAGCTCTCGGCAACCACTATACGCACCAAAGGGTGGGGTAGGGTTAAGTTTGATAATGACCATTTTTGTTCAGCCGCAGCAATACATTCTGGTGCAAGCCCTTCAGGGCCGCCAATCAGTAAGCTAACATCGCGACCGTCCAACTGCCACTTTTCCATATTGCTCGCAAGTTGGTGTGTATCCCATGGCTTGCCAGTCACTTCTAAGGTTACGATCCGATTGCCTTTTGGAATAGCGGCTAAGGTTTTTTCACCTTCTTGTTGCAAAATGCGTTTAATATCTGCGTTTTTCCCCCGTTTGCCAGCGCTAATTTCAATTAACTCCAGTGGCATATCTTTGGGGAAGCGTCTTTGATATTCGGTGAAGCCAGTTTCAACCCACTTCGGCATTTTGGTACCTACTGCAATGAGTTGGATCTTCACATTAGCCCCACAGCTTTTCTAGGTCATAAAAATCACGGGTTTGGTCTTGCATTACGTGAACAACAACGTCACCCAAATCAACCAATACCCACTCACCAACGTCTTGACCTTCTTGGCCAATTGGTGTTTCTCCAGCATGACGTGCTTCTTTTGCGACATGATCGGCAATCGATTGTACATGGCGTTTTGAAGTGCCAGTACAGATCACTAAGTAATCGGTGATTGAAGAAGTTTCGCGAACGTCGAGCTTAACAATATCACGCGCTTTCATATCATCTACTTTGTCTAGCGCGAAATCTAATAACTGTTTTGAATCCAAGTTTTTGTCTCTGTATTTCAAATAATCGGCGATTTTAACATGCTTTATGGGGTTAATCAGCATACAAGCCATGGCTATTTATATAATCTATGACAGAAGCAGGCAGCCAATGTTCCAAATATTCTTTGTCATGCTGTGCAATTGCAGCTCTTATTGTACTCGATGCAATGTCTTTTTGCTCACCGTGAAGGAAATAGCAGTGTCCAGCCTTGCTGGTTTGGAGTTTATTTGAGCTATTTGTGCGTGCTTTGGCTAAATAAGCCGAGACTTTAGCATCTGGTGAGCAATGTTCATTTGGGCGTTGATACACCACCAGATGACACAGCTTTGTGATTTCTTGCCATTGATACCAAGTGTGCAGGCTATTAAACGAGTCCATACCCATTAAAAACAAAATCGGCTGGTCCTGATATTCGTTACGCAGCTCTTGCAGTGTTAGCAGGCTGTAAGAGGGTTCTTGTCGGTCAAGCTCACGTCTATCAATAACCAGTTTTTGTTGCCCTGATAGCAAATTTGCAAGCATCGCTAGGCGATGCTCGTCACTGATACTGGGCTTTTGTTTATGAACCGGTATGGCACAAGGTAAAAATTTTAACTCAGCCAGACTTAGCTCGTCGACGCAGCGCATCGCCATATTTAAATGGCCTAAATGCGGAGGATCGAAAGTACCACCAAACAAAGCAATCATACATGCTCACTCTGGCTAATTGGTAACGGCATTGCGATGGGGGTGGCAAAGGCCAGCGCGATGTGTGCTAGAGCTTGATATGGCGCAGTGAGCCTTGCTTCTTTATATGCGGTATCAAAGTCTGCCATCATACAGAGCAACTGTTTCATCTGCTCTAGCGTTAATCTGTCTAACGCTTGCTGCGTGATGGTTTGCTGATTTTTCCAGACATTATGCTTTTTATAGGCATCTGCAAGCGTAGTGCCGGTTTGCCACAAGGTTTTAACACCCAGCAGGGTGCGTGCTTGGTTTTGCAAGGTCCAGAGAATACTCGCGGGCTCTACATTATCGCTGGCGAGCTTGTTCAATACTTTGATGATTTGTTTAGGGTTACCACTTAGCAATCCGGTATTTAAATCAAAAATATCGAACTTAGATTGATTTAATAAGCCGCTCAGCAATTGCTGTTCATCAACAGGGTTTTTACCAAATAGTAAGGAGAGCTTTTCGAGCTCCTGATGCGTTGCAAGCAAGTTGCCTTCTGTGGCGACGAGGAGGGCGCGCTTGCCTTGTGGTGACACAGACAGCTTCAGCCGCTTACATTCATCATCAAACCAACGCTCAAGATGACGGCCCGTTAACGCATAGCAAGGGACAAACAGGCCTTTAGGCTCTAATGCCTTGAACCAAGCGGTTCGTTGAATGTCTTGACCTGCGCCCAGCCCTTTAAAAATAACAACGACATCTGGATTGACCTGTGCGGCCAAAGACTTTAAAACCGCGACACCTTGGGTAGGGACTTTTTGCTCGTTAAAGTCGAACTCAATGAGCGTACGCGCACTGAACAAAGACATACTGTTGTACTGCGCACTGAGCTCTTGCCAGTCAAATCCCGGAAGTAGAGCAAATTTAATGACTTCGTCACAGCCTTGCTGCTTGGCTGCGGTTCGTATGGCAAGTGCACATTCGCCTTGCTGAAAGGGTTCTTCACCAAAGACCAGATAAAAAGGTGCAAGCCCTTTACTTAGGTAATTGGAGAGTTGATTGGCATAACAGCGCATTACAGTTGCGACAACTCTCGAATAATACGTTGGCTTGCAAGACGACGCATCTCGGTCAGGATCAGCTCAAGCTCTTTTGCCTTTGCTAGCGCATTGTCTGGGTCGTCCTGATAGTTACGATACAGCTCGAACATTTGTTTAACGGGTTCTTGGCCCGGACGACTCAATCGGTACGACACGCGATACGCCAGTTCATACTGAGCAACCTGACCATTTTTGAACAAACTGAGTGTTTGACGTTCAAGTGAGTCATTGTACAAGTACAACTCAGCAGCTTGTTTGGTATTTTTTGGTGTAAGGGATACCTGAGCGCGCTGAAGATCGGACTGTAGCTGTTCAAACAAGGCTGAACGCTTGTCGTCACCGCTTAAGGTGATTTCTTTTAGATCGTCAGGAAGGTAAGAGGCTTGCTTGAGGTGAAAACCGCAGCTCGCCACGAAGAAGCAAGCTAGCAAAACTGCTAGCTTGCTGGTGTGCCAAAATAGGCTACGCATCTTAGTTTGCAACCACATTAAGTAGCTTACCAGGAACATAGATCACCTTACGGATGGTCTTGCCGTCAGTAAACTTAGTGACGTTTTCTTCGCTAAATGCAATCGCTTCAACTTGTTCTTGCGTTGCATCTGCCGCCACGGTGATTTTAGAGCGCAGCTTGCCGTTGACTTGTACAACGATAAGCTTTTCATCTTCAACTAGTGCGCTTTGGTCGATAACAGGCCATGCCGCATCAAGGATATCGCCAGCTTTGCCAAGCTCAGCCCATAGTTCGTGACACATGTGCGGTGTGATAGGCGCAAGCATGATCACCATGGCTTCTAGTGCTTCGTTGGCTAGTGCAATGTCTTGCTCATCGCTCAGTGGTGCTTTGATAAGCTTATTTGAAAGCTCCATCACCGCCGCAATTGCCGTGTTGAACGTTTGACGACGTTCGATATCGTCTGTCACCTTTGCAATGGCTTTGTGGATGTCGCGACGTAGCGTCTTTTGCGCTGCATTTAGTTTGCTTAAATCAAGCTCGGCAGTACCTGCTTGCTTTACGTCAACTGCGTATTTCCAAATACGACGAAGGAAACGGTGCGCACCTTCAACGCCTGAGTCAGACCATTCAAGCGTTTGTTCTGGTGGAGCCGTAAACATCATGAATAAGCGAACTGTGTCAGCGCCGTATTGCTTGATAACCGTTTGCGGGTCAATACCATTGTTCTTCGACTTAGACATTTTGCTCATGCCTGCAGAGAATACCGGCTCGCCGTCTTCTTTATGCCACGCTTTAGTGATGCGGCCTTTGTCGTCAGTCTCAGTTAATACGTCAGTTGGTGCGATCCAAATGTCGCCGCCTTTCTCGTCTTTGCGGTAGTAAGTGTCCGCAAGTACCATGCCTTGACATAGTAGACGCTCAAATGGCTCATCAGAATTCACTAAACCGAAATCACGCAGCAACTTGTGGAAGAAGCGCGAGTACAACAAGTGCAAGATAGCGTGCTCAATACCACCAATATATTGGTTTACTGGTAGCCAGTAGTTTGCAGCACCTGGTTCAAGCATACCTTCATCGTAGCGTGGGCTACAGTAACGTGCATAGTACCAAGATGATTCCATAAAGGTGTCGAATGTATCGGTTTCGTGGAATACTGCTTCACCGTTTATTGTTGCTTTTGCCCATTCAGGATCTGCTTTAATCGGTGAAGTTACCCCATTCATGACTACGTCTTCAGGTAGACGAACAGGAAGCATGTCTTCAGGTGCCGCAAGCTCAGAACCATCTTCTTTGTTCAACATTGGGATTGGCGAACCCCAGTAACGCTGGCGGCTCACACCCCAATCGCGAAGACGGAAGTTTACTTTGCGTTTACCTACGCCAAGTGATTCTAGTTTAGTTGCGATGGCGTTAAATGCGCCTTCAAAGTCTAGGCCATCGAACTCGCCAGAGTTGATAAGCGTACCTTTTTCGGTAAATGCTGCTTCAGCCAGATTGGCTTCTACTTCTGCGCCGGCTAGAGGCTGAATAACTTGTTTGATCTCAAGACCATAAGCGGTTGCAAACTCATAATCACGTTGGTCGTGACCCGGTACTGCCATCACGGCACCTGAGCCGTAATCCATCAGTACAAAGTTAGCTACCCAAATTGGCACTTCTTGCCCTGTGAGTGGGTGGATAGCCGTAAAGCCAGTTGCGATGCCCTTTTTCTCCATTGTTGCCATATCCGCTTCGGCAACTTTGGTGTTCTTGCACTCTTCAACAAAACGAGAGATCGCATCGCTGTTTTTCGCCGCTTCTTGAGCGATTGGGTGACCTGCCGCAACTGCCACATAAGTCACGCCCATAAAGGTATCAGGGCGGGTAGTGTATACGGTGAAGCTTTCGTCGTTGTCGGCACGTTTAAAGTCGATTTCAACGCCTTCTGAGCGACCAATCCAGTTACGCTGCATGGTTTTAACTTGCTCAGGCCAGTGGTCAAGCTTGTCTAAGTCATCCAATAACTCTTGTGCATAATCGGTGATCTTAATGAACCATTGTGGAATTTCTTTTTGCTCTACAATGGCACCTGAACGCCAACCACGGCCGTCAATAACTTGCTCATTTGCGAGTACCGTTTGGTCAACTGGATCCCAGTTTACCGTTGACATCTTTTTGTATACTAAGCCTTTTTCGTAAAGCTTAGTGAAGAACCACTGCTCCCACTTATAATATTCTGGGTGACAAGTTGCGATTTCACGATCCCAGTCGTAACCAAAACCAAGTAACTTAAGCTGGTTGCGCATGTAGTCGATATTTTCGTAGGTCCATTTAGCCGGTGCGGTATTATTTTTAATCGCCGCGTTTTCAGCTGGAAGACCAAACGCATCCCAACCCATAGGTTGCATAACGTTTTTGCCTTGTAGGCGTTGGAAACGAGAAACCACATCACCAATGGTGTAGTTACGTACGTGACCCATGTGGAGGCGACCACTTGGATATGGGAACATTGAGAGACAGTAGTACTTCTCTTTACTTTCGTCTTCGACAACTTTGAAGGTATTGTTTTCTTCCCAGTACGACTGTACTTTGGCTTCGATATCTTGCGGGTTATATTGCTCTTGCATCTAGGTTTCCAAACATCTGGCAAAATTAATAGAAAATTGCTCGATAGCATACCCGAAATTGGCCAGCAATCACAGCACCTAAAGTGGAATTATTTTAGTCGATTGCCGCGGACTAAAGGTGGTGTCGAAGTGAAGATAAACGACGCGAAGATCAGCAGCGGTAAAAGGGGAAGTTTTGTGCTGTTGCAAGTAAGAGTTATTATCACTTACTATTGCTAAATATCGAAAGAAGTTTGAGAATTCCCTTGATAAAATTGTGGTTACGCCGTGCTCACCTAGTAATGGCGCTAGTATCTGGTGCGTTTATTATTTGCTTAAGCTTAACTGGGGCACTGCTTATATATGCCAAAGATATTCAATATCTTACTCAGCCTCAGTTGTGGCGAGTTGAGCCACAGTCTGAGCCTCTTGGGGTAGAGCAAATAGTCATCTCAGTTGAATCTACAACCGCTGAAAAAGTTTCACTGTTTATGCCTGAGCAGCAACCGGATTTGGCATGGCAACTGAAGTTGTCTAGCGGTGATTATGTTAGCGTTAACCCCTACAGTAGCGAGATCCTTCATCGCTACGAGTATTATTCTACGATATATGGCTTTACGATGGCGCTACACCGTTGGTTGTTGTTTGAAGGTGCTGACAACAAAAAGCCGCTTAGAGATTGGGTATCTATTTGTGCACTTGTACTCATTATTGAGTTAGTGTTGGGTTTTTATCTTTGGGTAAAGCCTAAAAATCGCTTGAAACGGCTAGTGATAAAACCAAAAGCTAAGCTAAGGATCCTGCTTTATCAGTTACACACCGTATTGGGGGTATATTTGCTTTTACCTATACTGCTCATTGCCTTTAGTGGTATGGCGTTTAACTGGCAGCCGCAAACTAAGGCTGTGGTTGAGTGGTTGAGCTTTGACGAGGTCGAAGCAAGACCAAAACCGCCCACTATTACGGTTAATTTTCACGGCTTACCCTATGATTTAAATAGCGCTACAACACGCGCAAAAACCACCTTCCCAGACAGTCAGCTGTTCCGTATTTATATGCCTGACAAAGCGTCCGACAGCATCGCTTTCAGAGTTCAAAATCCAGGCGAAAGTCATGCCTATAGCTGGGTTTGGGTAAACCCTTATAATAGTGAGGTAGTAGCGCAATATGATGCGTCAAAAGCGGGAGTCGCTACGCAAGTTTGGAACTTTAAGTACAAGTTTCATATTGGTGATTTTGCAGGACCCATCGTGCAATTTGTCTGGTTA
Organism: Pseudoalteromonas sp. CO342X; assembly: GCF_004208915.1. Taxonomy (NCBI): domain Bacteria; kingdom Pseudomonadati; phylum Pseudomonadota; class Gammaproteobacteria; order Alteromonadales; family Pseudoalteromonadaceae; genus Pseudoalteromonas; species Pseudoalteromonas sp. CO342X. Next base: position 330,884 of record NZ_SGPH01000010.1, read on the forward strand.
ATACTTGCCTTAGCTCCGACCTTTCTCACGGTATCCGGCTTGTATTTTTGGTTACAACGCCATCGCAGGAAGAGGTAATTAACTTCACTCTAAGTTACTGTTATGTAGATATAATTGCAAAAAGTGGTGCAGAGTAGGATAATTTCTCAGTAAAGGGTAATGCAAATTATTCACATTTACCTTGTTTTTACTGAGGTTTGGCAATATTATATTGCCGCTTTTTACATCATTATTATTCTAAATCCAGCAAGGATAACCATGTTAAAAACTACTCTCAGTATGGTAGCGTTGGCTGTTAGCGCAGCAGCCATTGCAGACGATACCAATGTTAAAGATCTTCAAGCTGCAGATATGGAGCATATCGTGGTCTCGGGCAGTCGTGTGTTTGAAAGCATCGATGAAGTGCCTGCCTCTATTACGATTATTAATCAAAAACAAATCGAAGATCATTTAAAAGTAAATCCAGAACTACAAAGTTTGTTATCTCAAATTGTTCCTGGTCTTGCTCCGGATACGGGTAGTTCAAGTAATACAGGGCAATCATTGCGTGGACGTGCGCCTCTGGTGATGATTGACGGTGTACCTCAATCTACACCACTACGAAATGGTTCTTTGGGTGTAAAAACACTCGATCCAAGTGCCATCGCCCGTATAGAAGTGATCAAAGGGGCAACCTCAATTTATGGTAATGGTGCTTCAGGCGGGATCATTAACTACATCACCAAGCAGGCCAAAAGCGATGGCAAACCAGAAGGTGAAATTAGTCTATCTAGCCGCTTTAGTGCAGTAAAGCTTGCAGAGAGCGCCGGTGCTCGAATTGCGGGCGCGATTAATGGCCGCGTTGACCAATTTAGTTATTTAGTCACGGCAAGCTATGAAGAAAACGGTGTTCAGCGTGATGCCGAAGGCGATATTCTGGGTTTACAGTATGGTCTGTCGGATACCGTGACAGAAAACTACTTTACTAAGCTTGGCTATGACTTTGACGAAGACAAGCAACTGCAATTTAGCTATAACTTTTACAGTTCACAGCAAAAAACGGACCTAGGTGATGTGTTTGGTAACATTAATTTAGGTGAAAAATCTTACGCTATTCACGTGCCACCAGCTCAGCAAAAACAAGGTAAGCCTCAAGGGCCAGAAGGTAATGAAAACATTACTTTGAAATACACCGACATAGAAGTTTTTGCTGATACACAAATGACGCTTGATGCGTATATGCAAGACATTGAGAACGTGTTCTTCTTCTCTCCAAGCTTAGCAAACCCTGATGAAGGATACACTGGCGGTCAATCTATCATCCGCTCTGAAAAAAAGGGCGCGCGTGCGACATTTAATACCTTGGTTGATTTTGACAATGTCCAAGCTACCTTCATTTATGGTATCGATGCGTTGAATGATGTGACCTCACAGCCACTTGTCGATGGTCGTATTTGGGTGCCAGAAATGGACATGGAAAGCATCGCAGGTTACCTACAGACCAAGTGGATTGTTGCGGATGACCTAGTGTTAAAAGCGGGAGTGAGACAAGAAAGCATTGATCTTGCGGTAGCTGATTACCAAACACTAAAACTTTGCCGTTCAGCGGATCAGTGCTCTGTGCCACTTAACGTGAAAGGCGACACCATTGACTATGATGCCACAACTTACAATGTGGGTATTAAATATAACGCGAATGAAAAGTTCAGCCCATTCGCCAGTTACTCGCAGGGCTCTGATATCTCCGATATTGGCCGTCTGCTGCGCAGTGCAACGGTAGAAGACATAGGTCAAATTCAAACAGAAGCATCGATTGTTGATAACTACGAAATCGGTTTTAACTCTCAATTTGAGACGTTACGATTTGAATTTGCGGCATATAGAAGTACGTCTGAGTTTGGTACAACGAATAAATTCAATGAAGTAACCGGAGTTTATGAGCCTGTTCGAGCACCACAAAAAATATGGGGCTATGAGGCACTTGTCGATTACAAGATCAACGACACGCTAAAACTCATTGCGACATATAGCTATGTCGAGGGTAAAGATACCGAAGCCGATACTTATCTTGGCTCTAGACAAATTAGCCCACCAAAGCTTACGGCAAACCTAAACTGGCAGCCAGTTGATGCGCTATCGATGACGTTAAGCTGGTTACATGTGGGCGACCGTAAACGTTTTGAGCGGAACGATAAAGGCAACTATGTTGGCGATCAAGGTCCAATTGACAGCTACAACGTGGTTAACTTTAGTGGTCAATATCGATTCGACCAAAGTTGGCAAGCTTTTGTTGGTATTGAGAACTTATTTAACTCAGACTACTACCCGGCTCGCGCACAAGCCTATACGTACGGTGGCTACAATATTAAAGGCCTTGGTACAACAGCAACTGTTGGCGTGAAGTATCGTTTCTAAGTTAATAGCAATTACTTTTGGCTTCATAATCTGAAGTCAAATGGGTTTGCTGAGCACCAAGTTCAGCAAACCCTAATACAATGAATGGTATATCTGGTCTACACTTAATCTATTGGCGAAACAGGAGTGTAGCAATGGCGGATTATCAAAAATGGCTGGATCAGTTTTCCGATTGGCTCAAAGACGTCAAAGAACATGAAATTGACGATTTATCTAAGCGATTCTGGGAAGCGCAGAGCGCACTGAAAGACTACACCAAACAAACCTATGATGATTATAGTTACTATCTAAAACGTGACTTGGAACATCTTCTCGAAAACAAATCCTTCTATGATGAAGCGGCTTGGAGTGAGCTCAAAGCCAACATCTTATTCGAAATATCCCAATTAGAAGATAGAACTCAACTTGAGTGGTCCGCACTTTTAAAAGATTTTGAACACCAAGGCATTTATAAAGAAGGTGAATGGATAGCTTTGGGACAATTAGTGTGTAAGAATTGTGGCTATAAATTAGATGTTTATTATGCCATCAAGATCCCAGCTTGCAGCGAGTGCGGGCATGGGGAATATACTAGAAAAGCATTAGCGCCCTAAAGTGTGGGCGCTCAGCTTGGAAGCACCAAGCTGAGTAGACTAACGTATGCGAATAATACAAAGAAGTTAGAATGACCAAATCTAAATTGTCGTGTGAAAAAGCACTGCCTGCGAGTCAGCTCGCGCCATCAGTTTCGTTGACTCACATAGAAAATTGTATCCAAAACCCTTATCCAGAAGCACTACCGTTTATTGGCCAGCAGCGCGCTCAAACCGCGCTAGACTTTGCCTTGGGAATGGAGCTTCCTGGTTATAATGTGTATGTCATGGGAGAAGCGGCGCTGGGTCGTTTTACCATGGTAAAAGACAAGCTTGAGGCACACAGTAAAACTAAGCCAACGCCTAAAGAATGGTTGTACGTCAACAACTACGACGACCACCGCGAGCCTATCGCGCTATTTATGCAGGCGGGTGAAAGTAAGCAGCTTGAGGCTGATATTGACGCCTTTATCGATGAGATCTTAGATACTTTTCCTGCAGCTTTTGACAATCCGGGTTATCAACGCAAGAAAAAGTCGCTAGATAAAGAATTCGAACAAAAATACGATGCTGCGATCACCGCTGTTGAGCAGCAAGCTATGAGTATGAGCGTTGCACTGATAGAAGATACGGGGACTGTTGGCTTTGCTCCTGTGGTCGATGGTAAGCAGCTCAGTGATACGGAGTTTTCGGCTCTGGACGAGCATGTTCAGGCACACTTTTTAACCGCAATAGAAACATTAGAAGATGCCCTAATCGAATCACTTATTGAGCTGCCAAGATGGAAGCGTGAATCTTCTGAGCGCTTACGTAATCTTAAAAAAACTACCATCGAAGTGGCGACCAAACCGCTATTAAAAGCACTTGAGCATAAGTATGCCGCACACATTGGCGTGCTGCGTTATCTTAAAGATCTGAAGGTTGAAATTGTCGATGCGGTATTAGATTGGCTAGACGACGATAGTAGCAACAGCGACGAAAACAAAGATGACTTTGACTCAAAGGGAATGCTCACGGACTTTTTTGCGCCCAATATTCTGGTTGAGTTTAAAGAGGACGACCCTGCGCCTGTGGTGTATGAGCCAAATCCGACCTTTGGTAATATTTTTGGTAAGGTGGAATATGCAACCTCTCAAGGTAATTTGATCACCAGCTATCGCTCTATTCAAGCCGGTGCATTGCACCGCGCCAATGGCGGTTATCTGATCATGGATGCTGAAAAGGTCATGGCTAACGCGCAAGTGTGGGATGGCCTTAAACTGTCGTTAAAAACCCACCAAATTAAAAATGACCTACCGTATCAAGACAATTCGGTGGGCAGCAGCTTTACCTTAAAGCCGCAGTTAATTCCATTGGATGTCAAAATTATTCTTTTGGGTTCGAGAGATCTATATTACACCATAGGTGAGTACGATGAAGAGTTTGCAGAACTATTTAGAGTGCTGGCCGATTTTGATTACTATTTACCAAGCTCGGACAAAATGCAGTATCAATTTATCACTAAGGTGATGGAATACTGTAATGATACCTTGAAGATTGAGCTTAGCTCAGCGGCGCTGGCGCGTATGCTTAAATTTAGCTATCGCCAAGCGGAGCACCACAGTAAGCTTTCGGCGCGCTTTGCTGATGTTTTGGAGCTGGTGGCAGAAGCCAGTTTTTATGCCAAGCAAGATGGCGTAAACCAAATAGCCGCTAATCACATCGATGAAGCGATAGCTGGAAAAGAATATCGGACTGGGCAGTTGAGTGAAAACATGCTCAGCGATATTCAAGAAGGGCATACTTTGATTGCAACTGAAGGCACCGCAATTGGTAAGGTAAACGGCCTGACGGTCCTGCATATTGGTGACACCGCATTTGGTACTCCTGCGCGTATTACCTCTACGGTATACGCGGGTGCTGACGGGGTGATTGACGTTGAACGTGAGGTAGATTTAGGTAAGTCAATTCACTCAAAAGGCGTGATGCTGCTTACGGGTTACCTAGGTAATAAGTATGCGCAAGACTTTAGCCTGACACTCAGTGCAAATATCGCCATTGAACAAAATTATGGTTTTATTGACGGTGATAGCGCATCACTTGCAGAACTTTGTGCGCTGCTATCGGCGGTGACGCAACTCCCCGTGGATCAATCATTAGCGCTCACTGGCTCAATTAACCAACACGGTGAAGTACAAGCCATTGGTGGTGTAAACGAAAAAATCGAAGGTTTCTTTAAACTCTGTAAAATGCGAGGCCTCACAGGTAAGCAAGGGGTGATCGTCCCTGAATCTAACAAGGTCAACTTAGTGTTAGATGATGAAGTGATTGCAGCTGTTGAAAAAGGCTTATTCCATGTCTATGCCGTTGCTACGGTAGATGAAGCGCTTAGCTTGTTAATGGATAGACCAGCAGGGGAGCTAAGTGAAGAGGGCTATCCTGAAAACAGTATCAATGCAGTTGCAATGGCGAAACTGGAGCGTATTGCAAAAGTCGTAAACGGCGATGATGACAAAGGAGAAGAAAACCATGACGACAACTAATATTATCCTCGTTATTGTTGCACTGGTGATTGCGGTGGTGTTTTTTCGAGGTGGCCAAAAGCAAAAGCAGCTTGCGCAGTTTAATCGAATTCAAGCGGCTGACTTTTTGAAAGAAAACGAAAAGCGCACAGAGGTCCATAAAACTGACTCAGGTCTTCAGTACGAAATAATCACTCAAACTGACGGTGGCAAACAGCCAAATGCAACGAGCAAAGTTAAAGTGCATTATCACGGCACTTTACTTGATGGCTCCGTATTCGACAGTTCGGTACTGCGTGACCAACCCATCAGCTTTGGACTTAATCAAGTGATCCCGGGTTGGACCGAAGGTGTGCAGTTGATGAGCGAAGGGGATAAATACCGCTTTTGGATTGGTCCAGACTTAGGCTATGGTGACCGTGCTGCAGGTAAAATCGAACCGGGTTCGTTATTGGTGTTTGAAGTTGAGCTGCTCGCGGTAGAGTGATGTTCTCAAAGCGATGAAGCTCTAGCAGCTATCTTTATTTGCCCAAGCGTGATTAACCGACGCTACAATTGTTAAAGTGGCTGCTAGAGAGAAATGATGTTATTTAAGCTCAGGTTATTTAACCTGAGGTTTGGATAAGGAATGTTCCAACTCATTGTTGCTAAAGCACAACTTAGTTTTTCCTTGTCTAGCCAGAGAGTTTTAGGGAAAACACCGCTTCCGCGTCCTGCTCTCGCTAAGGTACCTACATCCTGTAGGCAAGGCGAATTTACGCACCAATAGCTGGCTATTGGAAGTGAATTCAACGCAGTTAGCGCTAAAACTAGCTGCTAGAAAGGCATTAATTATCCGCATCTCAGGTTATTTAGAACCATTCTGTGCTGATTTTGTGACAAGGACGTCACAAAGAACATTTTTGAAGATGTGTATGCCAGCAGCTAATGCTCCGAAAATGAGTAGGTTTGGAGATAGTGGATCATCTTCCAATAAGCAGTTATTCAATAATGCTATTAGTAACATCATGATGACTACGAAAATAAGTGGTTTCACACTATGTTTATCAATACTTTTCTTAATCTCTGCTTCTGTCATCGTTCCCTCTTAGGTTGTAGCTTTAACTATTTAAAATAGTTGGAGAATTAATGGATTGGTATTACTGCTTACTTGTTTCTTTTATCTGAGTAGCGACTGAGTAGCATATTGGCGACCTGTTGCTTTACGGCCCGTTTGTCGTGGGGGTCAACGCCAAAACGTTCCGCCAGTAGTGCGATTTCTTCATCGGTTAGATTGAAGGATAAGCGTTGCCGAGTTTTCTTCGATTTAACTTCTAAATCAAGGATCTTTCTGATCATATCGGATGGCGTTAGCTCTTCGTCTATTGCCTGTTTTTTAATACTTTTTTGTACTTCCGTGGTTAAATCGAAGGCCATTTGTGTGGCCCTCAATGCCACTTCTTGACGTTTCCACTTGTCTTCTCTTGTGGTCACGAGTTCGCTCCAGGAAATAGGTCGACAATATCGCTCAGTGGGCGACACATGGTTAGTGACACGTCAGTTTCCCCTCCATCCCAGATCTCGATATTGATAGCGAACTTTTCGTCAGGACTAAGTAACTCGATAACTTCACATACTTCGCCACTTTCATCTTGATAGCGTGGCAAAGCGCGGCCGCGATAATCGCTATCGTAAAAATAGCAAACGTAGGGCGCTTCACTTTGTTGATAGCTTTTACCTAAAAATCGCTCGAAAATCTCTGGAGTAGCGTGGGTGTCGATGTGGGTCAGTGCTTCTTCATCGAAAATACGCGCAAATTCATCAAGCGTAAAAATAGCGTCGACGTCTTCTCTTTGGATTTTGATAGAGAAATTCGCGTATTCCTCACCGTCACTTTGTTCAACTTGCAAAAAAGTAATGTTACCTGAATCACTTTCGAGAACAAATTCATATGCAGCGCTGCGTTCAAATTGGTAAGTTTGTACGCCAACCACTTTTAGGGTTTGTCCCTTGAGCCAGCTTGGGTAAGCGAACGAATCGATGATGGTGAGCATGTCCCCAACTTGCAGATCTTTTGCATGAGTAAGTTGTCGCTCAGGAGTTTTTTTTGATTTAAAAAAGCCAAACATAGTACACCTACATAATCAAAAAGGGTAAAAAGGAGGCGAGGCCTCCTTTTTCTAATCAGCAAATATTAGTTGCTTTGTTTAGCTCTAATACGTTCAAGAATATCATTACTCTTTTGCGTAGAGCCAATTCCCGCTTCTGCCATTTTGGCTTTTAGATCTGCACCCGTTGCAGCGGCTTCAAGCTCTTTTGCCGCAGCCAGTTGATCTTGCCTATCTTGCTGACGTTGCTTGATACGCTCAAGCGACTGACGTGCATTTACCATAGATGACGCATTGGTATTTAGCGTGCTGTTTACTGCCATGGTTGCTTTTTGAACGCTGTCTGTGGTTTTTACCATTGTCAGCTGGCGTTGGTTTTCTTTAATCGTTTTTTCAGCTTCTTTGATCTGCTGTTTTAACAGGATCACATGTTTACTAAAGCCGTCTAGCACTTGCTGATGCTCTGCGCGCTCAACTTCAAATTCACCGATTTTCTCTGCGATTTCTACCGCTAAAGCTTCGTTACCTTTTTCGAGCGCTTGTCCAGCATAGTTTTCATGCTCGATAATGCTTTCGTCAAGTGCAGCTAATTTGCGTTTTGTCTGCATCTCTTTCGCCATTACTTCTGTTAAGCTTTTTTTTGCTTTAGCTAATGCGTTTTGTGCGTCAGCAATTTCTTGCTCAAAAATACGAATGCCATTTGCATCAACAATTGACTCACCAACTTCTCTAGCGCCACCACGAACAGCAGTAAATAATTTCTTTAAAATACTCATTTCACAACTCCAATATTATTCATTCAAATACACAGTCACTGCATCTAATGCTTCGATTGCATTGTCCGCTAGGGTGACCAGTTCGTGCGTGATCTCATCAATTGAGGAGGAAACGGCTAGAGCACCAAATATCGCATACTGCTCATCAATTTTAGCAAACGCACTCAGCGGGATCGGCACATTCAGTTTTAATAGTGCTTCATTTAACTCGTTTAGCAACTCAGGCTTTACCTCATTCTCTTTAAATAGGTAACTAATGCATACAAGTTGTTCTTCAGTCTGAGTCACAAAAATTGGTAATTCGTCATTTCCGTCAACAATCACTTGCAATACATCTTGCTCGCCTTCATTGGCGATTAAGAAAGATTCGAAGTTAGCACCTTCTGTTTCAAATGATGCTAATTTGATTGATAGTTCATTTAATTCCATCTTCATTTACCTTTTTTGTTTTGACATATTATGTCTGAGTTAAGAGTTGCACGTAAGACATAATATGTCAATGGCCGTGCGCTAATTTTTATACAACTCATCTTCTGTTTGCCATGCTTGGCGATAATAATCGTATAGTCTCCCTGTTCCTAACTGGTTGACTTCAATATCTTTTGCTCCATCAAAAAAGCGATTTGGGAAGGCGAAAGTCGCGAGTAAATACTCTTTGTTTATCCAGTTACTTGGGACTGGTAAAGACTCGACTGCCCGGATCCTAGCACTTGCTGGTTGTCCTGTTCTCGTTGCGATTGTCCATCCCCACTGGCCAAATGAGGGAATATTCTGTTGGTATTGCTCAACATGCGTAAACCCGGCATGTTTTACCGTTTTGGCTATACTAATAAACGCTTTTTTGGCGTGATAGGGAGACGTTGACTGAATAGCGAGTGCACCATCGGGTGCCAGCAATTGACGCACATGATTATAAAAGTAGTCGCTATATAGCTTATTCAAATCAGGGTGATTAGGGTCGGGTAAGTCGATAATGATAGTGTCAAATTGCCTACCTTGGTCAAGCATTTTTTCTACTTCTAAAAATGCATCTGCAACGATAACCGTTGCTCTTGGGTCGTTTAAGGCGTCGCCATTTAAATGAGTTAATTGACTGGTGATATGTGGTCTAGCAGGGTAGGGTTGCCCTTGTAGTCCAAATAGTGAGAGCAGTTGCCCATCCAAATCAATTAAGGTTGCATTTTCAACAGGCCACTCCAGTACATCTCGAAGTGCTAGACCATCTCCGCCGCCAATGATTAACACCTTTTCGCGACGGTTGGATGCCAGCATAGCAGGATAAACGAGCATAGTGTGATAGATCTGTTCATCCACAGATGAAAACTGTAATCGACCATTTAAGAATAAATCGTTAATTGGCATCGGTTGTGCGCGGCTCAATCGCTCAGTGATGACAACATGTTGATACTTCGTTGACTCTGAATAGATCACCTTGTCTTTGTAAAGCACGTTGCTGAGGTCTTTCATCCAAAGAGAGCCATGGCTCAGGATGACAAAAAAGATACCAAGTAGAACAAAGTGGCAAGCAAACAGCAGCTTAGCGAAGCGGACATGAGCATGGTAACGCCATAGGAAGATAAGTCCTGCAACAATATTAAATAGCGCAGTCCACGCGGCTGCTTGCATTATTGGCAGCGCAAGCATAATCGTGACCCAAATAGCAGCACCAACACCAGCACCGATATAATCTGCACCGTAAATGGTACCTGCGTTATTTTCAAGGAAGCGGCCATACACTTGTTGACGGATCCTAGCAATCAGTGGAATTTCCATGCCAATTAAAATGCCTAGGATGAGGCCGAAAACATAAGGTAAAAATCGGGCAAATGCTTGTAATTGCGCAAATGGCATGCCATCTAAGACACTATCGGGAGGCAGGCTGTAAAGGCTAGAAAGTGTATGGGGCAGGGTATAGGTAAGTGCAATAACACTGGCGATCACCAAAATACTGCTCATGCCGAGTAGCGCGATTAGGCTTTCAAGCCATGCAAACGCGGTAAAAGGATCTTTGAACCAGCGTGCTAAAAATGCGCCAATGCCCATGGCCACGATCATAGTGCCAATCATGGCATAAATCGCGCTTTCTACAGAGCCTAAAACGCGACCAGCATAATGGGAGAGTAAATATTCGTAGATTAGGCCGCAACCGGCCAAAATAGCCATGACGCCAATAAGTAAGGTGTCGTGACCGAACAACGACCAGTTGCCGGTCACTCTTGCTGAAGTTTGTGGTGCAGATGCGCTCAAGGGTTATGCACCTAACAAACTAGCCATAGTCGTACCAATCGCAAAAGAAAGCGCGGCTGAGATTGCAGCAACACCAACATTCTTTTGTCTGTTCACTTCATCGGAAATATCTTTACCCGCAAGAATAATTTTTATCATGACGAGATGTAAGACGATGAAAAGCACAATGCTACCCAGTGCCGCAATACTCCAGTACAGTAGGCTTGAGTTAATGTTGTCCGCTACATACGGCGCTAAACCGGACGCTGCAGTCAGTGCTAGTGCTGAGCCGATTAAAAAGCCCGCGTAGCGGATCCCGACCGCGATATTGTTGTCTTTGATTGCTTGCTGTAAACAGTCGCCACTTTTGTTGGTGCGCTTAAATAGTTGTACTCGGTATTGGCTCACAAGCAACATACAAATATTACCAATAATGAAGGCAGCAACCACAATCGGTAAACCGTACCAGCCCTCTGTGAGTACCCAAAGCAAAGCTGAGCGGATCACAATGGCAACGCTCACCACATGGCCAAAATCAATCAGTGCTGAGGTGACATTACCTTTAACGATTTCGTCATGAAGGTTCACCTTGCGTAGCGCGACTTTGTCTTGGAAAAAGTGGCCGAGTTTGATAAGGATGATACCAACGATACCATAGCCCGCCATTTGTAGCGCTTCTTGAGCCAAAGAACTGGCAAAAGCACCACTTGAAATACCTGAAATTACGATGGCCAAACCTGCTAAACCACCAGCAAAACTGAGGCCAAATGCAAAGTTGTCTTTTTCTGTGATTTCATCGTTTGCGTGAAGGTTAGATACCCAACCTTTGATGTATTTTAAGCTAACAAACAACGCGACGATCACCGCCATATCTATTAGCAATGCTTGAAAAGTCCAAGCTGTTAATCCGTTAAATTGGTACATGTGTTAACTCCGCTATATATGCGCTATTTGCCCCGGCTTACGCCACGGGAGGTTCTACTTGAGCTATTGCGAACTGAGCCGTAGCTTGAGGTTCGAGAGTAGCTGCTTCGAGTTACTGCTGATGGGGTATTGCTACTTCGACTTAACCCTGACGCGCCAGACTTTTTCTTGGCATAGGGACTGGTAAACTGTTTGCCTTGGCGTTGATACGATTGTTGAGTACGCTTGGCGAGTTCAGTTTGGCGTTTGTAGCTTTTATAACTGGTGTATCTATGACGACCATAGTCACTGTAGTAACTGTATTTACGGTGTTTACTCCAGCGACCATATTCAACATCACCAACAATATCGCCAAGCATGCGATACATGCCGTACCACATCCAAAAGCTAGTGCCGTTTGAGTTGGTCTGCCATTCGCCATAGTTGGCATTACCAACAAGCTGATTGCCAACACCGGTCTGACCGTTTGCCGTTTGTTCCGCTTGCTGACTGATTGCGCCAACTCGCGCTAGCTTTCCATCTGACATATCGGCTAAAACATTGATTGGATCTGTCAGCGCATCATTGAACAAACTGATGGAAGCTGCTTCTTTTAACAAGAGCGCTTGGTTGATAATATCATCGCTGTTCATACTTGGAGCGGGGGACTTGAGGGACTGATAACGAGTCAATAAACTCTGATATAAGGTGCCACTGCTTGTTGCGTCTTGGGAAATAATTTGCGCAATTTCACTGAGCTGAGGTTTTTGCTGACCAAGTACTTTGCCATACTCAGTCAAAAGGTTGGCATTTCTCACCTGCTTTTTATCAAGGGCGGTTCCCAGCGTATTTATCGCTGTTGAAGCTTCTTGAAGTGTATGTGTAATGGTTTGCTGGATACGTTCTTCTTTCGATTCGCAGCCCAGCATTAGGCTCAAAACACACAGTAGGCTAACCAGTTTCCAAATTCTAAAGTTGGACATTCATTGTCACCTAATCTACCTTGACCATTCGTTTTAATGTGCTGTTTTATTGAGTTTAAGTCAACTCAAACGTGCCGTGATCGGCATGTTAAAGGGGCTTAAATTGTAACAATAAATCAGTCTAGAAAGTTATTACCTATACACCTTAACATTTGTATTAACATAAACCATAGCGTTAGGTGGACTGGGATAATAATAGAGTTTGTTCATATAGAAGTTGCATTCGTATGAATGCAACGATCACCAAAGCATCAATATAAATCTATCAATACTATAAGGTTAATATACCTTAGCAATTCGCCTCTAGAATGTCATAGATAGCATCTTCTAGGTCTTCTAAATCTGCTTCATCTATCAACAATCTGGCTTTTGACTCATCAAGGTCTAGCGCCTCCGCAAAGAAGCCTTTAAAGCCTCGCGCTTTGCGATCAATCTCAAAGATGATTTCGAGTTGCTCACCACGATTAAAGAAAACCACTTCTACCTCATCAAAGCGACCATGGAAGTCACCTGTGATCGTTTTAAACTCTAGTTCTTGTACGAATGGCAGGCGTGAGAATGATACTTCATCAATACCTTCACAGTCTGATTCATAGAGTTTAAAGCCAAGCGCTTCCATCGCATCGATAGCCGCTTGTTGTAGCTCGGTAGGTACGATATGTAAATAGTCCCTATCTGACTTGTCGAGCGCCATATCAATATCAAGGTTGGTAGCGATCCAAGTTTTGGATTGTCCAACAGTAAGCGGGGTTTCTTCAGCGAGGTCAAGCGCGAATGGAATGTGTTTTTCGTCACCGGGTTCGATAGTAAATCGTTCGTTGATTTGAAATTTAGCAAGGGTGTGGTTTTTAGTGATGGTCGTTGTTTCACCTTCACTGTCTTCTCTTTCAACTGTGTAGTTGCACATTACGTTAAGATCTATTTTGTTGATCTCCTGAGCAACTTTGCCACCGATGATTTTAACCGTTCCAGAAATTTCTTCGCCAGGGGAGGCGTGATGGGTTTCTAAGATGGTATCTACTTTTGCTGCACCGATACCGACTGCGCCAAGGGCTTTTTTGAAAAAAGACATAGTCATCCTTATATATCTTGTGACCTTCCATCATGGAAAGCGCTGCCGTGTCGATTATAGGAATTATTATCAATTCGTCAATTGCTTTTCTCCTTCGAAGCCAATGACTTGAAAATATTTTTTATGATGCAGTCGGTAATTAACCTGAGGTTTGGATAAGGAATGTTCAAACTCATTGTTTCTAAAGAACAACTTAGTTTTTTCCTTGTCTAGCCAGAGAGTTTTAGGGAAAACAAGGCGAATTTACGCACCAATAGCTGGCTATTGGAAGTGAATTCAACGCAGTTAGCGCTAAAACTGGCTGCTAGAAAGGCATTAATTATGCGCAGCTCAGGTTAATTAGTCATTATTCATAAAATTGGTATATTATTTTTATAACGATAGCCGTAGATGAGCAGTGTTCATTGGCATGTTTCAAATTGCAAAGTTCAAGTTTATAGAATTATGGAACAGGATGTTGCAACGCCTCATGGTTAAGGACCGACGTATGGCCCGCACTCAAGCTTTGGCGCAACCGAGCTATGAGGAATTGGCGTCGACATTAAGTGCGATGCCGGATTTGATGTTTGAACTGGATGAAGAGGGGCGGCACTGGGACGCCAGAATACTTCGCCCTGAGTTGTTAGTCGCGCCTGCAGAACAATTGATTGGCCATACGGTGACTGAAGTGATGCCAGAGCAAGCCGCTAAAATAGTGATGCAGGCATTACAGGAAGCAAAAGTTAACGGCTATTCACATGGTAGCCATATTCACTTGTCTACACCGGTTGGTGAGCGTTGGTTTGAGGTCTCTATTGCCCGTAAGGTTGTCACTGCAAGCGATAATCATGCTGAAACACGTTTTATCGTGTTATCTCGGGATATCAATGATCGTAAGTTGGAGTATCTAGAAGCTGAGAAGTTGGCCTATCATGACCAGTTAACCGAATTACCGAATCGTCATGTTCTCCAGCATGGATTGACGGAGCAACTCCGTATAGGTCAACAGCTTGGTAGTTACAGCGCAATCTTGTTTTTGGACCTTGACGATTTTAAAAAAGTAAATGACTTGCATGGCCACCATGTGGGGGACCAGCTACTTAAGGCGGTTGCCCAGCGTTTGTGTGCTAGCGTACGCCAAGATGATGTGGTGATCCGTTGGGGAGGCGATGAGTTTGTGATTTTAATCACTCACTTATCTCCGCAACAGCCTCAAGCCGAATCTCATGTGGTTGGGATCTGCCAGCAAATAATCAACAAGGTAGATAAACCATATCTCTTTGAAGGCAATAAGCTAAGTTGTCGGATTAGTATCGGCGTCAGTCTATTTAGTAACCTCGACATCGAGATTGGGATCCAACAGGCAGATTCCGCTATGTATCAAGCCAAGCAATCTGACAGTGTGCGCTATGCTTTCCACAACAAACCAATTAAGGATGTTGGAACCTAGATAAATTCATCTGGCAATAACGACAACCATAATACACTTCGCCACTTTTCAGCAGTTTGAGGTAGAGAATGAAAGTCGGGTTTGATTACGGAAGCTCTCATTGTGCAATGCCTAGTGTGTCATGCAAAATGGTGGAGACGGAGATCCAACAGGCTTATTCCGCTATGCTTTTCGCAATAAGCCTATTAAGGATGTGGGAACCTAGATAAATTCATCTGACAATAACGACAACCATGATACACTTCGCGACTTTTCAGCAGTTTGAGGTAGAGAATGAAAGTCGGGTTTGATTACGGAAGTTCTAATTGTGCGATAGGCGTTATGCAAAATGGTGAAGTGGACTTACTGCGTCTCGAGCAAGATAAATATTACCTGCCTTCGACTATGTATGCGATGCACAATGCGTTAATTCCTGCATTTGTTAACCGTCATCTGAGTAAACCAGATCCAGTCTATACGCAGTCTCGCCAAGGGCTTCTAACGGTAGCGCAGCAAGCTAAGCGCGATCTCGATTTAGAAGCACATGAAGCGGGCGTGTTTTTTGGTCAAGCGGCAATTTCTGAGTATATTGAATTTCCCGAAGAAGGTTTTTTTGTTAAATCACCTAAGTCCTTCTTTGGGGCGGTTGGGCTTAAATCTCAACAAATCGCCTTCTTTGAAGATATTGCTGCGGCGATGATGGTTGAGATTAAGCGCCGTGCCGAGTCGCAGCTGCAACAGTCCATTACCGACACTGTGATTGGTCGACCTGTTAATTTTCAGTCCGTCGGTGGAGAAGAAAGTAATCAACAGGCGGTTAATATTCTTACTACCGCTGCAAAAAGAGCAGGATTTAAGGAAGTGGATTTTCTCTTCGAACCGCTCGCAGCGGGGATTGAGTATGAAAGTCGTCTTCAGCAAGATAAACTTGTGCTGGTCGTTGATATCGGCGGTGGTACTAGCGATTGTTCGTTTGTCCGAATGGGGCCAAGCTATCGCAATAATACACAGCGCCAGCAAGACTTTTTAGCGCATACGGGTAAACGTATCGGTGGTAACGATTTAGATATTGCACTTGCTTATCACCAATTAATGCCGTTGTGTGGTCTAGGCTCTAACATGAGTTCAGGTTTGCCGATGCCTAGTCAACTGTATTGGCAGGCATGTAAAATCAATGATATTCAGTCTCAACTAGACTTCTACAGCGATAAATTAGCGCGAGAATTGCAAAGCATGTTGCGAGATGTCGCCGAGCCGCAAAAGCTGGCGCGTTTACTTCACATTCAACAGAACAAACTTACCCATCAAGTGGTTCGTGAAGGTGAGCTTGGAAAGATAGCACTCTCTGAGCAAGCAAAATTTAATGCCGATCTTGGTTTTATTGAGCCACAGTTAACCTCTGAATTTACGCAGCAAGATTTTGCCGAGTCGATCATGTCGAACTTAGAGCAGATGGGCATGCTTGCGAAAGAAGCCATACATCAAGCGGGGTCAAAGCCCGATGTAATTTATCTGACTGGCGGTAGCGCGCAATCACCGTTACTCAAGGCAACGCTTGCACAGCAAATTGGTGATATTGAAATGGTGAACGGGGATAACTTTGGTAGTGTTACTGCAGGCTTGACTAAGTGGGCGGATAAAATATTTAAGTAATCGAAGTCAAAATCAGAGAAGCGGTCACAAACCGCTTCCATACTCGTCTATTTTATCAATCTAAGCGACTAGCAAGGTACTGCTCATAATCAGGTAAATGTCTTGCGATTGGCTGGCTCATTTTATCGCACGCCATCAGTAAATCTGCCGTTGCTTCATTACAGGCAACGGGAATATTCCAAACAGCAGCCAGTCTCAACAGTGCTTTTACATCCGGATCGTGAGGCTGTGACGCAAGCGGATCCCAAAAGAAAATCAAGACATGAACATCTTGCTCCGCGATTTTGGCACCAATTTGTTGGTCGCCACCCATTGGGCCACTAAATAGCTTTGTTACTTCTAAACCAGTATGCTTTTCTATTAGGTTACCCGTTGTGCCCGTGGCGTAAAGCTTGTGCTGTTTTAGGCTATCTAAGTGGGTCTGACACCACTCAAGTAGGGCTGGTTTCATGCCATCGTGTGCAACTAAAGCAATATGCTTTTTAGCTGGCAGTGGCTGTGAGCGTTTTTGCATGTGTACTGCTCCTATTTTGCGTAACTGTTTAGAGTAATAAGTTGACTGCCAATGCGATAAAAATTAAGCCTGAAATACGATCAATCCACACAGGCGCTGCGGGATGCTGCCTAAAATAGCCAGCGATTTTATCACCACCGTAGATATACATGCAGTCGATGGGAAAAGCTAAAATAGGATACAGTAAGCCAAACATGGCCAGTTGCATCGTTGTCGAAGTCGCCAAGCTACTATCGACAAACTGAGGAATAAATGCAATAAAAAACAGGGCGACTTTGGGATTTAAGACTTCCGTCATCATTGCTTGGAACATCACGTTTTTAGGCTTTTTAGTGCTCACGTGTGGTTTTTCCTCGCAAGCTATCTGCCCCTTCCCAAGCGTCTCTTTGATAGTCATTACACCTAGATAAGCTAAGTAAGCTGCGCCGAGGTATTGCACTGTGGTATAGGCGGTCTCTGAGGCTTTTAGGAGTGCCGATAAGCCAACAACGGCAGAGAGTGTGTGGATCACTCCTCCTAGCGCAAAGCCTAATGCGCTTTGCATGCCAGCTACGCGGCCATTAGTAAAGGTCTGCGCCATTAAAAACGCATTGGATGGGCCCGGTGCCACGGCAATTAACGTGCTGGCGATTAAAAATGAGAATAAGTATTCAAGATTTAGCATCGTCTTATTAAATTAGATCTTTACCAATCCATACCACTTTACCGAGAATTTCCAGCTGTTCCAATTCATTCGGCATCACAACTTGTTCCCGGTATTCTTTATTATCACTAATCAAGCGTACTGAGCCATCAAAGTTTTGTTGTAAGCGCTTGGCATAAAGCTCTTCACCAAGGCGGACAACATAGATCAGGCCTTCGCTTAATTTTTTATCCGATAAATCCACTAAAATTGTATTGTTATTGTGAATAGTGGGCTCCATAGAGTCGCCTTTGGCAAACACCACGACCAGCTGTGACTTATCTAGATTTTTAAATTCAATCCACTTTTTTCTGAATGCAAGATAACGTGCAACCTCGGCACTTTGGTTAAATGCACCATAACCCGTACTGACAGAGACATGGTAGCCAGGCACAACAACAAAGTCCTCATTGAAGTCTTCCAAGGTAATACTTTGCTGGATGATTGGTGATTCGGTTTTGCAATCAAGTGGGATCCCGGTAACGAGCCACATCAAATCTACGTTGGCTTGTTTAGCAATGCGTTCAATGACACTGAGTTTTGGGTCTTCCCCTTTTAATATTCTGCGCAGCGTCCCTTCAGATACATCAATTTTTAACGCAAAAGCTCTAATACTGTCTGGCTTGATCGCATATTCTACGCGTTCCGCTAGGCTCATGAGACTTTGTTCCATGCGTTGCCTCTTAAATAATGATATGTGTGCGTCATTATATGGGCTATTTTTTGCGAAGTAAAATCATTTTTGACGCAAAAAAGATCCATTTTTTCGTTGAAATGCGTAAAAAATGGATCTATCATCTTCATTAAATTACGCAGTGAATGCATTTAGTCAGTGAGTGCGTAAATAAGTGATTTTTCTAAATGTCATATATTTGCGCAATTTTTTAAGGAATGAGTGTGATGTTAATGAGCCAACCTTTAGTTTCTGAACGCGCGCCGCTTGGTGCTGCCATACTTAGATTTGCACGTAAAAGTCGCGGTTTTACTCAAGCTGAATCAGCCGCAAGCTATGGTATAGAGGAGCGAACATTAAGGCGCTGGGAGAATAACGAATACAACCCTAAATGGAATGATGTGATTGCTTTGGTTGAAGATGTTTATTTAATGGACATTGTTAATGTTATTGTGGGATTAAGGACATCAAGCGCTGCGTAAAAAATTAAAGCCAGCTTGCGCTGGCTTTGGTCGATAAAATCGTTATGGCTAACATAGCGACTTATATTCTTTTACTCTTCGTCTTCAACAAGCGTCATCAGTGAAGTGTTACCACCAGAAGCTGTGGTATCGATACTGATGGTTTTCTCAGTCACTAGACGATTGATAAGCGTATCGTAGTACTCTGCACTGATCACCGGCAGGATAGCACCTTTGCGCTCTGCAAGTTGCTGTGAGAAGTAACCAAGGCGTGAAGAGCGCGCAGCCACAACAGCACCTGCAAGGTGAGGGTGTGCCAAAATCGCTTGTAGCTGGTTTTGCTTCGCTACTTGGAATACGCCTTCAGCAACGCCAGTTGAGATGAACTTATCTCTAAATGCCAATGCTTCTTCATAAAACAAGTCAGAGGCTACTGTGATCACTGTGTTACCGGCAGCAAGTGCTGTGATAATTGAAATCGCCCAGAAGTTGAACGACGTACTCTTATCGGCATATACCACTACACAACCACGCGCTTCTAAGTGCAGCGTGTTCGATTCACCAGTAGGTCCCGGTAGCGTTGTGTAAGTACGCATACGCTTTTCTAAGCGGTTTAGCTGAGCACGTGCATCAGAAAGCGTTAATGACAAATCATCTGCCAGCTCATCAATGATGTCTACTGTTGCCACTTTTGCAAGTAGCTGACGCACTGCCGAAACACGGTCATTAAGCGCAGTACGACGCCAGATCTTCTCATCACGCTTAGAGTTTTGCATCAGTTTTTCAACTTGCTCAACGGCACCTGGGAAGTGGTGGATCTCTAGCTCATCAGGCGTCAGATCTGTCATTTGTACGTTGTCTGGTGACGCTTTTTCTTTCACAAGGCGAAGTAGGTAGTTTGGACCACCTGCTTTTGGACCTGTACCAGATAGGCCACGACCACCAAATGGTTGAACACCAACGATCGCACCAATCATGTTACGGTTCACGTATACGTTACCCGCACGCGACATCTTAGCTAGGTATTCGCAGCGCTCTTCAATGCGTGAATGAACGCCCATTGTTAGACCGTAGCCTGTACCATTGATTTGATCGATCACATTATCAAGTTGATCTGCTTTGAAGCGTACAACGTGAACTACCGGACCGAATACTTCACGCTTAAGCACGGATAGATCGGAAATCTCATATAGACGAGGCGCGAAGAAGTAAGCGCCGTTCTCGCTGTTATCAGGGATCTTTGCTTCGAATAGGAGCTTACCGTTCGACTTCATGTAATCAACATGCTTAGTCAAAGTGGTCAGCGCTTTTTCGTCGATTACCGGGCCTACGTCTGTAGATAGTAGCGATGGGTCGCCGATATGTAGCTCTTTAAGCGCACCTTGGATCATTTCAATGATACCGTCAGCAACATCTTCTTGTAAGAACAACACACGAAGTGCTGAACAGCGTTGACCGGCACTTTGGAAACCTGATGAAATAACATCGTCAACCACTTGCTCTGGTAATGCTGTTGAGTCAACGATCATACAGTTTTGACCACCAGTTTCTGCGATCAGAGGAACCTGAATATCGTTACGCTCAGCAAGAATTTGTGAGATAAGCGTACCTGTCTCGGTTGAACCTGTGAACATAACCGCTTGGATACGCTCGTCAGGCACGATGTGTTTACCCACTTCGCTACCGCGTGCGATAACCGGTTGTACTACGTGCTCTGGTAAACCAACGGTATGCATTAATTCAATACAACGCAGTGCAATCATGCTGGTTTGTTCAGCAGGCTTTGCAATAACGGTATTACCCGTCACGATAGCAGCAGCTACCTGACCTAAGAAGATCGCAAGCGGGAAGTTCCACGGGCTGATACATAAAATCACGCCACGAGCTTCAAAACGCTCATCTTTAGAAAGCTCTTCTGCACGCGCTGCATAGTAGCGACAGAAGTCCACGGCTTCACGTACTTCATCGATGCTGTCTTGGGTTACTTTACCTGCTTCTTTAATACAGATAGCAACAAGTTCATCATGGTGACGCTCAAGGATGTCAGCAGTGCGGCGTAGTAAGTTTGCACGCTCTTCAACAGAGGTTTGAGACCAACTTTCAAAAGCCGCATCAGCATTGGCAAGCACGCTTTGCATGTGTGCTTCATCGTGTAAAGGCACAGATCCAATCACTTGTTTGTGGTTCGCAGGGTTACGAACAGCAAGGTGACCTTCTGGTACTTGGCTTTCATCGATTAGGTGTTCGGTAAACCAGTTGTCTAGGTTTTCTTTAAACGGTGTTAAATCGTTGATGTCCGTAAGGTCTTTACCTTTTGAGTTTGGACGCTCATCGCCATAAAGCTCGATAGGTAGCTTAATCTGCGTATTGTAACGGTTACGTAGGCCTTGCAGTGTTTCTACAGGATCTGGGAGTAGTGACTCAACAGGCTTAGTGGTATCAACAATTGCGTTTACGAATGATGAGTTTGCACCGTTTTCAAGTAGACGGCGTACCAGATAAGCAAGTAGGTCTTCGTGCTGACCAACTGGTGCATACACACGACACTGAATTCCTTCGTTTTCAACGATTTGGTCGTAAAGTGATTCACCCATTCCGTGTAAACGTTGGAATTCGAACCCTTTGTTGTCGCCTTTGGCAACTTCTAGGATAGTTGCTGCGGTGTAAGCATTATGCGTTGCAAACTGTGGGAAAAGTGCATCACGTGCTTCAAGTAGCTTAATAGCACACGCTTTATAAGAAACGTCAGTCGTTGCTTTACGAGTGAACACAGGGAAGTGCTCAAGACCATCTTGTTGAGTGGTTTTGATTTCTGTATCCCAGTAAGCACCTTTAACTAGACGCACCATCAGTTTACGGCCTACGCGGCGAGCAAGTTCAGCTACCCATTCCACAACGAAAATGGCACGTTTTTGATATGCTTGTACTGCAAGACCAAAACCATTCCAGTCGCCAAGTGCGTCGTCTGAGAATACCGCTTCGATGACATCTAGTGAGATATCTAAACGATCCGCTTCTTCCGCATCAACCGTGAAACCGATATCGTATTCTTTCGCAGCAATCGCAAGTTCTTTTAGCTTAGGTACAAGCTCGTCCATCACGCGGTCACGATGTGTGAATTCGTAGCGCGGGTGGATAGCAGAAAGCTTCACTGAAATACCTGGGCTCTTAATTGGGCCACGGCCTTTCGCTGCTTTACCGATCGCGTGGATAGCGGTCATATAGCTTTGGAAGTAACGATCTGCATCTTTCATCGTACGTGCGCCTTCACCTAGCATGTCGTACGAATATACATAACCTTTTTGTTCTTTATCAGCGGCGCGATCGATAGCATCTTGAATGGTTTCACCCATTACAAACTGCTTACCCATGATCTTCATTGCATAGTTAACGGATTTACGGATAACTGGCTCACCAAGACGACCAATTGTACGTTTTAGCACGCCAAATTGTTCTTCTTTATTCTTGTCTGAATAGTTAACCATTTTACCGGTAACGAGTAGACCCCAGCTTGAAGCGTTAACAAATAATGAGTCGCTGCTGCCTAAGTGTGAACTCCAGTCGCCTTTTGCGAGCTTATCGCGGATCAGGCTTTCTTGTGTTGCTTTGTCTGGTACACGAAGTAAAGCTTCGGCCAAACACATCAGTACCACGCCTTCTTCGGTAGAAAGAGAGAATTCATTTAAAAGCGCGTCTACACCGTTTTGACCATCTTGATCTCTACGAATGTTTAATACCATTTGACGTGCACGTTCCCATGCTCGGCTTCGAGCTGTAACGCCTACCTCAGCTAAAGGTAAAATATGATCAATTACTGCGTTCTCATCGATGCGGTAAAAATCACGGATCTTTTGTCGGATAGGACAGTTAGTTGTCAAATCGCCGTTATAAAGCATAAGCAACCCTCAAAAATTGGAGTCAAAAATACATGTAATTCGCGCCTGCCTATGGAATCACACACCTTAATGTGCAGATTACAAAACTACATCTGAACTGATGCCAAACTAAGCAACCAAAGGTTGAAAGTGTAGTTTAATTTGTATAGGAAGCCTCAATTACGACAAAATGATGCAGTCACATTGCTAACCATAACACACCCATTTGGGGGTTCAAATTTTAGCCAGAATGCATTATCTAAATGTTCGAACAAAGCCGCGTTAAAGACTGAAATAAGCCGCTTTGCCCTTTATCGTTAATTTCGCGGGCATTCTATCGAAAAGACAGCAGAATATGCTGTTTTATTTTTAAGGAATACGGTAAATTTGCGGGTAATCTCAAACCCTCACAAAATTTTATGCTGATATGACGACTTCCATTAAAACTCGGGTATTAGATCGCATCGATTTAGCAATCTTAGACGCGCTCCAGCGCAATGGTCGGATCTCTAATGTAAACTTGGCGAAAGAGGTAAACTTGAGTCCGAGTCCGTGTCTCGATCGAGTAAAAAAACTCGAGTCGGAGGGGTATATCGAAGGGTATACGGCAAGATTAAATGCCGCAAAACTTGGCCAGCATTTGGTTGCGCATGTGGAAATTACCTTAAAAAGCTCGACCGAAGCGGTATTTGAGGTGTTTAAACAGCATATTGTAAAAATTCCCAACGTCGTTTCTTGTGATATGGTAGCTGGTGGCTTTGATTATTTAGTTAAAATCCGAGTCCAGGATATGCGTCAATATCGTGAGGTATTAGGTCAAATTGTTGAAATACCTGGAGTTGGTACAAATCATACCTATATGGTGATAGAACACGTCAAAGAAGACATGGGTGTAGAAGTACTGAACTATCAGTAGCTGTTGGCCCAATTTAAGGAATAATAGATGCAAAAAGTGGTACTTATCACCGGTGCGAGCCGTGGGATTGGTGCGGCAACGGCTCAACTGCTGGGACAACAAGGATTTACCGTTGTTATAAATTACAAGCAGAATGTGCAAGCCGCAGAAACGGTTGCTGATACCATCCTAAGTAATAATGGTATAGCGTATTTGTTACAAGCAGATGTCACAGATGAAAAATCCGTAGAGGCAATGTTTGACAAGATAAAGACCGATATTGGCATAGTTACGCATCTGGTCAACAACGCGGGCGTGCTGAACGTGCAGACTCGAGTTGAACACATGACTGCAGCGCGTATCAACAATATGCTTACTAATAATGTTACGCCGTATTTCATTTGTGCTCGCGAAGCAATTAAACACATGCGTTTAAGTGCCAATCCAGCACAGTGCGCAATAGTGAATGTATCGTCGGCAGCTTCTTATTTAGGTGGGGCCAATGAATATGTTGACTATGCGGCTGCAAAAGGTGCAATAGACAGCTTCACTAGAGGCTTATCTCTGGAATTAGCCGCTGAGCAGATCCGCGTGAACTGCGTGAGACCGGGCTGCATTTATACCGATATCCACGGCGACGGTGGCGAACCAAACCGAGTTGATCGCCTAGCCGATTTTTTACCGCTGAAGCGAGGTGGAACCGCGATTGAGGTTGCCAATGCCATCGCTTGGCTTTTAAGTAACGAAGCAAGCTTTGTTACAGGAACTTTTATTGATTTAGCTGGAGGGAAATAGCAATTTATGAAAAATAAAATTGTTTATGTCTCAGGAACATTTGATCTATTTCACAGTAATCATTTAAAAATGATTAGTTATGGCCGAGGTTTAGGGGACACGTTGATCGTTGGTGTAAGTACCGATGAACTTGTTTGTTCTTATAAAAAGCCACCGGCAGTGCCATTTGAAGAGCGTTTAGCGATTATCGAAGGGTTAAGAGATCCAGATCTTGCTATTCCACAACGTACTTTAGATCATCGTGAAACGGTGAAAAATCTAAATATTGATGTGTTCGTGATTGGCGATGATTGGAAGGGAAAATATGATTATCTGAAAGAGCTTGGAGTTCAGGTATTTTACTTTCCTTATGGTGCTGGCGTTAGCTCTAGTAACTTAAAGCAAAAAATCTACGATCAGTATAAAAAGCTAATAGAGCAAAGCGACAATCATCCAATCCCAGAGCCACAGAAATGAAAGTGTTAATAACGGGCGGACAGGGTGGTCTTGCCGCTTATTTAAGCGATGAATTGAAGCGCTTAGGACACGAAGTAGAAGCACCATCACGCGCGCAGCTTGATGTCTCTAAACCAGCTGGAGTTGAGCGTTTTTTTGACGACAAATCTTATGACTGTGTAATCAATGCGGCAGGAACGCTTTACTCAAGTTTAGTGGCAGACTCAGACCCAAATCTTTGGATCCGTGACATCGAAGTAAATCTAATCGGTACTTATTTAATTTCTCGTGCTGCAATTAAAGCAAACAAAGCGGTACATTTGATCAATGTGGCGTCGACGGCGGCATTTAACAGTTACAAAGATTGGACGTCTTATTGTGCGGCGAAAGCGGGCGTGGTGACCTTATCTAAAGGTCTTCACAAAGATGGCTACAAAATAACGGTATTGTGTCCTGGGGCAATAGATACTAAGCTGCGCGATGGTCTTACTATCAATAATCCCAATGTGATGAGCATACCACAAGGCGCTGCGCCAATCTTAGAGGCTGTAACTACACCGCAGCACACCGGTAAGCTGTTTTTTTATCGCCTGAATGAAAGTCGTAGCGAGTCGCTTGATTAGACTGGTTTGCTAATATTCATTGGCATAATGCGCTTGAGCTAGGTTCTCAATACGATTGCGCAAGGTCGGTGCAAGCAGTTTGTAATAGTATGTGGTGGCATGGAAGTCACCGCGCTCATCACTGACAAAATGAGGGATTTGCCCAGCAACTTTAAAACCCAAACTCTGATATAGGATTTCTGCGTCCGAATCCGATTGTGTGTCAAGGACGAGTAACGATATCTGCTGCCGTGTAGATTCTTGCTCTATGGCTTGCATCAGCTTTGTTGCCACGCCTTTGCGTCGGCTGTTTGGATGCACTAATAGTTTTTCCACTTCTGCCCGGTGCTGAGCATTATCTTTTGTTGCTGGTGAGAGTTGCACACAACCTGCCATTACGCCATTAAGTTCAGCGATAATAAGCGTCTTTTGCGACTTGATCACAGCATCGAATACCTGCCACCAGTAGTTTTGTATTGCTCTGCTAGAGGATGAGGGCAAAAAGCCGATAGAGGCGCCAAGATTAATACAGGCTTGCGTCAGTGCGCTGAGTTGTTTTACCCAAAGCTGACAATCTAAGCGATTGTATTTCAAGCTAGGCGCCTGAATAATGCGAAGCTGCATAGCGCTATTAGACAAATTGTTCATGCAGTTCCTTATTTATCCGAGCCAGACTTTGCTCAAGCCTTGCCTTTTCATGCATTAATTTTTGCCATCGAGTTTGCTGTTTTTCTTGGGAGCGTCGCAGTGCTTCGTAAAGTGCTCGCTGCGACACATGATAGGCTTTTGCAGCTTGTGATGGGGTGAGCATATCGTTCATTACTGCGTGTACCGCAGTATCTAGTTTGCCAAGTGTCATTGTGCCTTCTCCTTAACATCTGTTGGGTTTGTTGCTGTATCGTGCACAGGCCAGATACTCACATCCAAATGCCAAAGTAAGTACATCGTTTGATATAAAGTGTACATAATTACGCTCCTTTCTTTGTCGTGTTAGTTGATAAGGAAAAACTGTGCCATAAATTAAAATTATTTAATATCAATAAGATGTGGTTTTTGTTGGTCTGTAAATATGTTCACATTGCACTGCTTTAGTGAGGTGAGTGCAGCATTTGCACCGAATTGAACAGAATTAGCGCGAGAGTGCTTAAAAGTTAATTTGGATCAAATTAAAGTGAATAAAGTAAATAAAATGTTTATTTTTAATATTTGGATAGTAGGCTTTGTGCGACTTTATTGAAGGAGCATTTTTTCATGTCTGAATTATCCAGAACCCAAGATATTACAGACCCTGAGGGGTTACAGTTCCAAATTCAAATCGACGACATTGCGGTTAACGCATGCGATGGTGAAACCGTGTTGTCTGTTTTGCTTGCGGCAAACTACAAGCAAATTATGGAAAGCGATCGAGAGGCCGTATCTGGTGCTTATTGTGGTATGGGGGTTTGTCACTGTTGTCAGGTAACAATAAACAAACAACATAAACAAAAGGCTTGCCAAACCTTAGTACAACCCAATATGCAGGTTGAAACCAAACAAAATCGTTTCAAGCAGGTCGGGGTATAGTGTGATGTCTAGTTGTCAAAAAGAAAAAATCGTTATTGTCGGTGCAGGACCTGCAGGCGTTAGCTGTGCAGCTGAGCTGGCTAAATATGGCATTACTTGCACCTTAGTGGATGAAGCACCAAAAATTGGTGGGGTGATCTATCGCGGGCCACTTCGACAAGCAAGTAAGCTTCCTCATTTAGATGAAAATCTTAAACGAGCGATGGCTGCACTAAAGGTACGCTACGAACATCATAAACAAGATATAACACTACAACTACAAACCAAAGTGCTTGGGCCTGAAGGCGAAAGCGGTTTGCTGTTGCAAACACAAAATCAGTTAACACAAATAGATTACACCAAGTTGGTTCTGTCAACTGGTTGTCATGAGCGCAGTGTGCCATTTGAAGGATGGCAGTTACCTGGTGTGATGTTAATGGGTGGGATGCAACTTCAGCTTAAAAGTGGGTTAGTTCGACCAGGGAAAAAAGTGGCGTTAGTCGGAACTGGACCATTATTGCCACTGGTTGCTTGCCAGTTACATAAATCCGGTGCACAAGTAGTTGGCGTATATGAAGCGAGTCGCTTTAGTGAACTGGCGAAAGAGACCGTGGCGCTGCTTAATAAACCTAAGCTTACGCTTTCGGGATTGAGTATGTTGGCGTATCTCAAAAAGCATAATATTCCGTTCAAGTATGGCTATGGCATTGTGAAAGCAGAAGGCCAAGAAAAACTCTCCAGTGTTACCGTAGCGCCTTACGATGAGCACTGGCATGCGGACTTGTCAAAAGCACAGCATTTAGCCGTGGATAGTCTAGGGGTCGGCTATGGTTTTGTTGCCCGCACCCAGCTTGCCATGCTACTTGGAGTTTCTCATCAGTACACCACCACGAATGGTTATGTGCCTTTATTAGATGACAATTTACGCAGTAGCTTAAATTCAATTTTTGTCTGTGGTGACACCAATGGTTTGCTAGGTGCCGAAGCGGCTATCATTGAAGGGAAAATGGCCGCAACCATGCTTGCCTATGAACAAGCCTGTTTAAGCGAAACGGCCTTCCACACGCGAATGCGCAAGCTCAAAACTAAGCGTAAGCAAGCACAGAAGTTTAGAGCCGGATTTGATCGCTTCTCGGCGCGCCGAGAGGGACTACTTGAGCTAACCCAGGCAGATACCGTGGTGTGTCGCTGCGAACAAGTAAAGCGCCAGCAACTCGATTTAGCGTTGCAACAAGGTGCGAAAGATTTGTCTAGCGTGAAAATGAGAACCCGTATTGGCATGGGAGACTGCCAAGGAAAAATGTGCTCTAGCTATGCACTAGACCGACTGCACGCTGCAGGGCACTTAGATACACTCGGTGTGATAAGACCAAGATTCCCACTTGACCCAATTCCATTTACTTTACTGGAGAAAAACCATGAAGCAGTATGATGTCATTATCGCTGGTGGCGGTGTAATTGGTGCTGCCTGTGCCTATTTTTTAAGCCGCGATACCAACCTAAAAATCGCGTTAGTGGATTTAAAAAAACCGGGTAACGCGTCTCGTGCATCTGCGGGTGGATTATGGGCAATTGGTGAGTCGGTTGGACTTGGCTGTGGTGTGATATTTTTCAAAACCTTGTCGAAGCTCCAAAGTGAAGGCGATACCGAAGCTGCACAAACATTGCGGCCGCATCAATTACCAGAATGCTTTTTTGAACTTGCGCTCAAGTCAAACGAGTTATATCCAGCACTGCATGAAGAAATGCTGGCCAGACATGATGTCGACTTTAAGTTTGAACGTACCGGTCTTAAATTCATTATGTACAATCGCGATGATGAAATATATGCAGATAGCATAGTGTCTGGGATCCCTAATTTGTCTTCGCAGATCCGTTGGCTAGACCAACAGCAATTACGTGCAGAGGAGCCTTACATCACTCCTGATGCGATTGGTGCAATAGATTTTATTTGCGACCATCAGGTAAACCCATACCGATTAGTAGATGCGTATACCGAAGGCGCGCGCCAAAATGGTGTTGAGTTATTTCTGAATACCGAAGTGCTAGAGGTACTGCGTGAAGGCAATAAGGTGATAGGCGTGAGGACGCAAGATCAAAGTCTGCATTGCGATACTCTAATTAATGCCGCTGGCGCCTGGGCGGATGACATTTACCATCAGGCAACAGGTAAACACATGCCAGTTTACCCGGTTAAAGGTCAAATAGTGTTGTCTGAGCGCATGCCTAAAGTATTAAATGGTTGTATCAGTACCAGTGATTGCTACATTGCACAAAAGGACAACGGCGAGATTTTAATTGGCTCATCAACGGAGGAAAAAGGCTTCGACACCACCAATAGTCTAGATAAAATCACTGAGTTGTCACAAGGTGCTATGAAGTGCTTGCCGGTGCTAAAAGAGTCGAGTATTAAACGTTGTTGGGCAGGACTTAGACCTGGTACACCGGATGAGCTGCCAATTTTGGGCCCCGTTGATGGAGTGGAAGGTTATATTAATGCGTGTGGACACTTTAGGACGGGGATTTTAATGTCGGCCATTACTGGCACGCTTATTACTGAACTCATGACAGGCAAACCTACCTCTGTTGATTTAGCTCCGTTTCGCGTTGAACGATTCGAATAAGCGTTTGATTCTGTTGTCTTAATGGGATATATCTAGTTGCTGATGAATATTCCATTAAGGCAAGATAGACGGTGCAATTACGCAAGCCTAAAAAACTAAACCGAGGTGATACCCTTGCGATTGTATCACCTAGCTGGGGTGGCCCAGGTACATTTCCTCACATCTTTGAGCAAGGGTTAGCAAACCTGCGTTCGCTTGGTTTTTATATTGTTGAAATGCCGTCGGCTCGAACGGCCGCAGACGTGCTTTTTTCACAGCCACAATTACGTGCAAAAGATATTAATAATGCCTTTGCCGACCCGAATATCGCCGGGATAATTTCTTCCATTGGTGGTTCAGATTCCGCGCGGATCCTGCCTTATTTAGATAAATCCGTTATCTTGAATAACCCTAAGTTTATGATGGGCTATTCTGACTTTTCGACGCTCACCACATTGCTGAACCAATGGGGATTAGTCACCTTTAACGGCCCATCGGTCATGGCCGGTTTCTCCCAGTATCACAACGCTAGTGCTGAGTATCAAGCCTATTTAGCGCAGGCGCTGCTAGGTGAAGTCCATTATCCAATATTCAAAGCTTATTCTCATGGTTATCCTGAGTGGGCAATACCAGAAAACGTCGGTAAGCTGCATCCCGCTATTGCGACAAATGGTCCAAAAGTATTGCAAGGTACTGGGCAAGTGGAAGGGCGGCTATTTGGTGGCTGTTTTGAAGTGATGGAGATGCTAAAAGGCACAGAATACTGGCCATCGCCGTCATTTTGGCAAGACAAATTGCTATTTTTATAAACCTCTGAGGACAAACCCAGTCAAGACTATATTCGCTTTTGGTTACGTAACTATGGCGTAATGGGCGTGTTTGAAAAAATATCCGGCTTAATGATTGGCCGCGCACGGGACTACAGCGAGCGCGAGATGGCTGCGCTTGATGAAGTGATTTTATCGGTTGTACGTGATGAGTTTGGCTGTGACAGTTTACCCGTAATAACTCGGCTTGACTTTGGCCATACCGATCCACAGTGGGTTTTGCCGCTAGGAATACAGCACCGCTTGGATTTGGATAACTTCAGTCTAGTTGCGATAGAGCCGGTATTTGATTTGTTGTAGTGGTGTGATGCTGGGGCGACGTTTTCTTGGTTCGTTCTTTTGCGTCGTTTCAAAAGAATGAACGAGAAGCGCATGGATGCGCTTTGATATTAGCCAAGGAGGGTAAGGCTAATATGTCCTCCTGACTAGTTTCGACGCCCATCCATGGGCTACGACATACTTTTCTTTGATTCCCAAAGAGAAGTATGCAAAAGAAAGGGCACTCCCAACATCACACTGACTCCTCAAGCAAATTGCCAATATGAACGTCACCGCCGTGTAAGGGCCATCCTTGGCCCTGTCACAGCTTTTCACGCATCCATGCGTTGAAATGACTCATTGGCAATTTACTTTCGGGTGTGATTAGGGAGGAAAACGGTGCTGATAGTTTTGTTTGGTGCTTGCAGGCAAATTTGCTGCTTTGAGAGAAAAACTAGAG
Source organism: Pseudoalteromonas sp. CO342X (assembly GCF_004208915.1). Classification (NCBI taxonomy): domain Bacteria; kingdom Pseudomonadati; phylum Pseudomonadota; class Gammaproteobacteria; order Alteromonadales; family Pseudoalteromonadaceae; genus Pseudoalteromonas; species Pseudoalteromonas sp. CO342X. The sequence continues at coordinate 362,081 of NZ_SGPH01000010.1, forward strand.
CTCGCAGTCAAAACTAATCCCCCCTCCATCACACCCGAAAAGCATAAGCTGATATACAATGTGCCGACAGGATGTCGGCCAAGTCTTGTCTGGCATAGGGATGTGCCTTACAAGGCGGTTGCGATACCAATTGTATTAGGTAAATGAGCAATTTGAAGCGGAGAAATAGCTTTAGTAGCTAGGCAAAAATTTTGCTATTTAGTTGTTCTAAATGAGAAATTTTTAACGACGCTAATATGGTATTTCACCCTTCAAATTGATTGGAGACTTAGTGCAATTGGTATTATATACCGGCTTAGGGTTTGAGGATTAAGTGTGATGCTGGGGCGACGTTTTCTTGGTTCGCTCGATCGCGTCGTTTCAAAAGAATGAACGAGAAGCGCATGGATGCGCTTTGATATTAGCCAAGGAGGGTATGTTTGATTATGACTGCTTTGTAAAATCAAGTAGTTAACCTGCTTAATTGCTCTGGCTAGCGGCCTCTGCATGCGTAAAAAATATAATTGCTTATTAAGCCAAATTTAGGTGTAATGAATACATAATAAGCGCTGAGCAATGCAGGGAAAGCTTACATATGATTACACTAACTAGGAAAGTGAGTGCCTCCAAAAAGTCTATTTTTTTTAAGTAAGTCATAGTATAAACAACACCAACTCTGCCATACCGAGCAGGTAGCGGCTCAGTCCAACATGCGATTATGCAACACAAACTGCGTGTTGCATAAATACTAAAATGTTAGCTTTCATCGACCATCTATCTATCTATCAAGGAATCAGGTAATAAATGTTTATAAAAATAGTTAAGACGTTTTTGATCGCACTGTCTTGCATAATCACACTAGGAGTTGTTAACGCATATATGTTCGTTCCTGACCTTCAGCGACATGGCGAGATCGTGGCCTATCGAGGAGGCGGAAGTGCAGTTAACTATGAAAAATTAAAAAAAACTGGCTGTACCTCCCTTTCAATAGAAGCATCAAACACCAATTCAGTTGAGAACACACTAGAAGCTGTGGCTTCTTCCGTTGCAGCAGGGGCTAACGTAATTCATTTAAATGTTCACAGAACGCGTGATGACCAACTGGTTGTTTTTCATGACTGGACGTTAGATTGTGCTACAAACGGGTCTGGGCCAGTACATAAAACATCGTTTGAGCAGTTGAAAAATCTTGATGCAGGATATGGATATACGTTTGATGATGGTGCGACTTTCCCATTTAGAGGAAAAGGTTTTAGGATTTCCAAGTTAGAGGCGTTTTACGAACGGTATCCAAAGCATGAGTTTTGGCTAAACCTAAAGGATAACGACATACGTTCATTCGAAACTCTATATGAGTATCTAGCTGGAAAAAAATCTAACCATATTGTAATTACCTCTTCAAAAGGTATGGATTGGTTTCGAAACAAGGATTCGTCTTTACGGTTAGCAAGCGTTGGTAGCGTAAAGAGTTGCGGAATAAATTATCTTTTAGTTGGATGGGCTGGACTGGTTCCTGAGTCCTGTAGGAACACCATTCTTTTTATACCACCCTCGATGACAAAGTTTTTTTGGGGCTATCCTGAACGCCTCGCATCAAGATTACAGAGTTATGGTTCGGATGTTTATCTTTGGTCTCGACATGAATCGATTACCCAATCCTACTCTGATGTAGTCGCATCGGGTATTGGAGTTATCACTAGTGATCTTGATTTTATTCGTGCAGCACAAGCTAACAAACGCATCAATCAGGACGCTCGCTAACTCGCGCGTTATAAATACTTTCAGACACTGTGCGTAAATACATTAGGGGATAAATATGTCTTCGATTTATCAACGTTTTTTCTTGAGCAAGCTAACTTTAGCGATGTTAATAATATTTAGTATTTATATATTATTGCGTACTATTGCGTTTTTTGTTCATCAGCCAATTCCTCTTTCAGGCGACTATTTCTCATTTGAAGGCAAACAAGTGAGGTATGTCTGTAAAGGCAGCGGAAATCCCTATGTTTTTTTGAGTCTGGTTATGGCGATGACTCGGAACAGGTTTGGTCATCAATTTCTGAGCAACTACCACAGACATTCACGTCATGTTATTACGACCGATTAGGTCATGGTGGCAGTGACGACATTCCAACTGATTTTACGACGAAACAAAAGGCTCAACTTCAAGCGTCTCTTATTCAACATGTTGCCGGTGACAACTCGGTCATTATAGTTGCGCGGTCATACGGCGGAATTATCGCAAGACACACTGCCGCAATAACCAACAGTAATTTGGCTGCGCTAATATTGTTAGATTCAGCGCACGAGAATCAACATGAAATATTACGCGGAACCTTCTCTCCCATCGCGACACATGTGCAAATTTGGCATTACGCTGGTCCGATTCTGGGGATATCAGATATCAAGAATCTCTTTAAGAAATATGACTCTTCGTTGGCGCAACGACTAGACCAGTACTATTCCAGTTTTCGATACGCGCAAGTGATGTCAGCTTACCGAAACGAAGGCGGCTTCTTCACACCCTTAGAAGATTTCAATTATGACTTTGGTAATCTAAAAATGGTGATAATGAGTCATGACAGAGAAGCCTACAAAACGGCACCTCGCTTCTACAGCGTCGGAGATAAGTGGGCTGAAATGCAAAAAAGTATCGCTCAGCTTTCTCGCAATTCAGAACATATTGTTGTTAAAGGCGCTACTCATAACATTCCAGGCGATGCGCCTGACGTGGTTATAAGTAAGATTATTGAAACTGTCGATATTATGTCTAAGCAACCGAGCGTAAGTAGTCGATTCTAAATATTGGCGTTTTGATGTTCTGAGACAAAAAATAAGGGAAAATAAGTCACACCCATCACTATTAACATCCAAGCTGAGGAAGTGAAGTAAACACTTAATGCGATGTTTCCATTGCTCGCTATTGGCGCATATACGACCGTTAGATTTAACTAAGTTCTACCAATCAAATCTAACATAGCAAGTTAAGGCTTATCCAGATTAGCACTTTCCCAAATTAACATAAAAAAACCAGCGTAATGACGCTGGTTTTTTGGGTTACTTTTTCTTTTTAACCTTGGCGGCTTTCTTTTTCGCCTTGATTTTCACCGGATCTTTTTTCTTCTTCGGTGCTTTTGCTTCTTTATGTTTAGGTTCTAAACCTTTAATTACACGGCGCTTAAGTTTTTGGTCGGTGTAACGTTCAACCTTGCCTAAAATTTCAACATCGTGGGCTTCAACCAAGGAAACCGCGGTGCCTTTTTTACCAGCGCGGCCTGTACGACCGATGCGGTGTACATAAATATCTGCGGTGCGCGGCATATCAAAGTTAAATACGTGGCTGATATCTGCAACGTCGATACCACGGGCTGCAACATCTGTTGCCACTAAGATATTCGTCTTACCACTGTGAAAACTTGCCATTGCAGCCATGCGTTTGTCTTGTGGCATTTCACCACGCAGCCAAGTGGTTTTAATGCCTTTAGCAAATAGCTCGCCAACGAGTGTTTCTAGGCGTTCACGCGTTTTTACGAAGATAACCGCTTTGGTTACTTCTTCGTCATCTAGTAGTTGTGCGAGCAAATTGACTTTGTGCTCGTAGTTATCAGCAAGATGAACCCACTGATGGATTTTACCTTTTTCTTTACGTGATGGCGTGGCTTCAAGTAGTGCTGGGTCTTGTAATATACGTTCAGCAAACTTCTCAACGCTTTCGCCCTCAAGGGTCGCGGAGAACAAAAAGCACTGACGACGGTTAACCGCTTCAGAGCAAATACGTAGCATTTCTTTTCGAAAGCCCATGTCTAGCATGCGATCCGCTTCATCTAAGATCAGTAGCTCAACGTTTTCTGCGTGGAAGTTCTCGGTTTCAAGATATTCCATCAAACGACCTGGGGTTGCGATGAGGATATCATTGTTCTTTTCGAAGATTTCTTTGTGGCTACCGTAATTAATACCGCCAGTTACCACGCCTATTTTAAGGTTAACACCTGCGGCAAGGAGTTCACATTGCTCGTGTATTTGATAGGCAAGTTCACGCGTTGGCGTCATGATAAGTACGCGGGCAAAGCCTGGCTCTTTACGAGGGAAATCAAGCAAATACTGAATCGCAGGGATCAAGAATGCAGCGGTTTTACCCGTACCGGTTGGTGCGCTGGCGAGAATATCTCGGCCAATTAGCGCTTCAGGAATAGCCATCTGTTGAATGCTGGTGGGAGTATCGAAACCCATTTTTTTAATCGCACTAATCAGCTTGCTGTCTAAATCAAATTCAGTAAATTGCATATTGCATCACAAATAAAGGACAATAGCGGAATTATACGTTGCTATTGCATTTTCTCAAAGGTATAGGATGTCTCAGTTTGCATTTAAACAGTTTTCGGTGACCCAGCATCATGCGGCAATGAAGGTTTCGACGGATGGTATTTTGCTTGGCGCGTGGGTTCCTCTCGCTAAAGTCAACCGGGTTGTTGATGTCGGAACGGGAACTGGGCTTATCGCATTGATGTGTAAACAGCGAAGTCCAATGAGCACAGTCCATGCGGTTGAGCTTGATGACGATGCGTTAAAGGATGCAGAGTTTAATATCAAGCACAGCCCGTGGCCTGATATTGAGCTACATCGCTGTGCAATACAAGAGTTTGATAGCGAGCTGCGCTTTGACCTCATGGTATCAAACCCACCTTACTTCAACGCGAGTTTGAAAGGAGAAAATCAAGCGAGAAATAGAGCGAGACACACGGACAGCCTAAGTTTTGATGCGTTGCTTGATGCCTTCGAAAAGTTTACGACGGATGCTGGGCAACTTGCAGTAATTTTACCCTATCAAGAGAGTTTGCTCTTTTGTCAGCTTGCCAAAGCGCGAAATTGGTTTCTTGTTTCAAGCTGTGCGATTAAAACCACCCCGAGTAAATCTTACTCTCGCAGATTGCTACTGATAGGCAAACAAAGCATAGCACAACCAAGTCATGAGCAATCGTTGGTGATATACGATGTAGATAACCAATATACGAATGATTTTGTTTCTTTATGTCATGAGTTTTACCTAAAAATGTGATGGATATTTTTTGCTCGTATCGTGATTTATCTTCTACACTTTAGCTGAGAAATGGTCAGAATCATCGTGTCAAAAGTGCAGTCTGATTTACGTGTACTTAGCTGGTTTAATTCGCTTGTGTAGGTGTTCATGAAAAAAGCCGAGATCCCAAATAACGAAGAAAATCGTCTCAAAGCGCTGCGCGAATATAAGGTATTGGATACAGCTGCAGAAGCAAATCTTGATGAAATTACGCAGCTGGTGTCAGAGATCTGTGAAACGCCTATTGCGCTTATTAGCTTGATAGACACAAATCGCCAATGGTTTAAGTCCAAAGTGGGGCTGGATGTGGATGAAACCCATCGAGATATCTCCTTTTGTTCTCATGCTATTTTGCAAGAAGATGTATTTGAGGTGCAAGACGCCCTAGAAGATGAGCGCTTTTTTGACAATCCACTGGTTACTGGCGGCCCGAAAATCCGCCATTACTCCGGTGCACCGCTGATTAGCTCAGGCGGTTATAAGGTAGGCACTATTTGTGCTATCAGTGATAAGCCCAAAAAACTCACCGATTTGCAAAGGAAAACACTCGCCACCTTGGGTCGTCAGGTAATTCGGCAACTTGAACTGCGCAGAGAAGTAAACGTACTTAAACTGCTCAATGATTCCAAAGACAGTTTTTTATCTGATATCAGCCATGAACTGCACACCCAACTTAATGCCATCATTGGTTTTAATGATGTGGTACTCAACTCAGCTGAAGCTGAAGGGTTTTCTGAATCTACGACAAGCTACCTGCAAAATATAGAAACGGGGGGAAGTAAACTGCTTACTGTCATTGATTCCGTATTAGAGCTTGAGCTTATTGAAGGTGAAAAAGTTCAGTTTGAACCCATTCTTTGTTCATTATCCGATCTTCTCAAGCAGTCAGTTGCTCGCTTTGCTACTGAGGCAAAACAACACGATATTACTATTACGCACTCTATTGCTGGTGTCTATAAAGGTGAGGCTTTGATGCTCGATAAGGATAAAGTGTCGCGCGTTATAGAGACTTTACTCGACACTGCAATTCAGAGCAGCGAGGCTGGGCAAGAAGTGGTGCTCAGAGCATATGTCATTGGTAATGAAATACAGTTTATTGTAAAAGACAGTGGTAAAGGCCTTTCGGCGCTTGAGCAAAGTAATCTTTTTGACCGCTTTAGCATGTTTGAGGGTAGAGGAAACTTAGGGATTGGGTTAAGTCTATGTGTGACTAAAGCACTTATTGATATTATGGGGGGGCGGATCAGCGTTTCCAGCCAAGAGGGCGAGGGGACTGAGGTGGTGTTTATTATTCCGTGCAAAAGCGAAAGTGGAGTCAAAGTTGCTTTGCCACCAAAAACAGAGCACATCGCCATTTTCTATCATCAAATTGGTGTGATAGAAGACAATCCGCTTAATCAGCTACTGATCACTGCGATACTCGACAAACTTAGTTGTAGCTATGATATTTTCGAATCTGCTGAAGCCTATTTTGAAGTGGCAAAAGAAAAACACTTTGACATCATTTTTATGGATGTGAATCTTCCGGGTATGAGTGGAACAGAGGCCGCACATTTAATCAAACAAGAAAATTCAAGGTTACCGATCTTGGCGATAACCGCTGATATTTTCTTAACTCAAGCTCAAAATGAAGTTTTTGATAATGTGATCCATAAGCCGTACAAGCTATCTCAAATTGAGGCCGCATTGAGCCAGTTTTATAAGTAATAACACGGCCTTGAGTTACATTAATAAGTGCTAACGCTTACTGCGCTAAATATCTAATTCGGCGTATTCCGTCATGATTTGCTCTATCCAAGTCGCGATACGCTCGTCGCTTTTGTCGTATTGACTGTCTTCATCTAGTGCCAGGCCAACAAACTGACTTTTATCTTCGGTCAGTGCTTTTGACGCTTCAAATTCATAGTCGTCTGAATTTGGCCAGTAACCTAAAAAGGTGACGCCTTGAGGGGCAATTTTTTCATGTAGCATGCCTAGTGCATCTTGAAACCATTCACCATAACCTTGTTGGTCACCCATGCCGAATAGCGCTATCACTTTGTTGCTCAGATCAACGCTGTCGATATCGTCCCAGTGAGACTCCCAGTCTTCCTGAAGTTCGCCGAAGTCCCATGTTGAGATACCAAAAATGAGGAAGTCAAACTGCTCTGCTTGTTTTAGCGGCTCGTCCTTAATATTAAATAAGGTAATTGTGTCTTTGCCGATGATTTCTTGAATCTTTTCTGCGGCCATTTCTGTGTAACATGTTGTCGAGCCGTAAAATAACCCAATTTGCATTGTATTTATCACTTTCAATTTGACTGGTATTATAGGTCGCAAGTCTACATCATGACGTTAATAATTAATACAGGTACTCTGTGAGCGAACACCAAGCAACTACCCATACACTGTCCGATCCGCAATATATAGAAGCCTTTTTAGATGCGCTATTTTTGGAGCAAGGGCTCAGTGAAAATACCATTGCAGCCTATCGCAGTGACCTTGAAAAGTTTCTCTTATTTATAAAAGCAGAAACCTCGGTGTCTTCTTTACTGGCAATCACAAGCCAAGACGTCGAGGCTTATTTGGCACACAGAATAGACAAGGGCTTAAAAGCAAAGAGTAACGCGCGAGCCATCAGTGCATTAAAGAGATTTTATTTATATTGGTTGCGAGAAAAACAAATCGCGCAGTCTCCACTGGATACTATTGCGCAACCTAAAACAACACCATCGCTGCCAAAAACCTTGTCAGAGCAAGAAGTTGAGGCCTTGTTAAATGCTCCTGATTGTGACGACCCGATGGGGCTGAGAGATAAAGCAATGCTCGAGCTCTTGTATGCCACGGGGTTGCGCGTGACTGAGTTAGTCGGGCTAAGAATGGAGCAAGTCAACATGAGACAAGCTGTTGTACTTGTTCGTGGTAAGGGAGGCAAGGAGCGCTTAGTGCCTATGGGTGAAGAAGCATTGCATTGGATCGAACAATTTCTCAAAAAAGGGCGGGGCTTAATGATCAAGCATGCTACCGATTTTGTCTTTCCATCCAAGCGAGGCATAGGTATGACGCGACAAACTTTTTGGCATCGCATAAAACACTATGCTATTTTGGCAGACGTTAAGTCGCCGTTATCGCCACATACGCTACGTCATGCTTTTGCAACACATTTATTGAATCATGGCGCTGACTTGCGAGTTGTGCAAATGATGCTTGGCCATAGCGACTTGTCGACGACTCAAATTTATACACATGTTGCCAGTGAACGTTTAAAAACATTGCACCAGCAGCATCACCCAAGAGCTTAATTTTTGTTGCTTGGGAATTATTTATGGTTACTCCGGTCTTAGTGAGTAGCACAAAGGGGCGCGTGAACCCCTCAAATAACAGGTTTAGAGAGAACATAATGAAAAAACTAATAGTTGCCGCTTCACTGGCATTGAGCTTTGGCGCTTTCGCTGAGCAAGTTGAGGGTCCTGTCGCACCAACAGCACAAGTAGACCCAATTACAACGCAATTTAGCGGATTAGGTATAACGGTTAAGCAAATCAAAGATAGTCCGCTTGCGGGCTTAAAAACAGTGATCACAGATAAAGGGGTACTGTATTCAAGTGCCGATGGTAAATACCTAATTCAGGGCACTATGATTGATCTTGATAACCGCCGTAATATCACCGAAGACGCGTTGAGTGATGTGCGCCAAAAAGGTATTGCTGAATACGAAGACTCAATGATCGTCTACAAAGCGGAAAATGAAAAGCATCAAATCACGGTATTCACAGACATTACTTGTGGCTACTGCCGCAAACTTCACCGTGAACTAGAAGATTACTTGGCAGCTGGTATTACCGTGAAATACCTAGCTTTCCCACGTGGTGGTTTGCGTGGTTCAGGCTATGAAGATTTGAAAAATGTATGGTGTGCAAAAGATGCCGCTGCTGCACTTACTGAGGCGAAAGCTGGTGGTGAAGTGAAACCAGTTGAAAACTGCCAAGCGCCAGTAGCCGAGCACTATCAACTAGGGCAAAGCTTTGGTATTTCAGGAACACCAGCGATCATTCTTGAAGATGGTTCAATGATCCCAGGTTATCAACCTGCAGCAGCTATCGCACAAATGCTAGATGCAAATAGCCCTAAGTCATAATGACTCACGCTTAGCGATGGAGTTCGCGTTGAGAACTCGATAAGATAGCAAGATAAAGAATATAAAAGGCCATTTTGGCCTTTTTTGTTTTGTGAAAAAGTATGCATACAGAAATTAAACCAAGAGAGCGGGTTGATGACAGCCATTTACCGGCTTCACTACATCCCGTGATCAAACAGCTTTATGCTGCCAGAGGGGTTAAATCGGTCGTTGAGCTCGATAATAGCGCCGCAACCTTACACGATTTTAAATTATTTAAAGACATCGAGCTTGCAAGCCAAATTCTGGCTGAAGCACTTTCTTTGCAACAACAAGTGTTGATTGTTGGTGACTTTGACGCCGATGGTGCAACGAGCACCGCCGTGTTAATGGAGGGGTTGCCTCAGTTTGGTTTTCAGCGTGTGGATTACCTCGTGCCGGATAGATTTAGCTTGGGGTACGGCCTAAGTCCAGCATTGGCCGAGCAAATCGTTGCTATAAAACCTGATTTGGTGATCACCGTAGATAACGGTATTTCCTGTATTCGCGGTGTCGAAATCGTGAAGCAGGCGGGTATTAAAGTGATTGTTACCGATCACCATTTACAAGGTGATGAGTTGCCGATTGCCGATGCCATTGTTAATCCAAATCGTCTTGACTGCGATTTCCCTTCAAAATCTATCGCGGGCGTTGGGGTTGCCTTTTATCTGCTGATAGCGCTGCGGCATTACTTACGGACGCAAAACTATTTTGTGGAACAAAATGTCGCGATGCCAAATTTGGCGACATTATTAGATATTGTTGCCCTAGGAACCGTGGCTGACGTTGTGGCTCTGGACGCGAATAACCGCACTTTGGTACATCAAGGGCTCGCCCGGATCCGCAGCGGTCAGACGCGACCAGGGATCCAAGCGCTTATCGAGGTTTCTAACCGTAATAATGCTAGATTAAGTGCCAGTGATTTTGGCTTTGCGTTAGCGCCAAGACTCAATGCCGCCGGGCGTCTTGACGATATGAGTTTAGGTATTGCTTGCTTGTTATCGAAAGACATTAACCAAGCTCGCCGTATTGCGTCTGAGCTCGATAGTCTAAATATAGAACGACGCGAGATTGAGCAAAGTATGCAGCAAGAGGCGCAAGCGGTATTGGAGCGTTTGGTACTTAAAAGCCAAGAAGTACCAGATGCCTTGTGTTTGTATCAAGATGATTGGCATCAAGGTGTGATAGGTATTCTGGCGGGACGCTTAAAAGAAAAATATCACCGTCCGTGCATTATCTTTGCACAAGGCGACAACGGCGAGATAAAGGGCTCATGTCGTTCTATTGAAGGTCTACACATGCGCGACCTGCTGGAGTCAATCAATACCCAGCATCCAGAGTTAATTGTAAAATTCGGTGGCCATGCGATGGCAGCAGGACTGACCATTTTAGAGTCTGAATTTGCGCGGTTTAAACAGGTATTCGAACAAAACGTCAGTGCGACGCTGAGCGAAGAAGCAAAGCAAAGCATTCTCTTGACGGACGGTGAACTGCCGGGCGATTGCTTCACCATGGATTTTGCTTTTGAACTACAGCAGGCAGGTCCGTGGGGGCAGCAATTTAGTGAGCCGGTATTTCAGGATGTATTTGAGTTAGTGCAGCAACGTATTGTTGGCGACAAACATCTAAAACTTGTGCTTAAGCATCGTTCAGGTCGATTGGTTGATGCGATAGCATTTAACGTTGACGTTCGGGCTTGGCCAAATCTCCAGGCAACCCATGCTTTGTTTGCCTATCAATTAGATATTAATGAGTTTCGTGGTAAATATAATTTGCAGCTCATTGTGCGTGAACTTCAGGCGCAACCGAATTTATAGAGATGTGCGTACTGAGTTTGTTAAAAAACTCCCAAAATTCTTACTTTAAGGGATGCTAAGCGCGGTTATTATTTGATACTATTGGTCGCTTAAATCTATGGTCTGACCCGTTGTCAGACCTGTTTGTGTGAATTCACAAACCGACAAATTTAGTTCTGGAGTAATGGTAAATGTTTGAAGTGAATCCTGTGATTAACCAAATCAAGGAAATTCGCGAACGTACAGAGCTTCTTAGGGGGTATCTTTGACTACGCTCTAAAGCAAGAGCGTTTAGAAGAAGTTAATGCCGAATTAGAAGATCCCGCTGTATGGAATGAGCCGGAAAGAGCCCAAGCACTGGGCAAAGAAAAATCGAATTTAGAAGTGATTGTTGAAACCATCGATAATCTCGTGTCTGGTGCCGATGATGCAGAAGGTCTGGTTGAGCTTGCCGTAGAAGCCGAAGATGAAGAAACTTTCACTGAAGCAGAGCAAGAGGTCAACGGCCTTGTTGAGCAGCTGGAAAAGCTAGAGTTTCGTCGTATGTTCTCAGGCGAGCAAGATGCCAACGATGCGTACATCGACTTACAGTCAGGTTCTGGCGGTACTGAAGCCCAAGACTGGTGTAATATGTTGCTGCGTATGTATTTGCGCTGGGCTGAGGCGAAAGGTTTTAAAGCCGAAATCGTTGAAGCGACCGATGGCGATGTTGCTGGTATTAAGGGCGCAACAGTTAAAGTCACGGGCGAATATGCTTATGGTTGGCTTCGTACAGAAACGGGCGTACACCGCTTAGTACGTAAGAGTCCTTTTGATTCAGGCGGCCGTCGTCATACTTCGTTTGCTTCTGTATTCGTTTACCCAGAAATTGACGACAATATCGAAATCGATATTAATCCTGCAGATCTTCGTATCGATGTATATCGTGCATCGGGCGCAGGTGGTCAGCACGTTAACCGTACAGAATCAGCGGTACGTATTACGCACTTACCAACCAATACGGTAGTGCAGTGTCAGAATGACCGTTCGCAGCACAAGAACAAAGATCAAGCGATGAAGCAGTTAAAGGCGAAATTGTTTGAACTTGAACTGCAAAAGCAAAACGCTGAAAAGCAAGCCCAAGAAGATGCAAAATCTGACATCGGCTGGGGCAGCCAAATCCGTTCATACGTGCTAGATGATTCACGTATTAAAGATTTGCGTACAGGTATTGAAAATCGCAATACCCAAGCCGTACTAGACGGCGATTTAGACAAATTTATCGAAGCAAGCCTGAAATCAGGCCTTTAATCCACAAGCTAAACTAAGAGCTAAACAATGACAGATCACAATCAAGACGAAAATAAACTTATTGCTGAGCGTCGTGGCAAGCTAGATGCGATCCGGGAAAATTGCCCTGCGAATGGCCACCCGAACTCATTCCGCCGCGAAGACTACACACAAGATCTACAAGCTAAGTTTGGTGATAAATCGAAGGAAGAGCTAGTAGAACTTGATCATCATGTTTCTGTTGCGGGTCGTTTGCTTGCGAAACGTGGTCCTTTCTTAGTGTTGCAAGACATGAAAGGTCGTATTCAGGCTTATGCTTCAAAAGACGTACAAAAAGACCTAAAAGAGAAGTATGGTCAATTAGATATCGGCGATATCGTTGGTGTTAAAGGTCCGCTTCATAAATCCGGTAAAGGCGATTTATACGTCGACATGGTTGAGTATGAACTACTGACTAAGTCGCTACGTCCACTACCAGAAAAGTTCCACGGTCTGACTGACCAAGAAGCAAAATACCGTCAGCGTTATGTTGATTTGATCACTAACATGGACACGCGTGAAACATTCCGTATTCGTTCAAAAGTGATTGAAGGTATTCGCCGCTTCTTAGCTGAACGTGACTTTATGGAAGTGGAAACGCCGATGCTACAGGTTATTCCGGGCGGTGCGTCTGCACGTCCTTTTGTAACGCATCACAATGCACTAGATATTGATATGTATCTACGTATCGCGCCTGAGCTATATCTTAAGCGTTTAGTGGTTGGTGGTTTTGATCGTGTGTTCGAAATCAACCGTAACTTCCGTAACGAAGGTTTATCTACGCGTCATAATCCAGAGTTCACTATGATTGAGTTCTATCAAGCATACGCGGATTACAATGATTTGATGAACTTGACTGAAGACATGTTACGCACCGTGGCACAAGACGTGTTAGGCACTACTACAGTTGTTAATACTGTGAAAAATGCTGAAGGCGAAGTGACAGAGACGATTGAGTATGACTTTGGTAGTGCGTTCCAGCGTTTGTCTATGGCTGATGCTATTTTACGATACGGCCCAGATGCTGAAGCACAAGCTGAAATCTTTAAAGATCCAGAAAACCACTTTGAAGCACTAAAAGCATACGCTAAGAAAGTTCACGTTAAGATCCCTGAAAACTGTGTATGGGGCCCAGGTAAGTTCCTATGTGAAATCTTCGAAGAAGTCGCTGAGCACAGACTTATCCAACCGACGTTCATCACTGAATATCCTTGGGAAGTGTCTCCGCTGGCGCGTCGTAACGATGAAAATCCATTTATCACAGACCGTTTCGAGTTCTTCGTGGGTGGCCGTGAGCTTGCAAATGGTTTCTCTGAGCTTAATGACGCTGAAGACCAAGCTGCGCGCTTTGCTCGCCAAGTGGAAGAAAAAGATGCAGGTGACGATGAAGCAATGCACTACGATGCGGATTATATTCGTGCGCTAGAGCATGGTTTACCACCAACAGCAGGTGAGGGGATTGGTATCGATCGCCTTGTGATGTTATTCACAGACTCACCGACTATTAAAGACGTTATCTTGTTCCCACACATGCGTCCTGAAGTGCAAGCTGAACAGTAAGTATTTTCACGTAATCTGAAAGTATATCTAGAAAAGCGCCTTATGGCGCTTTTCTGTTATTTGCGTAAGATAAATCTCACAGTATTTTTAAATACTTAGTTTTATTATGTAGTTATTGCCAACTCCTACTCATCATAAAAGTTGTTTCTCTTTTGAAACTAGATTATCCCAATTTCCTAACTAGTCTTTTTCAAGTTCTAATGCTGCGTTAAAAATAACAAATAGGGAATCCAATAAGATGAGCAATTATGAGTTTGAAAATGTCGATGAGCACGAGCAAGCGAGAATTTTATATTATCGGGCTTGTATCGCTGAGTTTCAGCAGCTTGGTTATCAAGAAGCATTTTTGGACGAAGTTTTGCGTCAACAACGTGCATTAAGAAATACCTGCAGCGATCCTAACCCTCTACAAAATGAGTAAAAATTGGCGTTAGTGCCGAGTAACTAAGCAGACTGCACAATCTATCACCATTCAGTGCTTTTTTACAAGAAAAGTATTTGACATATTTTTTCTAACCTATATTATACGCCCCACAAGACGGAGAGGTGGCCGAGTGGCCGAAGGCGCTCCCCTGCTAAGGGAGTATAGGGTTTGTAGCCCTATCGAGGGTTCGAATCCCTCCCTCTCCGCCATTTTTAATGGTTGTCTTGTACGGACGCATAGCTCAGCTGGATAGAGTACCTGGCTACGAACCAGGCGGTCGGAGGTTCGAATCCTCCTGCGTCCGC